>NZ_QKTB01000014.1:0-82358 GCF_003234405.1 Curtobacterium sp. MCLR17_045
TCTGTCCGGCGGGGGCCGGCTCGGGCTCGGTGGGCTCGGGTGCGGGGGTCTCGGCCTCCTGCTCCGTGCTCGGAGCGGCCTCGGGCTCCTCGGCGTCGGCAGCGGCGGCGTTCGCGTCGTCGGCGCCGGAGTCGGACGAGTCCGAACCGCCGTCGGACGAGCCGGAGCCGTCACCGATCTTCACGAGGGCGGTGCCGACCTCGACGGTCTCGTCCTCGGGAACGAGGATCTCCTCGACGACGCCGGCGATCGGCGACGGGATCTCGGTGTCGACCTTGTCGGTCGAGACCTCGAGCAGCGGCTCGTCGACCTCGACCCGGTCACCGACGTTCTTCAGCCATCGGGTCACCGTGCCCTCGGTGACGCTCTCGCCGAGCGCCGGGAGGTTGACGGATTCGCTCATCGGGTGGACTCCTCTTCGCGGGGGATTGCAGTGGTTGTTGATGTCATTGTCACAGTGCGGCCGGTGCCGGTCACAGCGCGTGCAGCGGCTTGCCCGCGAGGTGCAGGAACGCCTCGCCGAGGGCTTCGTTCTGGGTCGGGTGACCGTGCACCAGGGGAGCGATGTCCTCCGGGTAGGCCTCCCAGTTCACGGCGAGCTGGGCTTCGCCGATGAGCTCGCCGACGCGGGCACCGATCATGCTGACGCCGACGACGGGGCCGTCCACGACGCGCACGACCTTGACGGAGCCGGAAGTCCCGATGATGTGGCTCTTGCCGTTGCCGGCCAGGTTGTACTCGTACGAGTCGACCTTGTCGGCGCCGTACTGCTCCTCGGCCTTGGCCTGCGAGAGCCCGACCGACGCGACCTCGGGGTCGGAGTAGGTGATCTTCGGGATGTTCTTGTCCTCGATGACCACCGGGTTGAGGCCGGCGATCTCCTCGGCGACGAAGATGCCCTGCTGGAAGCCGCGGTGCGCGAGCTGCAGACCGGGGACGATGTCGCCGACGGCGTAGACGTTCGGGATGTTCGTGGCGAGACGCTCGTTCGTGGTGACGAACCCGCGGTCCATCGCCACGCCGACCTCGTCGTAGCCGACGTTCTGCGTGACCGGGCCACGGCCGACGGCGACGAGCAGGACGTCACCGTCGAAGGTCTTGCCGTCCTCCAGCGTGACGACGACGCCGTTCTCGTGCTGCTCGACGCCCTGGAACCGGACACCGAGCGAGAACTCGATGCCGCGCTTGCGGAACGCACGCTCGAGCTGCTTCGACATCGACTCGTCCTCGGCGGGGACCAGGTGCGGCAGGCCCTCGACGATGGTGACCTCGGCCCCGAAGGACTTCCAGACGCTGGCGAACTCGACGCCGATGACGCCGCCGCCCAGGATGACGACCTTGTTCGGGACGTAGTCCATGCGGAGTGCGGTCTCGGAGGTGATCACGCGGCCGCCGATCTCGAGCCCGGGCAGGGACTTCGAGTAGGAGCCGGTCGCGAGCACGATGTTCTTGCCGGTGACGGTCTGGTCGCCGACCTGCACGGTGTTCTGCGAGGTCAGACGACCCCAGCCCTCGACCACGGTGATGCCGCGGGCCTTGATCAGACCCTGCAGGCCCTTGTACTTGGAGTTGATGATGCCCTGCTGGTAGTCGATGACCTTGGGCACGTCGACACCGGCGAACTCCGCGACCACGCCGTACTTATCGGCGTCGCGCGTCGCGTCGGCGACCTCGGCCGCGTGCAGCAGTGCCTTCGTCGGGATGCAGCCGCGGTGCAGGCACGTCCCTCCGAGCTTGTCGCCCTCGATGAGCGCGACGCTCATGCCGAGTTCGGCGGCCCGGAGCGCAGCGGCGTACCCACCACTCCCGCCACCGAGGACAACGACGTCGTAAGTCTGTTCCGTCACCTGGTGCAACTCCCTCGTGCGTGTCGGGCCGATCGGGCCCTACGTGGACACCGCGGAGGGCGGCGTCCGACGGTCGGACCGCGTGGTTCCGGTCCCGTCCCGTGCAGTACCGGTGGGAGGCGCGTCGGTGCGCCGTTCCCACCGGTACCAAACCTACTCGGACTGGAGGTCTTCTGCGAGAGCGATGAGCGTCCGGACCATCACACCCGTCGCACCCTTGCCCAACCAGGCGTACCCGCCGCCCTTGTTCTCCGACGGCCCAGCGATGTCGAGGTGCGCCCAGGGGACACCGTCGCCGGCGAAGCGCTCGAGGAACTTGCCCGCGAGCAGCATGCCGCCGGCCGGGTTGCCGACCGTGGCGTTGACGATGTCGGCGACGTCGCTGGACAGCCGGGCCTCGAGCTCCTCGGGCAGTGGCATCGGCCAGATCGGCTCCGCGACGCCCTCGGCGACGGCACGGACCTTCGCGACGAGGTCGTCGCTGCCCATCAGGCCGGTGGTGCGGTCGCCGAGCGCGACGACCTGGGCACCGGTCAGCGTGGCGACGTCGACGAGCGCGTCGGGCTGCTCGAGCGACGCGGCGGCCATCCCGTCGCCGAGCACCAGGCGGCCCTCGGCGTCGGTGTTCGTGACCTCGACCGTGGTGCCGTTCTTCAGCGTCAGGACGTCGCCCGGGCGGGTCGCGGTGCCGGAGGGCATGTTCTCGGCGAGGGCGAGCCACGCGGTCACGCGCACGTTCAGCCCCAGGCGGGCGGCGGCGACGGTCGCGGCGAGCACCGTGGCGGCACCGGTCATGTCGGTCTTCATGCCGAGCATCGACGCCGCGGGCTTGAGCGAGAGGCCGCCCGAGTCGAACGTGATGCCCTTGCCCACGAGGGCGAGGTGCTTCGTGGCGGACTCCGGCGCGTACCGGACGACGACCAGGCGCGGGGGACGCGCCGAACCGCGGCCGACACCGAGGATGCCGCCGAAGCCCTGCTCCTCGAGCGCCTGCTCGTCGAGGACCTCGACGGTGAGCGGCAGGTCCGAGGCGAACCCGGTCGCGACGTCGGCGACGTCCTGCGGCCCGAGGTCGCCCGCGGCGGTGTTCACGAGGTCCCGCACGAGCGACGCGGCGTCGGCGACGATCGCGGGGCGCACGGCGGCGTCGGCTGCGACCTCGGCCGGGGCGACGACCTCGATGTGCTGGTCACCGCGGGCCGGGGCCTTGGTGCCGGTGCCCTTGTGCCGGGTGAAGGCGTACGCGCCGAGCGCCGCGCCCTCGAGGGCGGCGTCGACGAGCTCGGCCGAGTCGGTGGGCAGGGCGAGCGTGATCGAGTCGACGCGGGGGAGCTGTCGCACGGCGCTGCCGGCCGCAGCGCGGATCGCCGCGGCACCCGTGGCGGAGCCGAGCCCGATCAGCGCGACCGACTTCGCACCGACGCCGCTGGCGGGCAGGCGGACGAGCTGGTCCTTCGCGCCGGTGACCCCGATCGCGGCGAGGTCGAGGCCGGCGAGGGCATCGAGCGTGCCGAGGGCGGTGGGAGCGAGCACGGCGGTGCTGTCGGCCTCGCCGGACGAGCCCGGGCGGACCCCGACGACGAGCACGTCGGCGGTGGTGGTCTCGGGGGGTGAACTGGTGGTGGAGAGCGTCGGTCGGACCATGTTCCAACCCTACCGACGGCCTGTTCGCTGTCGGCGTGGTCGTCGCGCACCGGGGACGTCGGAGGCCCCGCCTAGCATGGGGACGGTGAACCACCCCGAGGAGCTCTACACGTTCGACGCGGACGCCCCGACCGTGCCAGCAGGGTTGCACCTGATCGCCGGGCTGACCGGCTTCGCCGATGCCGGATCGGCCGTCGCGCAGGTGACGAACTCGATCCTCGAGGACCTCGACACCGAACTCGTCGCCGAGTTCGACCCGGACGTGCTGCTCGACTGGCGGGCCCGTCGCCCGGTCATCACCTTCGAGCACGACCACATCAGCGCCGTCGAGCCGCCCCGTCTGGCCCTGCACCTGGTGCGCGACGAGATCGGCCAGCCGTTCCTGTTCCTGTCGGGCTACGAGCCGGACTTCCAGTGGAACCGCTTCGTCCGCGCCGTCACCGGGCTCGCCGCCGACCTGCAGGTCGCCGACACCACGTGGGTGCAGTCCATCCCGATGCCGGTCCCGCACACCCGTCCGATCAGCCTGACCGTCTCCGGCACCCGGGCCGACCTCGTCGAGCAGATGAGCGTCTGGAAGCCCGAGACCCAGGCGCCGGCGAACGTCCTGCACCTGGTCGAGCACCGCCTCGCCGAGACCGGCGCGCAGGTCACCGGGCTCGTGCTGCTCGTGCCGCACTACCTGTCCGACACCGAGTTCCCCGACGCCGCCGTCGCGGCGCTGTCCGGCATCGCCGCCGCGACCGGGCTCATCTTCCCGACGGACGCCCTGCGCGAGTCGGGTCGCGAGTTCCTCACCCGCGTCGAGGAGCAGGTGGCCGGCAACCCCGAGCTGCAGCGCCTGGTCTCCGTGCTCGAGGAGCGGCACGACACGTACATGGAGGGCAACCCCGTCGCGTCGCCGCTCACCGGCGTGGACGGCGAGGTGCCGACCGCCGACGCGATCGCGGCCGAGCTCGAGCGCTTCCTCGCCGACCGGCGCACCCAGGGCGACGCGACCGATTGACCGTCGCGGGATCCGGACGTCCCCACAGGGCGGCCTGGAGGCCCGTGGCGGCCCCGCACCGCGCCTCCAGGCCGTCCTCCGGTCACCCGCACGACGTGACGCGCGTCGACGACGCTCGTCGCGCATCGACGCTGGGACGCGTCGGTAGCCTGGACCGGTGAACTCCCGTCGTGCCTTCCTGATCTGGGGCGTCGCGGTCCTCGCGTACGTCCTCGCCGTGGTGCAGCGGTCCTCGCTCGGGGTCTCCGGTGTCGACGCGCAGGACCGGTTCGCCGTCTCCGCCGCGGTCCTGTCCACCCTCGCCGTGGTGCAGATCGCCGTCTACGCGGGGCTGCAGATCCCGGTGGGGATCGCGCTCGACCGTGTGGGCCCGCGGCGGCTGGTGCTCCTCGGCGCCGCGCTGCTGGTCGTCGGACAGGCGATCGTCGCGGTGTCCCCGTCGATCGGGCCGGCCATCGCGGGGCGGGTGCTCGTCGGCGCCGGTGATGCCATGACCTTCATCTCGGTGATCCGCCTGGTGCCGATGTGGTTCAGCGGCCGGATCCTGCCGCAGATCTCGCAGTGGACGGGCAACCTCGGGCAGATCGGCCAGATCCTTTCGGCGTTCCCGTTCGCCGTGCTCCTGCACACGGTGGGCTGGACCCCGGCGTTCGGTGTGGCGGCCGCGGCCAGCGCGGTCGGCCTGGTGCTCGCCGCGGTCTTCGTGCGGAACGGTCCCGTGCCGGTGCGGACGGACACCATCCCGCTGCCGCACTCGTGGGGTGCCGCCTTCAGCACCTTCGGGCATGCGCTCCGGCGCCCGGGCACACAGCTCGGGTTCTGGTCGCACTACGTCACGCAGTCGTCGGGCACGGTGTTCTCGCTGCTGTGGGGCGTGCCGATGCTCCGAGGGCTCGGGTACTCCCCGGGTGAGGCTGCCGGGTTCCTCACGATCATCGTGGTCGTCGGGTTCGTCGCCGGTCCGGTGCTCGGCGTGCTCTGTGCGCGGTTCCCGATGCGCCGGTCGAACCTGGTGCTCGGCGTGGTCGTCCTGCTCGCGGTGCTCTGGACGGCGATCCTGCTCTGGCCCGGGCACCCGCCGACGTGGTTGCTCGTGCTGCTCGTCGTCGCGATGGGGATCGGTGGGCCCGGTTCCCTGATCGGCTTCGACTTCGCCCGGACCTTCAACCCGGTCGGATCGCTCGGCTCGGCGAACGGCGTGGTGAACGTCGGCGGGTTCCTGGCGGCCTTCGTGATGATGTACCTGATCGGCGTCGTCCTCGACGTCGCTGCGCGGGCTTCGGGCACCGAGGTGTTCGCCTGGGAGAACTTCCGGATCGCCCTCACCGTGCAGTACGTCGTGGTCGGTTTCGGCGTCGGGATGCTCCTGCACGCCCGCCGTCGGACCCGCCGCGTGCTGCACTCGGAAGAGGGAATACGCGTCGGGCCACTCTGGGTTGCACTCGTTGCACGCCTGCGGAAGCGGCACGTGCAATAATGATCACGGACCCGTTCGGGACCCCTGTCTGTCGGAGCACTTCGGTGCGCCGGTGAACTCGGGGGACTTGACATGGGTCCTAGTGCTGCCCGGAACGGTAGGACTCGTACGACGCGGGGGACTGCGGCGCGGGACCTGGGCGGCGAGGGAGGCCACGACCCCACGAACGTGGCACGACGAGAGAGGTGATCGCATGGCTGCCCGGAGCACGACGATCGATCCCACGAAGGACACCGAGCCCGAGGGCGCTGTGGCAGAGGACGCCACGGACACCGAGGGCACCGCAGCGCCGAAGAAGCGCGCCACGAAGGCCCCCGCCAAGAAGGCGCCCGCCAAGAAGGCGGCGCCCAAGGCGAAGAAGACCGACGCCGTCGACGAGGCGATCGCCTCCGACGAGCCCGTCGAGGAGCCGACCGACGAGGCCGACGACACCGACGACAAGACGGCCAAGCCGGACGCCGCTGCCGCGGTCGCCGCCGGTGCGCTCGTCATCTCGCAGACCGACGACGACGAGGCGCCGGTCTACTCGACGACCATCACGGGTGCCACCGCCGACCCGGTGAAGGACTACCTGAAGCAGATCGGCAAGGTCGCCCTGCTCAACGCCGAGCAGGAGGTCGAGCTCGCGATGCGCATCGAGGCCGGCCTGTTCGCCGAGGACAAGCTGCAGCACGCGACGGGGCTCTCGAAGCCCGCCGAGCGTGAACTGCGCTGGGTCGCCCGTGACGGTCAGCGTGCGAAGTCGCACCTGCTCGGTGCGAACCTCCGCCTGGTCGTCTCGCTCGCGAAGCGCTACACCGGTCGTGGCATGCAGTTCCTGGACCTCATCCAGGAGGGCAACCTGGGCCTGATCCGTGCGGTCGAGAAGTTCGACTACACCAAGGGCTTCAAGTTCTCGACCTACGCGACGTGGTGGATCCGTCAGGCCATCACCCGCGCCATGGCCGACCAGGCCCGCACCATCCGCATCCCGGTGCACATGGTCGAGGTCATCAACAAGCTCGCCCGCGTCCAGCGGCAGATGCTGCAGGACCTCGGTCGCGAACCCACTCCGGAAGAGCTCGCCCGCGAGCTCGACATGACCCCGGAGAAGGTCGTCGAAGTCCAGAAGTACGGCCGCGAGCCGATCTCGCTGCACACGCCCCTGGGCGAGGACGGCGACTCGGAGTTCGGTGACCTCATCGAGGACACCGAGGCGGTCGTGCCGGCCGACGCGGTGGGCTTCACGATGCTGCAGAAGCAGCTCGAGAGCCTGCTCGACTCCCTGTCCGAGCGCGAGGCGGGCGTGATCCGCATGCGCTTCGGCCTCGGTGACGGCCAGCCGAAGACCCTCGACCAGATCGGTGACACGTTCGGCGTGACGCGTGAGCGCATCCGTCAGATCGAGTCCAAGACGATGGCGAAGCTCCGCCACCCGTCGCGGTCGCAGTCGCTGCGCGACTACCTCGAGTAAGCCGGCATGCGCTTCTTCATCCCGATCCTGATCGGGCGGATCCTCCGTGCCCTCGCTCGTGCGCGGGGCGGCGGGTCCGCCTACCCGGGGTTCATCGTCCTGAAGCTCGTGCCGGACTTCCTGCAGCACGTGACGAAGCAGTTCCCGAACGGCGTCGTCTTCGTGCTCGGCTCGAACGGCAAGTCGACGACCACGCACATGATCTCCGACATCGTGCGGGCCCACGGGCTGCGGGTCTTCACGAACCCGTCCGGCGCGAACCTGCCGCAGGGCATCGCGTCGGCCCTGCTGTCCGAGGTCTCGCTGACCGGTCGCCTGAAGGCGGACATCGGCATCCTCGAGGTCGACGAGGCCTTCGCGGTCGAGCTCGCCGGCATCCTGTCGCCCTCGACGGTGACGATGCTCAACGTGCAGGTCGACCAGCTGTACCGGTTCTTCGAGACCGAGCGCGTGGCGACAATGATGCTCGACACCGCCGCACTGTCGACGGCGAACGTCATCACGAACCACGACGACCAGTTCCTCGACGGCTACTCCGGTACCCCCGGGCAGCGCGTCCTGCGGTTCGGTGCGAGCGACGAGGTCATCGCCGCAGCGCCGAACGGTCTGCAGAACGCCGACTCGTTCGACGCCGGTGACCGTGCCCAGCACACCGCCGACGCCGAGGTCGTGGCCCACACGGGCGACGGCGCGACGATCCGTTTCGACGGCGCCGAGATCCCGGTCCGTCTCCCCGCACGCGGCCTGCACTACGCGGTCGACGCCGCTGCTGCCACCGCCACGGCGAGTGCGGCCCTCGGCGCGCAGTTCCGCGCGGACGCCGTGACCAAGGCCTTCGGCACGATGAAGCCCGCGTACGGCCGCGGCGAGCGACTGCCCATCGCGGGCGAGTCCGCCGAGTTCACGATGTTCAAGAACGCCGCGAGCCTCCAGCTCAACCTCGACGCCCTGCCGGACCAGCCCGAGCAGGTCCTCATGGCGATCGACGAGGGCACGCCCGACATCTCCTGGATCTACGACATCGACTTCTCGAAGCTCGACCACGTGGACGTCGTCTCCGGTGACAAGGCGTGGCAGATCGCGATCGCGCTCGAGCACGCCGGTGTCCGCATCGGCCGGGTCGAGCCCGACGTCGAAGCGGCCATCAAGCACATGGAGCAGCTCGGCTCGACGACCCGCGGGACGAAGAACTTCATCGTCAACTACGAGATCATGATGATCGCCCGCAAGGCCCTCGGCCACCCGGACATGGAGAAGACCGCATGACGGCCGAGCGGCTGACCATCCTGCACGTCTACCCGCGGCAGATGGGCGTCTCGGGCGACCGTGGCAACGTCGCGGCCCTGGTCCGCCGTGCGGCCGCCGCGGACATCGAGACCCAGGTCCTCGAGTACGCGCCCGGTGACGACCTGCCGACCACGGCGGACGTCGTCGTCATCGGCAACGGTCCGCTCAGCGCGATGCGTTCCCTGGGCGACGACGTCACACGAATTGGCGGGGCGCTCCGTGCGTTCGCGACCGATGGTGTGCCGGTGCTCGCCGTCGGCGGCGGGTTCGACCTCGCGACGAACGAGGTCGTGCCGACCGAGGGCGCGCCGGTCGCCGGCTTCGGCGTGTTCGACGCCCGTGCCGTCCGCGGTGCCGAGCGCCGCGTGAACTACTTCGTCCTCGAGACCCGGTACCCGCTGCTCCCCGGAGCACCGAAGCGTCTCGCGGGCTTCGAGGACCACGCCACCCGCATCGAGCTCGCAGCCGGGGTCACACCCTTCGCCGACGTCGTCTCCGGCGGCGGCAACCAGGCCGGCTCCCCGGTCGAGGGCGCGATCGTCGGGAACTCCTTCGGCACGCACACCCAGGGTCCGGTCCTGCCGCTCAACCCGCAGCTGACCGACGGTGTCCTCGCCGCGGCCACCGCACGGCTGGGCCGCGAGTACGCACCGGACGCCGAGCGCACGGCGACCATCGACCGCTACGCACGCGAAGCGCGCGCTACGGTCGACCGCTACGTCGACAAGGCGTTCAAGCGCATCGCCTGACGCACGAAAACGAAGGCCGGGTCCCGAGGGGGCCCGGCCTTCGTCGTCTCTGATGAGTGGCAACAATTGCCAAGTCGGTCCGCTCGTGTGCGAGATGTGAAATGTTGGAAGCCGACAAAGGAGGCTTCATGCTCACCAACAAATCCGTCCTCGCCCTGGTCGGCGCACTCGTCGTGGCGATCACCACTGCCGCTGCCGTCGTCCAGACAGCTCCGGCTGAGGCCGCGACGCCCCGCATCAGTTCGGCCTGCAGTTCGGTGCCGACGACCACGACCGAGTCGGACGGCGTCCCGGGGCCGATCTTCTACAAGCGGCTGCAGTGCCTCGGCAGCATGGCGGGGTACTACGGCTACAAGGGACCGATCGACGGGATCATGGGTCCGAACTCCTGGACGGGTGTCTCCGAGCAGCTCGCGAAGGGCGGGTACTTCCGTGCAGGCGACCTCCACAACTGGCAGAGCCCCGAGATCATCCGGGCACTGCAGCGATGGGCGGCCGCCCACGGCAGGTACAGCGGGCCGATCGACGGCATCTGGGGGCCGAACAGCTACCGCGGGGTGGCCTGGTCGCTGAACCGCGAGTTCTGAACCGGGCTGCAGACAGACAGGAGGCGCGGTGCCAGCTGGCACCGCGCCTCCTGTCTTTGTGTCGGTCGCGACTACTTCGACTCGTAGAGTCGGCTGCTCTCGTCGTGCCACTCGATGGCGGTCGCCGCGAGCTTGTCCTTGAACTCGGCGCCGTGGTGGGCGCAGAAGTAAAGCTCGCCGCTCGACATCGTGGCTCGGATGTAGGCCTGCGCCCCGCAGCTGTCGCAACGGTCGGCGGCGGTCAGCTGGTGGTTGCTGACTTCGTCGATGGAGGGGTCCTGCACGGTCTGGGTCATTGCTGTGCTCCTCACGGATCGCAGGTGGTGCCGGGTGGTTGCACCATTTCAACACGTGATGCCTGAGAGCGACGCATTGTCGGGGCCTGTTTCGCTCAGCGCGGATCGCTTGGCCCCAGTGCGAGTGTCCACACGGTGCTGTCGGTGCCGCTCGGTAAACTCCGACGGTGAGCTCCGACTACTCCGCACGCCATCTCTCCGTCCTCGAAGGGCTCGAGGCGGTCCGGAAGCGGCCGGGCATGTACATCGGCTCGACGGACTCCCGGGGCCTCATGCACTGCCTGTGGGAGATCATCGACAACTCGGTCGACGAAGCCCTCGCGGGACACGGTGACGAGATCGGTGTCGTGCTGCACGCCGACGGCTCGGTCGAGGTCCGGGACACCGCCCGGGGCATCCCCGTCGACGTCGAACCGAAGACCGGCCTGACCGGGGTCGAGGTCGTGTTCACCAAGCTGCACGCCGGCGGCAAGTTCGGCTCGGGGTCCTACGCGGCCTCGGGCGGCCTGCACGGGGTCGGCGCCTCGGTCGTGAACGCGCTGTCGGAGCGCCTCGACGTCGAGGTCGACCGTGGCGGCAAGACCTACGCCATGTCGTTCCACCGCGGCGAGCCCGGCATCTTCGACGACAGCAAGGGCATCGGGCCGGACGCTCCGTTCGCGCCCTTCACCTCCGGCAGCGAACTGCGTGTGGTGGGCAAGGTCAAGAAGGGCGTCACCGGCTCCCGGATCCGGTACTGGGCGGACCGCCAGATCTTCACCGCCGACGCCCGGTTCAGCACCGACGACCTGGTCACCCGTGCACGGCAGACCGCGTTCCTCGTGCCTGGGCTCGGCATCACCATCACCGACGAGCGCGCGGCGTCGATCGACGCCGCTGCCGCCCGGGCCGAGGCGACGGGCACCACCGTGGCCGCGGGGCCGGTGGTGGAGCGCTTCCGGTACGAGGGCGGGATCGGTGAGTTCGTCGAGCACCTCGCCGTCGACAGCCCCCTCACCGACGTCTGGCGCGTGCAGGGGACCGGCACCTTCACCGAGACCGTGCCGATGCTCGACGACAAGGGCCACATGGTCTCCACCTCGGTCGAGCGTGAGTGCGAGGTCGACCTGGCGCTCCGCTGGGGCAGTGGCTACGAGACCGTGTTCCGCAGCTTCGTCAACATCATCGCGACGCCGAAGGGCGGCACGCACCAGGCCGGGTTCGAGTCGGGCGTCGTCAAGGCCGTTCGTGCCCAGGTCGAGGCGAACGCCCGCAAGCTCAAGGTCGGGCAGGACAAGCTCGACAAGGACGACGTGCTCGCCGGCATGACCGCCGTGCTGACCGTGCGCCTGCCCGAGCCGCAGTTCGAAGGACAGACGAAGGAGATCCTCGGCACCCCGGCGGTCCGCAAGATCGTCGACCAGGTCGTGTCGAAGCGCATCACCGAGATCCTCACCTCGACGCAGCGCACCGAGAAGGCACAGTCGGCCGCCCTGCTCGAGAAGGTCGTGTCCGAGATGAAGACCCGCATCTCTGCGCGGGCACACAAGGAGACGCAGCGCCGCAAGAACGCGCTCGAGAACTCCTCGCTGCCGACGAAGCTCGCCGACTGCCGCTCGCAGGAGACCGAGGGCACCGAGCTCTTCATCGTCGAGGGTGACTCGGCGCTGGGCACCGCGAAGCTCGCCCGCAACAGCGAGTACCAGGCGCTGCTGCCGATCCGCGGCAAGATCCTCAACGTGCAGAAGGCGTCCGTGTCGGACATGCTCTCGAACGTCGAGTGCGCGTCGATCATCCAGGTCATCGGCGCCGGTTCGGGCCGCACGTTCGACATCGACCAGGCCCGCTACGGCAAGATCATCATCATGTCGGACGCCGACGTCGACGGCGCTCACATCCGTACGCTGCTGCTGACGCTGTTCTTCCGCTACATGCGGCCGATGATCGAACAGGGCCGGGTCTTCGCCGCCGTGCCGCCGCTGCACCGGGTCGTCGTGGTGAACCGCGGCAAGCCGAACGACACGCTCTACACGTACTCCGAACAGGAGCTGCAGACGGTGCTGAAGAAGCTCGAGAAGACGGGCAAGAAGTACCAGGAGCCGATCCAGCGGTACAAGGGCCTCGGCGAGATGGACGCCGACCAGCTCGCGGAGACCACGATGGACCGCGCGCACCGCACCCTGCGCCGGGTGAACGTGACCCATGCCGAGGGCGCCGCGAAGGTCTTCGAGCTGCTCATGGGCAACGACGTCGCGCCGCGCAAGGAGTTCATCCTGGCCGGCGAGGGCCTGGACCGCGACCGCATCGACGCGTAGCGCGTCGCGAAAGCGACACCGCTCGGCCGACGCGCACGGTCCATGGCGCAAGAGCGACAGAACCCCGCCGACAGTCGGCGGGGTTCTGTCGCTTCCGCGATGGCGGACGGGAGGCCCGTGGCGGGGCCGCCCCGCGCCTCCAGACCGGTGCGCCCTGCGTTCTCACGCGCTGGGCGACACCTCACGGGGTCCGCAGGGCGTGAGGTGTCGTCAGGCGCGAAACGCGGCGGACGCGAGCGCGCGCCTACGCCTCGCCGGCGGTGCCGTCGAGCGTCGCGGCGCTGCCGCCGATCGAGCCGATGACGGCCTCGAGCGGGGCACCCGACCCGTCACGCTTCGACAGCCAGTCGGGCAGGGTCCGCGCGGCGCCGTCCGTGCCGGCGGCGTGCGGCGGCGCGATGCCGGCCCAGCCCACGGTGAGCCCGTCCTCGCCCTTCAGGAACGCGTGCGCCCGGACACCCTGGGTGGCACGGCCCTTCGCCGGGAACTCCGACAGGGCGGAGACCTTGGCGCGGCCGGCGTCCGTGCCGGGCAGGGCGGTCGAGGTGGTGGACACCGTGGCGACCACGGCGTCGTCGGAGCGTGCGACCGAGCCGAACCAGATCACGGAGGCGCCGTCAGCGAGGGCCATGCCGGCCACTCCACCCGCGGGCAACCCCTGCGCCCGGACGACGGACGCCGGGAACCGCAGCAGCTGCGCGTTCGAGCTGATGAACACGAGGTCGTCGGACTCCGGGGCCTGGGCAGCGCCGACCACGTGGTCGCCGGGCTTCAGGCCGATCGCGACGAACTCCGGCTTGTCGGGCCACGCACCCGCCACGACGCGCTTCACGACGCCGTGTGCGGTGCCGATCGCCAGCGAGTCCGACGACGCGCCGGACAGGTCGACGATCGCCACGACGGTCTCGCCCTTGGTGAGCGCCAGGAAGTCGGTGACCCGGACGCCGGCGTCGAGCCGGACCGCGGCGGGCGGTACGGCGGGGACGTCGACGGGGGAGAGCCGGAGGACACGACCGGTCGAGGTGATCGCGCCGATCTGCCCCCGCACCGTGCTCACCACGGCGGAGCGGACGGCGTCGTGCTTCGAGCGCTTCGGCACGCGGACGATGCCGAGCTCCGACGTCGGGATGTCGACGCGGATGAGCCGCCCGGTGGTGGAGAGCAGCACGCGGCAGGGGGAGTCGGCGATCTGCAGCGACTCCGGGTCGACCGCGGCCTTCCGACCGCCCTTCACCGGGGCGTCCGCCTCGGTGAGCAGCGTGCGCCGCGGGGTCGCGAACTTGTCGGACACCTCGGTCAGCTCGAGGGCGACCTGCGCGCGGAGCCGTTCGTCGGACGCCAGCAGTTCTTCGAGGGCGGCGATGTCGGCGAGCAGCTGGTCGCGCTCGGCCTCGAGCTCCATCCGCGAGAACTTCGTCAGGCGGCGCAGGCGCAGCTCGAGGATGTATTCGGCCTGCACCTCGGACAGGTCGAAGACGTCGCGCAGGCGGTTGCGCGCCGCCTCGGAGTCGTCGGAGGTGCGGATGACCTGGATGACCTCGTCGATGTCGAGGATCGCGATGAGCAGGCCCTCGACCAGGTGCAGCCGTTCCTTGCGTCGTGCCAGCCGGTACTGCGACCGGCGGGTGACGACGTCGAGCCGGTGCTGCACGTAGACGTCGAGCAGCTCGCGGAGCCCGAGGGTCCGCGGTGACCCGCCGACCAGGGCGACGTTGTTGATGCCGAAGCCGTCCTCGAGCGGGGTGTGCTTGTAGAGCTGCTCGAGCACGGCGGTGGGGTTGAAGCCGCTCTTGATGCCGATGACGAGCCGGAGTCCGTGGTTGCGGTCGGTCAGGTCGTTGACGTCCGAGATGCCGACGAGCTTCTTGGACTGGACGGCGTCCTTGATCTTCTCGATGACGCGTTCGGGGCCGACCAGGTACGGCAGCTCGGTGACGACGAGCCCCACCTTGCGCGGGGTGAGGTTCTCGACGCTCACCTTCGCGCGGGTGCGGAACGATCCACGGCCGGTGGCGTAGGCGTCGCGGACCCCGGAGAGCCCGACGATGGTGCCGCCGGAGGGCAGGTCGGGGCCGGGGACGAACTCCATGAGCTCTTCGAGGCTGGCCTGCGGGTTCATGAGCAGGTGCTTCGCGGCCTCGACGACTTCGCCGAGGTTGTGCGGCGCCATGTTGGTGGCCATGCCAACCGCGATGCCGGAGGCGCCGTTGACGAGCAGGTTCGGGAACGCCGCCGGCAGCACGCCCGGCTGCATGATCTGGTTGTCGTAGTTCGGGACGAAGTCGACGACGTCCTCGCCCAGGCCCTCGGTCATCGCCATCGACGGTTCGGCGAGCCTGGCCTCGGTGTACCGGGCGGCAGCGGGGCCGTCGTCGAGCGAGCCGAAGTTGCCGTGACCGTCGACGAGCGGCACGCGCATCGTGAACGGTTGGGCCATGCGGACCAGCGCGTCGTAGATCGCACCGTCGCCGTGCGGGTGCAGCTTGCCCATCACCTCGCCGGTGACGCGGGCGCTCTTGACGTGTCCGCGGTCGGGCCGCAGCCCCATCTCGGCCATCTGGTACAGGATGCGACGCTGCACCGGCTTCAGGCCGTCGCGGGCGTCGGGCAGCGCCCGCGAGTAGATGACGGAGTACGCGTACTCGAGGAAGGAGCCCTGCATCTCCTCGGAGACGTCGACGTCCTCGATGCGCTCACCGTCGGGCAGGCCGACTACGTCCGTGCGTGCCATGGCACCTTTCTGGAGAACCGGAGTCGTCTGGGAGACTCGTGGGATGGGAACAAGCGTACCGACGGCCCCCGACGCCGTCGCGAACCTCGCCGACGTCTTCCCGAGTTGCCTCGTGGCGCTCGGCGCTGCGGACGACGCGTGGTTGCGGAACGACGGCCTGGAGGCCCGTATCGCCCTCCGCCCCGCCCGCTCGGCGATCGTCGGGCTGGTCGACGGCCTCGGTTCCGCCGCGCTGGCGGCGCGCGCCGGGCATGCCCGCTGGTTGACCGGTGCGAAGGGCACCGGCACCGCGAAGAAGCTCCGGAGCGGGTTCCCGACGACGACCGCGGCGGCGCTGAGCACCCTGACCACGGGCCGCTCGCCCGGCACCCACGGCGTCGTCGGGTACAGCGGCTGGAACCCGGACACCGGTGCCGTGATGAACCTGCTGGGCGGCTGGGACACCGAGGTGCCCGCCGACTGGTTCCTGACGCAGACCCTGTTCACCCGGGCCGCGGAGCTCGGACTCGACCCCGTCGTCGTCGGGCCGGACCGGTACCGCTCGTCCGGGATGACCGCGAACGTGCTCGGCGGCGCCCGGTACGTGTCGGCGGACACCATCCCGCAGCGTGTCGACGCCGCACTGGCCGAGACCGCCACCGGCCGATCGCTCGTCTACCTGTACGTGCCGGAGCTCGACTCGATCGGGCACAAGTACGGCTGGCAGTCCGACCGGTGGACGGCCGCCCTCGAGCTGCTCGACGGGGAACTCGCCCGCCTCGATGCACGGACCGCCGACGACGTGGGGGTCCTGGTGACGGCGGACCACGGGGTGCTCGACGTGCCGGACCACGCGAACATCGCCATCGACCCGCTGCTGCTCACCGACGTCGTCGGCGTCGCGGGTGACCCGCGCTGCCGCCAGCTCACCGTCGCACCCGGTACCGACGTCCGCGCCCTGGTCGGCGCGTTCCGGGCCCGCTACGGCAAGAAGGCGTCCGTCGCCAGCCGTGCCGAGGCGATCGAGGCTGGGTGGTTCGGGCGGGTGTCCGACGAGGTGCTGCCGCGCATCGGCGACGTGCTCGTCGTGGCACGCGGCTCGTGGGCGTTCAACGACGACCGTGCCCTGCGCGAGGACGAGACGCCGAAGCGCATGATCGGCCAGCACGGGGCGATGACCGACGAGGAGACGATCGTGCCGCTCCGGCTCGCCGGCGCGTTCGCTCACTAGGGGCGTCAGCGCCGACGGCCGGTGAGCATGCCGATCAGGCGGGGTCGTCGTCCGGGCGGGTGCCGAAGACGATCTCGTCCCAGCTCGGCATCGAGCGGCGGTTGCGCTTCTTGCGTTCGCCACGGCTCTCGGGCTCCGGCGCCGATGCCGGGCGGGTGTCGGCCGACTGCGGTGCGGTGTCGTGCGCGCCGCCGTCCTCGAAGCCCTGCAGCGGGATGTCGACGACGCTGATGGACGTGCCGCGGGCGGACTCGTCGCGCTGCTCGCCGAAGGACGCTGCTTCGCGCTCACCGCGGCGACGCCGGAGCGCCTCGAGCAGGTCCGCGGTCTCGTTGCCGGGAGCACGCTCTTCCACGGCGGCCTGGCCGATGCGGGGCAGCGGCGCACGGAGCGGCGCGTGCTGGGACGGCTCGGGCTCGGCGGCCGGCTGCTCCGGCTCGTCGACGCGGAAGGCGCCCGAGTCGAAGCGGGTGCCGTCGTCGTCCTGCTGCTCGAACTCGACCGCACGCAGACGCGGGGCGATGCCCTCGTCGTCGGTGTGCGACAGCCGGTGCGCGTCGCCGTTGTCCGGTACGAGGGTCGAGGTCTTGGGGTCGAAGTGCCACTGGGCGTCGTGCTCGACCTCGCCAGCGGTGTAGCGGACGCGGACCTGCCAGCCGCTCTCCGGGTGCTTCCAGGAGCCCCAGGTGATCGCGGTGGCCTCGCCGGCCTCGAGCTTCGCGGTGATCGCGGGGCCGAAGGTGTCGGGGGCCTCGTCGTCGACCGGGGTGACCGGCACGCGGTGCGAGGCGTCGAGGATGAAGGCACGCTCGGCGAGGACCGGGCCCTCGAAGCGGCGGACGTACTCGACGTCGACGTCGAGCGCGGCGGCCACGTCGGCGGCGTCGGCGCCACCACGGATGCGCGCCTGGACGTCCTTGGGGGAGACCCGCTTCTGCGGACCGGCGTCGGGGTTCGCCTGGCGCACCTGGCCTGCCAGCGACGACGTGACGGGCAACCGGAACTCGGTGCCGCCGTCGGTCGCCAGGAGGAGTGCGCCGGACTCGACTCCGATGACTCTCACGTCTTGCATGGTTCCGCCTTCCCAGCGTCGCGTACGGTGCTGCTGTCGTACCCCGTGAGTATGCAGGGACGACGGGCGGTTTCCGGGGAGGCGCACGGGCGTGCCGCGGACATCCGCACGGCCGATCCCGGGCGGGCGGCGCTCCGGCAACGGGTGTCGGGAATGTCCGGTTCCGGTCGTGGGTTGCACAGCCAGCACGACCCGCCGCAGCACTCGGTTTGCGCTCTGGCGGGGCGTGGTGCAAACTGTCGCCGCCGATCACCCGGCGACGACCTCTCGATACGAGAAATGGATGGGCATGGCCACCGATTACGACGCCCCCCGGAAGACCGACGACAACTCTGACTCAGAGTCGATCGAGGCCCTCAAGGAGCGCGTTCCCGACAAGATGTCGGGGGTCGTCGACGATGATTCCGACAACCCCGGCAGCTTCGAACTCGCCGGGCAGGACCTCAGCGACGTCGACCTCGACGTCGTGGTGCTGCCCCCGCAGGTCGATGAGTTCACCTGCGTCGAGTGCTTCCTCGTGAAGCACCGCTCCCAGCTCGACCACGAGTCGAAGCTCGGACCGGTCTGCGCGGAGTGCGCTTCGCTCTAGCGGGCGCAGCCGCGTCGCTCTCGACGCAACGATCAGCGAAGGCCCCGCATCCTCCAGGGATGCGGGGCCTTCGTCGTGTGCTGCGAGGCGGAGCCGAGCCGCGCCTCCAGGCCGTGGGCCGTGATCCGTCAGGACCGCAGCGCCTCGACGACCTTGCCCGGGTGCCGGACGCTGACCAGCCAGTAGGGCGTCGGGTCCGCGTCGTCGCGCACCTCGACCTTGACGACCCCGCGGACGTAGCCGCGGAAGAGGGTCCAGGCGCGGGCGTCGAGTGCCGGCCCGCGCTGCTCGGTGGCCGCTGCGCCCTCGAACGCCTCGGTCGTGCCGACGAGCGTGCGGGGGAGGTGTGCCTTGCCCGCGCGGAACTCGGTGTCGGTGACCTCGATGGTGGGTGCGAGTGCCCACAGGAGGACCAGGACCCCGAGCTCCATCCCGATCGCCACGAGGACGCCGGCCAGGACGCTGATGGGGAGGAAGACGAGCAGGGTGGCGGGGATGACGAGCGCCGTCGCCAGGTAGAGGGCGGGCGGGGCCCAGAGTCGTTCGCGGTACAGGGTCACGGGTCCATTCGATCACGAGCGAGCGAGGTCACGGAACGGTCACGGCTGCACTACCCTCGTCACGTGACCGAACCAGTCGACGTCCTCTGGACCGGGGAGCACGCTCCCGGCCACGCCCACCCCGGCGACGCGGGTGCCGATCTCGTCTCCACCGAGGCCTTCGTGCTGCAGCCGGGGGAGCGACACCTGGCCGCCACGGGGCTGCGCATCGCGCTACCCGAGGGCTACGCCGCGTTCGTGGTCCCGCGGAGCGGCCTGGCGGCGAAGCACGGCATCACGATCGTGAACAGCCCCGGCACCGTCGACTCCGGCTACCGCGGGGAGATCAAGGTCGCCCTGCTCAACACCGACCAGACGGAACCGTACGAGGTGCACGTCGGCGACCGCATCGCCCAGTTGATCGTGATGCCGGTGCCGCAGGTGACCTACACCCGGGTCGACGACCTGCCGGACAGTGTCCGCGGACAGGGCGGGTTCGGCTCGTCGGGCTACGGTGACCGGAGCGACGCCGTGACCGGTGCCGCCGCAGACGCTCAGGAAGGAACGCGCGCATGAAGTTCGGCCGACGCAAGCGGGACGAGGTCGAGGTGGCGGACGCCGTCGCCGACGACATCGAGGTCGCGGACACGTCCCCCGAGGTCGACATCGCGACGGATGCCGACGCGGACCTCGACGAGGTCGACGCGGTCGCCCCGACGGACAAGTCCGCTCCGGAGGACCGGGCCGAGAACGGCCCCCACGACGAGACCGAGGCGAACCTGGTCCGCCCGTACGTCGACCTGGGCGGGGTGAAGGTGCTCCCGCGCGAGGGCCTGCACCTGCGCCTCGAGGTCGAGGAGGGCTCGCAGCGCGTCGTCGCGGTCGGGCTCGACTACGACGATTCCACGCTGCAGGTCCAGCCGTTCGCGGCACCCCGGTCCACCGGCCTGTGGCACGAGATCCGCGCCCAGATCGCCGAGCAGATCGAGCGCCAGGGCGGTGTCGTGACCGAGGTCGACGGCCCGTTCGGCCCCGAACTCCGCGCGTCGGTCCCGGTCGCCGTGGACGGCGACGGTGGCACCGCCGGCTCCCGCCCGGCCCGGTTCGTCGGCGTCGACGGCCCGCGCTGGTTCCTGCGCGGCGTGATCGCCGGCAAGGCCGCCGAGCAGCCCGACGACGCGAGCGAGATCGAGGAGCTGTTCCGCAGCGTCGTCGTCGTGCGCGGCACGACACCGATGCCGCCGCGCGACCTCATCCCGCTGCACATGCCCAAGTCGACGCAGACCGCGATCTGACCGACAGACGACCAACCCCGCCTGGAGGCACGGTGCCGGACCACGACGACACCCCACGACCCGAGACGGCTGGCTCCGAACCCGCTGCACCGTCGGCTGAGCCCTCGGTGGTGCCGTCGTTCTCCGCGCAGTTCCGCGACGCCGTGCAGAACGCCGGCATCGCCCGCGTCGCGCCCGGTGAGGCACCGTCCGGCCGGGCGCTCCTCGGCGCGGTCGGCGGGGTGCGTGGGCTCGCCGAGTCGGTGCTGCCCGGGTTCGCGTTCCTGGTCGTCTACGCGATCACGAAGGAGCTCGTGCCGAGCGTCGTGATCCCGGTGGCGGTCGGCCTGGTGTTCGTGGTGCTCCGGCTGCTGCAGCGGCAGTCGGTGACGATGTCGTTCGCGGGCATCCTCGGCGTCGCGGTCTCAGCCGGCCTGGCGCTCATCACCGGCCGCGCGGAGAGCAACTTCATCCCCGGGATCATCATCAACGCCGTCTGGCTCGTCGGACTGCTGATCACACTGGCGATCCGCTGGCCGCTCATCGGGCTCGTCGTCGGGTTCCTGCTGCCCGCGAACGAGGACGGCTCGCACGTCGACTGGCGCGCCGACCCCGTCAAGCGCCGCGTGCTGACGGTCGCCACCTGGATCTGGGTCGGGCTGTTCGCGGTCCGGCTCGCGGTGGAGGTCCCGCTGTACCTGACGGCGCAGGTCGAACTGCTCGCCGGGCTGAAGCTCATCCTCGGTGTGCCGCTCTACGCGGCGGTGCTCTGGGTGACCTGGTTGCTGGTCCGCACCGTGTTCGTCCGACGCGACGACGTCGCCCCGGTGTAGAGTTCTCTCGACATCAAGATAGTTCTCGCAGGGCGCGCACGCGTCCTCGGGATTAGGTTTGCCTTGCTGGTGGGACGGTCCACGGCCCGCGAGGATGAGGGCAAACCGATCAGTAGGGAGGCGGCACGGTGGCTGCAGTCAATAGCTTCGGCTCGAAGGACACACTGTCGGTTGGGGGTGTCGACTACGCGATCCACCGGATCGACTCGGTTCCCGGGCACGAGAAGTTGCCCTACAGCCTGAAGGTGCTGCTCGAGAACCTCCTCCGCACCGAGGACGGCAAGAACGTCACCGAGGGACAGATCCGGGCGCTCGGCTCCTGGCGGCCCGACGCGGAACCCGACACCGAGATCCAGTTCTCGCCGGCACGCGTCGTCATGCAGGACTTCACGGGTGTGCCGTGCATCGTCGACCTCGCCACCATGCGCGAGGCCATGGCGGACATCGGCGGCGACCCGAACAAGATCAACCCGCTGTCCCCGGCCGAGATGGTCATCGACCACTCCGTCATCGCCGACCTGTTCGGCAGCACGGACGCCCTGCAGCGCAACACCGACCTGGAGTACGAGCGGAACGGTGAGCGCTACCAGTTCCTCCGCTGGGGCCAGACCGCGTTCGAGGACTTCAAGGTCGTCCCGCCGGGCACCGGCATCGTCCACCAGGTGAACATCGAGTACCTGGCGAAGGTCACTTACACGCGTGACTTCGACGGCGAGACCTACGCGTACCCGGACACCCTGGTCGGCACCGACTCGCACACCACGATGGTGAACGGCCTCGGCGTGCTCGGCTGGGGCGTCGGCGGTATCGAGGCCGAGGCCGCGATGCTCGGCCAGCCCGTGTCGATGCTCATCCCGAAGGTCGTCGGCTTCAAGCTCTCCGGTGAGATCCCGGCCGGCGTGACCGCGACCGACGTGGTGCTCACCATCACGCAGGAGCTCCGCAAGCACGGCGTCGTCGGCAAGTTCGTCGAGTTCTACGGCGAGGGCGTCGGCGCCGTCCCGCTCGCCAACCGCGCCACCATCGGCAACATGTCGCCCGAGTTCGGTTCGACGGCGGCGATCTTCCCGGTCGACGACGTCACGCTGGACTACCTGCGGCTGACCGGTCGCGACGAGGCACAGATCGCCCTGGTCGAGGCGTACTCCAAGGCCCAGGGCCTGTGGCACGACGCGTCGGTCGAGCCGAACTACTCCGAGTACATGGAGCTCGACCTCTCCACGGTCGTGCCCTCCATCTCCGGCCCGAAGCGTCCGCAGGACCGCATCGAGCTCACGAACGCGAAGACCCAGTTCGAGCTCGACCTGAACAACTACACGACGCCGTCCGAGCAGACTGACCTCGACGACGCGGTCGAGGAGACGTTCCCGGCCTCCGACCCGATCGCCGCCGGTTCGACCAACGAGGACACGGCACTGCACGAGCACGTGCACGTGTCGAGCGCACCGTCGACCGCCTCGGCGCCGACGAAGGTCGCGATGGACGGGGCCGACCCGTTCACGATCGACCACGGTGCCGTCGCGATCGCTGCGATCACGTCGTGCACGAACACGTCGAACCCGTCGGTCATGATGGCCGCCGGCATCCTCGCCCGGAACGCCGCGAAGAAGGGCCTCACCGCGAAGCCCTGGGTGAAGACCACCCTCGCGCCCGGGTCGAAGGTCGTCACCGACTACTACGAGAAGGCCGGTCTCACCACCTACCTCGAGCAGCTCGGCTTCTACACGGTCGGCTACGGCTGCACCACCTGCATCGGCAACTCGGGCCCGCTGCCCGAGGAGATCTCGCAGGCCGTGCAGGACAACGACCTCGCCGTCACCGCGGTGCTCTCGGGCAACCGCAACTTCGAGGGCCGGATCAACCCCGACGTCAAGATGAACTACCTGGCGTCCCCGCCGCTGGTCATCGCCTACGCCCTCGCCGGGTCGATGCACTTCGACTTCGACAAGGACGCCCTCGGCACCGACCAGGACGGCAACGACGTCTACCTGACCGACATCTGGCCCGACGCGGCCGAGGTGCAGCAGGTCATCGACGAGTCGATCGACACCGAGATGTTCACCCACGAGTACGGCTCCGTGTTCGAGGGCGACGACCGCTGGAAGAACCTGCCGACCCCGACCGGCGACACCTTCGAGTGGGACCAGGAGTCGACCTACGTCCGGAAGCCCCCGTACTTCGAGGGCATGACGATGCAGCCCGACGCGGTGTCGGACATCTCCGGCGCCCGGGTGCTCGCGAAGCTCGGCGACTCGGTCACGACCGACCACATCTCGCCGGCCGGTTCGATCAAGGCCGACAGCCCCGCCGGCCAGTACCTCGCCGAGCACGGCGTCGACCGCAAGGACTTCAACTCCTACGGCTCGCGTCGCGGCAACCACGAGGTCATGATCCGCGGCACGTTCGCGAACATCCGTCTGCGCAACCAGCTGCTCGACGGCGTGGAGGGCGGCTACACCCGCGACTTCACGACGCCGGACGGTGCGCAGTCGTTCATCTACGACGCCTCGCAGCACTACCAGGAGCAGGGCATCCCGCTCGTCATCTTCGGTGGCAAGGAGTACGGCTCCGGCTCGTCCCGTGACTGGGCGGCCAAGGGCACGAACCTGCTCGGTGTCCGTGCGGTCATCACCGAGAGCTTCGAGCGGATCCACCGCTCCAACCTCATCGGCATGGGCGTCGTCCCGCTGCAGTTCCCGGCGGGTGAGACTGTCGAGTCCCTCGGGCTCGACGGCACCGAGGTCGTCTCGATCTCCGGGCTGACCGAGCTGAACGAGGGCCGCACCCCGAAGACGGTGCACGTCACCGCGACGCCGAGCGAGCACTCGCCGGCCGGCAAGCAGCCGATCGAGTTCGACGCGGTCGTCCGCATCGACACCCCCGGAGAGGCCGACTACTACCGCAACGGCGGCATCCTGCAGTACGTGCTCCGCTCGCTCGTCTGAGTCCGTTGAACGACAGGAGCGACGTGCGCACGGGTTGCTGACGCGACCACAGGACGGACGGGAGGCCCGTGGCGACACCGCCACGGGCCTCCCGTCCGTTGTCGGGTCCCGAGAATAGAGTGGGCCGACAGCCCCACGAAAGGAGCGCCCGTGAGCCTGCTCGCCAGCATCACGTCGCCGCGCGACCTGAAGCGTCTCTCCGACGCGCAGATGACCGACCTCGCCGCCGAGATCCGGCGCTTCCTGGTCGCCGAGGTCGCGAAGACCGGTGGGCACCTCGGTCCGAACCTGGGCGTCGTGGAGCTGACGCTCGCGATGCACCGCGTGTTCGACTCGCCGAACGACCCGTTCGTCTTCGACACCGGGCACCAGTCGTACGTGCACAAGCTCGTCACGGGGCGCCAGGACTTCTCCAAGCTGCGCGAACGCGGCGGCATCGCCGGCTACCCGCAGCGGAGCGAGTCCGAGCACGACATCGTCGAGTCCTCGCACGCGTCGTCCTCGCTGTCGTGGGCGGACGGCATCTCCCGCGCGTTCGGGCAGACCGGGCAGACCGACCGCACCGTCGTCGCGGTGGTCGGGGACGGCGCCCTCACCGGCGGGATGACGTGGGAGGCGCTCAACAACATCTCCGACGACAACGACCGTCGACTGGTCATCGTCGTCAACGACAACGGCCGCTCGTACGCCCCGACGATCGGTGGCATGGCGCGGTTCCTGAGCTCCGTGCGCACCCGCCGCGAGTACCGGGCCCTGTACGAGGGCACGCAGGCCGTGGCGGCGCGGTTCGGCGCTCCGGGTCGTGCGGTGTACCGAGGCATGCGCGGGGGCCTGCACGGCTTCCTGTCGCGGCTGACGAACAACGAGGCGCTGTACTCGAACCTCGACATCAAGTACATCGGCCCGGTGAACGGGCACGACCAGCAGGCGATGGAGGCAGCACTCCGGCAGGCGAAGGAGTACGGCGCTCCCGTGATCGTGCACGCGATCACCGAGAAGGGCCACGGCTTCGAGCCCGCCCTGCGCGACCAGGCCGACCAGTTCCACGCCGTCGGACACATCGACCCGGAGACGGGGGAGTCGCTCGACGCCGCATCGGGCCCGTCGTGGACCTCGGTGTTCGCGTCCTCCTTGGCCGATGCCGGCGCCTCGGATCCTCGGATCGTCGCGATCACGGCGGCGATGCTCCGGCCGACCGGGCTCCACCTGTTCCAGGAGCAGCACCCCGACCGGGTCTACGACGTCGGCATCGCCGAGCAGCACGCCGTGACGACCGCCGCGGGCCTGGCCTACGGGGGACTCCACCCCGTGGTGGCGCTCTACGCGACGTTCCTGAACCGCGCGTTCGACCAGGTGCTGATGGACGTCGCCCTGCACAAGGCCGGCGTGACGTTCGTGCTCGACCGTGCCGGGATCACCGGCCCGGACGGCCCCTCCCACCACGGCATGTGGGACCTCGCGCTGCTGCAGGTCGTGCCGGGGATCCGGATCGCCGCACCCCGCGATGCTGCGACCCTCCGCGAGGAGTTCCGCGAGGCGATCGCCGTCGACGACGCCCCCACCGTGCTGCGGTGGTCGAAGGGGCAGGTGGGGCCGGACATTCCCGCGGTCCGTCGTCTCTCGGATGGTGTGGACGTCCTGCACGCAGCCGCGGACGACGTCGAGGACGTGCTCTTCGTCGCCGTCGGGTCGATGGTGCCGGTGGCGCTCGAGGCCGCGGCGCTGCTCGAGGCGCAGGGCATCGGCGTCACCGTCGTGGACCCGCGTTGGGTGGTGCCGATCCCGACGTCCCTGATGGAGCTCTCGCGGACGCACCGGCTCGTCATCACCATCGAGGACGGCGTGCGGGTCGGCGGCGTCGGGACCCGGCTGCGGCAGGACCTCCGTGCCGCCGGGGTCGACACCGGGGTCAACGAGCTCGGGCTGCCCGACGCGTTCATCGACCACGCGACCCGGTCGCAGATCCTCGCCGACGCAGGGCTGACGGCGCAGGCCATCGCCCGCGACGTCATCGACCAGGTCGTCGGGACGAAGTTGCCGCAGGCGAAGCCCGCGCGGTCCCGTGAGTCGGCGGCGTCCGACCGCTGACCGCTCGGCCGCGGCCGGCTGGTTCGGGTCCGGTCAGCAAAACACCGGTGTTCGCGCTCCACGCCGCGGTTTGCGGGTGTTCGGTGCGCGAACACCGGTGTTTTTCGTGCTGGGCCCTAGCGGGAAGCGGGGCCGACGATCCGTGGGTCGTGGAACGTGCCGCTGAAGACCCGCTCGGACGCACCGGAGCGGTCGAGGTACGGGCTGATGCCACCGGCCTGGAACGGGTACCCCGCACCGAGGATGAGCCCGAGGTCGATCTCCTCGACGTGCTCGACGACCCGGTCCTCGAGCATGCGGTGCAGCTCGTCGGCCAGGGCGTCCTCGAACCGGCGTTGCATCTCGGCGGCGTCGACGGGCTTCGCGTCCTTCTTGGACGGCGCGACGAGCTTCACGGCGGCGGGGTCGTACCCGGTCGCGTTGCCCTTCTTGTCGCGGGTCAGGATCGTCCCGTGCTCGGCGATCTTCTTCAGCCCGTCACCGGGGTAGAAGCGCTCCGGCCAGGCCGCGTGGTGCGAGTCGAGCACGTGCGCGCCGACCGGAAGCCCGACGAGCTCGAGCAGCTCGAACGGCGACATCGGCAGGCCGAGGGGCGCGGCACCCTGGGCGACGGTGTCGAACGAGGTCCCTTCCTCGACGCCACGCATCGCCTCGCCGAGCACCCGCGCGAGCACCCTGTTGACGACGAAGCCCGGCTGGTCCGCGGTGATGATCGCGGTCTTCTTCAGGGTCTTCGCGACGGCGAGAGCGGTGACGAGGGCCTCGTCCGAGGTCTTCGCCGCGCGCACCACCTCGAGCAGCGGCATGACCGCGACCGGGTTGAAGAAGTGGAAGCCGACGAGCCGCTCCGGGTTGGTGAGCACCGACGCCATCTCGTCGACGGAGAGCGACGACGTGTTCGTGGCGAGGATGGCGTCCGGCGCGATGACCTGCTCGATCTTCCGGAGGACCTCCTGCTTGACGGTCATCTCCTCGAAGACGGCCTCGATCACCCAGTCGGCGTCGGCGAAGGCGTCGTAGGACACCGAGCCGCTGACGAGTGCGGTGATGCGGTTCGCGTCGTCGGGGGAGATCCGGCCCTTGTCGAGCAGCTTCGCGACCTCGCCGCGGATCCGCTCGACGCCGGCGTCCACACGGGACTGGTCGACGTCGGTGATGACGACGGGGACGCCCAGACGTCGGGCGAACAGCAGCGCGAACTGCGACGCCATCAGCCCGGCGCCGAGGACGCCGACCTTCGTGATCTTCTTCGGCTCGACGCCCTCGGGAGCGCCGACGGGCTTCTTCGCACGCTTCTGCACGAGGTCGAAGGCGTACATCGACGCGGCGAACTGGTCGCCCGAGATGAGGTCGGCGAGGGCCTCGTCCTCGTCGGCGAACCGTTCGTCGAGCGAGCCCGACTTGGCGGCGGCCACGAGGTCGAGCGCCCGGAACGGCGACTTCGGCACGGTGCCGATCTTCGAGGCGACCTGTCCGCGGGCGACCTTGACGACGGTGCCCCAGGCAGCCTTCTCGAGCATGCCTGGTTCGTTCTTCCGCACCACCTTGGTCGTGCCGGTGATGACGCCGTCCGCCCAGGCCACGGCCGAGGGCAGGAACGTGACGGACGGGACGAGCACGTCGCCGATGCCGATCTCGACCGCGGCCGGGCCGTCCATCAGACGGTTGTTCTTGAGCGGGTTCTCGACGATGACGCGGAGCGCGCGCTCCGGACCGATCAGGCGGGGGAGCAGCGTCGCGCCGCCCCAGCCGGGGATGATGCCGAGGAACACCTCGGGCAGGCCGATGCCCTGCGCCGCGGACGAGAACGCCCGGTAGGTGCAGTGCAGGGCGATCTCGAGCCCACCGCCGAGCGCCAGGGTGTTCACGAACGCGAACGACGGCACCCCGAGGTCGGCGAACTTGCGGAGCGTGGCGTGCCCGAGGGCGGCCAGGTCGTGGGCGGCCTCGCGCGACGGGACCGCCGCTGCCTGCGACAGGTCGGCGCCGGCGGCGAAGCAGTACTCCTTGCCGGTGATCGCGACGCCATGGATCGTGCCCGCGGCGGCCTCGGTCTTCAGGGTGTCGAGCACGCCGGACAGCTCACGGAGCGTGCGGGGCCCGAGGGTGTTCGGCCGCTTGTAGTCCTTGCCGTTGTCGAGCGTGATGAGCGCCAGCGTGCCACCCGAGGGCATCGTGACGTGCTTGACGAACGAGTGCGTGACGACCTCGTCCTCGCTGAGTTCGGCCAGTCGGTCGTTGTCGACGATGGTCATGGTCACGCCCCCTTCCGAGCCGAACGCTCGGCCGACTTGCTGTGGTTCGGGTTCTCCCAGATGACGGTGCCGCCCTGGCCGAGCCCGATGCACATCGTGGTGATGCCGTACTTGACGTCCGGTCGCTCGGCGAACTGTGCGGCGAGCTGGTTCATCAGCCGGACACCACTCGACGCGAGCGGGTGGCCGACGGCGATCGCGCCGCCCCAGGCGTTCACGTTCGGGGAGTCCTGGGCGATGCCGTAGTTGTCGAGGAACGCGAGCACCTGGACGGCGAACGCCTCGTTGATCTCGAACAGGCCGATGTCGTCGATCGACAGCCCGGCCTTCGCCAGGGCCTTGTCGGTCGCGGGGACCGGCCCGACGCCCATGACCTCGGGCTCGACGCCGGCGAAGGCGAACGAGACCATGCGCATCTTCGTCGACAGCCCGTGCTGCTTCGCGCCGTCCTCGGACGCGAGCAGGCTCATGGTGGCACCGTCGTTCAGACCGGCGGCGTTGCCGGCGGTGACCCGTCCGTGGGGCCGGAACGGCGTCTTCAACGCGGCCAGCGCCTCCAGGGTGGTCCCCGGCCGCGGCGGCTCGTCGGTGCTGACGACGTCCCAGCCGTCGCCCTTGTTGACCTCGACCGGGATGACGTCCGGCTGGAGCTTGCCGTTCGCCCAGGCGGCGGCGTAGCGCTGCTGGGACTGGACGGCGTAGGCGTCCGTGCGGTCCTTCGTGATCGCGGGGAAGCGGTCGTGCAGGCGCTCGGCGGTGGCGCCCATGACGAGGGCGTCGCTCGAGACCATGCGCTCCGCGACGAAGCGCGGGTTCGGGTCGGCGTTGAAGCCCATCGGGTGCCGGCCCATGTGCTCGACACCACCGGCGATCGCGATGTCGGCGGCGCCGAAGGCGATGGCGCCGGCGAGCGTCGTGACGCTCGTCATGGCACCGGCGCACATGCGGTCGATCGCGTAGCCGGGCACCGACTTCGGCAGACCAGCGAGCATGCCGACGGTGCGCCCGAGCGTCAGCCCCTGGTCACCCTGCTGCGTGGTGGCCGCGACGGCGACGTCGTCCACCGCTGCGGTGTCGAAGGCGTTCCGGTCGAGCAGTCCGCGCATCGCGTGCACCGCGAGGTCGTCGGACCGGGTCTTCCAGAACACCCCCTTCTCGCCGGCTCGTCCGAACGGTGTGCGAACGCCGTCCACGAACACGACGTCTGATGCCTTTGGCAATCCGGGCCTCCCAGATCCTCATCGATCGGGCCGGAACGCAGGTCGCTCCGGCCTGGCCGGGCCTCGCCCGGCGACCCTCCCGACGCTATGCCCCCAGCCTGGGCGGCCGCATGCCGGTTGGGCAGTTCCTACGACTCGTCGTCGTCCGTCGCCGCGGGCCGCTGTGCAGCAGCCACAAAGGCCGAGGCGATGATCGACGCGAGTTCCTCGACCTGCCACGGGCGGGCGTCGTGCTCGGCGAGGGCGGCGCCGACCAGTTCGGTCGACGGCGGCGACGGCGGGGCCCACGACACGAGCCGGAGCGTCTCCGGCGTGAGCAGGTTCTCGAGCGGGATGTCGAGTTCCTCGGCACGCTTCGTCACCGCGGCGCGCGCGGCCTTGTACCGGCGGTCGGCGGCCGGGTTGCGGTCCGCCCAGGCGCGGGGCGGGGGCAGCGTCGCCTCGCCGCCACCGCGCAGACGGGGGAGGTCCTCGGTGGTGCGGCCTTCCTCGACGGCGGCCCACCAGCGGTCGAGCTCGGAACGGCTGGCGCGGCCCGTGAACGTCTTCAGCGCACCGAGTTCGGCGCGGGACTCGGGTGCAGCGGCCGCGGCGGCGACGATCGCCGAGTCGGGGATCGTGCGCCCGGGGGCGATGTCCGCCTGTCGGGCGTACTCGTCGCGAGCGAGCCAGAGCGACCGGGCGATCGCCAGTGCTCGCGCACCACGGAGCGCGTGCATGCCGGACAGGCGACGCCAGGGCTCGGCACGGGCGGGCTTCGGCGCACGGTGCAGGACCGCGTCGAACTCCTCCTGGGCGATCCGGGTCTTGCCGGCCTCGTCGAGCTTCTCGGCGAGGGCGTCGCGGAGGTCGGGCAGCAGCTCGACGTCGAGCGACGCGTAGACGAGCCACGACTGCGGCAGGGGACGGGTCGACCAGTCGGCGGCCGAGTGCGCCTTGGCCAGGGTGATGCCGAGCAGCTGCTCGACGACGGCGCCGAGGCCGACGCGGGGGAACCCGGCGATGCGGGCGCCGAGCTCGGTGTCGAAGATGCGCGTCGGGACGAGGCCGACCTCCTGCAGGCACGGCAGGTCCTGCGAGGCGGCGTGGAACAGCCACTCCTCGTCGACGATGGCGGTCTGCAGCTCCGAGAAGTCGCCGATCGGGATCGGGTCGAACAGGAACGCACCGGAACCGCGGCGGAAGACCTGGATCAGGTAGGCGCGCTGCGAGTAGCGGTAGCCGCTGGCGCGCTCGGCGTCGACCGCGACGGGGCCGTGGCCGGCGGCGATGGCGGCGACCGCCTCGAGGTAGTCCTCGCGCGTGTCGATGACCTTGACGGCGTCGTGCGATGCCTCGAAGGCAGGGCTGGCAGCGGCGGCGGCAGTCGGGCCGGCAGCGGCAGCGGCAGCGGCAGCAGTCGATCCGGCAGCCGTGGCTGCGGACGCAGCCGGGCCGGTCGATCCAGCGGCGTCCTGGGGAGCGGGGTCGGTCACTTGGCGAGCCTCCTCGGGGCCAGCAGGGTCACGCCGTCCGATGCGGGAGGCAGACCGGCGAGCATGGCGACGATGTCCTGCCAGGCCCGGACGTGTGCGGTGAGGTCGTCGCCGCGTGGTGTCCACGACGCGCGGAGTTCCAGCTGGGCGCCGTCGCCCTGTGCGGCGAGGTCGCCGTACCCGCGCGAGATGATCTTGGTGGCCGTGCCCGAGGCGTGGTCGTACGTCGCGCCGTGCGACTCGAGCGCGTCGACGAGCCAGCTCCACGTGACGTCGGCGACGAACTCGTCGACGCCGATCTCCGGCTCGAGCGGCGCCTGCGCGAACGAGACGACACGGAACGCGCCGCCCCAGCCCTCGGGTTCTTCCGGGTCGTACAGGGCGATGAACCGGCCGGTTCCCAGGTCCGACTCGACGCCGTGCGCGGTGCCGGACACGTCCGCCGCCAGGGCGATCGAGAACGGTGCGATCCGGGTCGGCGAGGGGATCTCGGTGACGGTGGTCTCGGCACGGCCGCTGCCGCCGGACACGAACGCGCGGAGCCGCGCGAAGGCGTCGGGCTCTCGGGTTTCGGACACACATGCAGACTAGGCTCCGGGCCATGTCTCGATCCGCGCGACCCGCCGAGGACGTCGTCCAGGAGACCGCTCGATCGGCCGGGTTCATCGCACTCGGCGCCGGTCTGGCAGCTGCCGCGGTGGGGACGGCCGTCATCGGTGGCTTCGTCGCCGCCGTCGCCCGTGCGGTCGTCACCCCCGACCGCAAGCGCAACGAACGCGTCCCGATCCACGCCGTCGACCCGGTCCGGAAGACCGTCACGATCGAGCGCACGGCCGACACCGAGCTGCAGGGCCGCTACTCGCTCTGGTTCGGCGGCGGCACCGGCCACATGCGCGTCGGCGAGGTCCTCGGCACGACCGACACCACCGTCACGCGCCGCATCATCGCGATCGACGCCGGCGACCCCACCGCCGCCCGTCGCGGTCGCTGGGGCGGCTGGTTCTACCTGACCCCGGGCGAGCTCGACGTGCCCGTCGAGGACGTCGACATCCCCACCCCGAACGGCCCTGCCCCCGCCTGGGTCGTCCGCGCCGACGACCCGGCAGCGCCCTGGGCCGTCCTCGTGCACGGCCGTGGCGTCACGCGTGCCGAGACGATCCGCGCCGTCCCCGTCTTCCGCGCCGCCGGGTACTCGGTCGTGCTCGCCTCGTGGCGGAACGACGGCGTCGCCCCACCGAGCGTCGACGGCCGCTACGGCCTCGGCAGCACCGAGTGGGAGGACATCGACTCCGTCCTCCGCTGGCTCACCGCGCAGGACGCCCAGAGCGTCGTGCTCATGGGCTGGTCGATGGGCGGCGCCGTCGTGCTGCAGACCCTGCTCCGCTCGCGCTTCGCCGGCCTGGTCGACGGGGTGGTGCTCGAGTCCCCGGTCGTCGACTGGCACGCGGTGCTGAAGTCGCAGAGCCAGCTCCTGCGTCTGCCACGTCCAGTCCGCAAGGTCGCGCAGCGGCTGCTCCGCACGCCGGTGCTGCACCGGCTCGCCGGGCTCCAGGCTCCTGTGGACCTGCGCGAGCTCGACATGGTCACGCGCTCCGACGAGCTCACGGTGCCGATCCTGCTGCTGCACAGCGACGACGACGGGTTCGTTCCGTCCTCGGCCTCGCACGACCTGGCCCGCGCGCGGCCCGACCTGGTGCGGCTCGAGATCCAGACCACGGCCCGGCACACCAAACTCTGGAACCACGACGCCGACTGGTTCGACGCCCGGATCCTCGCCTGGCTCACCGAGGTGGTCCAGCGGCGCGGGGCGGCCAGCGCGCGGTAGTCGCAACCGGAGGACGGACGGGAGGCGCGGTGCCAGCTGGCACCGCGCCTCCCGTCCGTCAGTGGGTCGCGTCTACGCGACCGCCGCCTGCACCTGCCGCTGCACGCGTCCGAGCATGCCCACCATGCCGCGGATACGCAGCGGGCTGACCGCCTCGGACAGGCCGATGGTCAGTGGGTAGTCCGTCGGGACGGCGAGCACCTGCTCGACGGTGAGGCCGGAGAGGCCCTGCGCCAGGATCGAGGCGAAGCCGCGGGTGGTCGGTGCCTCGCGCGGGGCGGTGGCGTGCATCCGGACCACGTCCGGGGCGTCGCCGTCCTCGCCCACCGTCACGGTGATGAAGACGGGGGACTGGCACTCCTCGACCCGTTCGAGCTCGTCCTCGTGCCCCTGCAGGCGTTCGGGCAGCGCAGGCAGCTCGTTCGAGAACTCGAGCAGGAGCTGCAGGCGGTCCTTCTGGCCCAGGGCGAGGAAGTCGTCGCGGATCTCGGCGAGGGTGGCGGGGAGTGGTTCGTCGGTGCTGGCGTTCATCGGTTCGGAACAGTACCCGGCTCGGATCCCTGCACGATGGGGACGCGGACGGCGCTGCCCCACTCGGTCCACGAGCCGTCGTAGTTGCGGACGTTGTCGTAGCCGAGCAGGTGCTGCAGGACGAACCAGGTGTGGCTCGAGCGCTCACCGATGCGGCAGTAGGCGATCACCTCGTCGGCGTCACCGATGCCGGCGCCATCACGGTAGACGGCGTCGAGCTCGTCGCGCGACTTGAAGGTGCCGTCGGGAGCGGCGGCCGTCGCCCAGGGGATGTTCACGGCGGTGGGGACGTGGCCGCCGCGCAGCGCACCCTCTTCCGGGTAGTCGGGCGCGGTCGTGCGCTCCCCGCTGTACTCCGGGGCGCTGCGGACGTCGATGAGCGGCTTGCCGAGGTGCGCGAGGACGTCGTCCTTGAAGGCGCGGACGGGCTCGTCGTGCCGCTCGACGACGGGGTACTCGACGGGCGTGACCGGGGTCTCGTCGGTGGTCAGGGCGCGGTCCTCGGCGATCCACTTGCCGCGACCGCCGTCGAGCAGGCGGACGTCCTCGTGGCCGAACAGGGTGAACACCCAGAGGGCGTACGCCGCCCACCAGTTGTTCTTGTCGCCGTAGATCACGACGGTGGTGTCGCGGCCGATGCCCTTGCCGCCGAGGAGCTCGGCGAAGGCCGCGCCGTCGATGTAGTCGCGCTGCACCGGGTCGTTGAGGTCGGTGTGCCAGTCGATCTTCACGGCGCCCGGGATGTGGCCCGTCTCGTAGAGCAGGACGTCCTCGTCGGACTCGACGACCACCAGGTCGGGGGCGCCGGCCCCGGCGTCGAGTTGCTCCTGCAGCCACTCGGTGGAGACGAGGCGCTCCGGGTGCGCGTAGGCGGCGAACTTCTCGGACGGGTCGACCGGTGCGGTCATCGGGGGTACCTCCAGGGGTGCGGGGGAGCGTGGTGCGGGGCGAGCGTGGTGCGGGGCGGGCTTGGTGCCCGGGTGCGTGCTGCCGGTGCCGGACTAGGATCGGGCGTCGGTGCCTGTGGGCAACGGTACGCGGACGTACCGTGCTCCTGACGCAACGTGACACCCCACGACATGCTTCCCGGAAGGGTTCCCCGATTGCCCGCTCACCTCGTCGACCGTGATCCCCAGGTGACGCCGCAGCAGATGGCTGCAGCGCTCGTGCCCCCGCCGCAGTTCACGGACGCGTCGTTCGACTCGTACCGGCCGGACCCGGACTACGACTCGCAGGCCTCGGTCCGCGATGCCGTCGCCGCGTTCGTGGCCGCCGGTCCGACGGAGGCCCCGCGGCGCGGGCTGTTCGGGCGCCGGAAGCAGGCGGCGGAACCCGCGGCGAAGTCCGGTGTGTACCTGGACGGCGGGTTCGGTGTCGGCAAGACCCACCTGCTCGCAGCCGCCTACCACGCGGCCACCGGCCGGAAGACCTTCGGCACCTTCATCGAGTACACCGCGCTCGTGGGCGCCCTGGGGTTCCAGGGCACGGTCGACCTGCTCCGCGGCACCGCACTGGTGTGCATCGACGAGTTCGAGCTCGACGACCCGGGCGACACGATGGTGATGACCCGGCTCATCAAGGAACTGACCGAGACCGGCACCCGCTTCGCCGCGACGTCGAACACGCCCCCGGGAGCCCTGGGCGAGGGACGCTTCGCCGCGCAGGACTTCCTGCGCGAGATCCAGGCGATGTCGGACCGCTTCGACACCATGCGCATCGACGGCCTCGACTACCGCCGACGTGCCGTGGACGAGTCGGCGCAGGTGGTGTCCGACGTGCCCGCCGCGCTGCCGTCCGGCTCCGTGACGCTCGACGACTTCGGTGCGGTGGTCGCGCACCTGGGTTCCGTGCACCCGTCGAAGTACGTCGCGCTGGTCGAGGACCTCGACGCCGTCGGGCTCACCGACGTCCGGGCGTTCACCGACCAGACCGATGCGCTGCGCTGGGTCGCCCTGGTGGACCGTCTGTACGACGCGCAGGTGCGCATCGTCGCGTCGGGCACCCCGCTCGACCAGGTGTACCCCGACGTGATGCTCGAGGGCGGGTACCGCAAGAAGTACCTGCGCGCGGCGTCCCGCGTGGTGGCGCTCACCCGCGCCTGAGCGTCGCTCGCCGTCAGACCGATCTGTCCACGGCGGTCTCCTGCCCCTCGTGCAGGGGACATCGGGCCTTCGGAAACACGACGTTTACAAACGGCGCGGTGGCGTTACATCCGCGAAACAGTTCGTGCTCCCTCGTGAAACCTCGCCTCGCCAGACTCTGTGACACCCGAGGCGGTCCAAGAGCCGCTCGTGCAATCGAGAGGTGAGCAGATGCTTGATCAGGGCAACACGACGTTCGTGTTGGTGATGGCTGCGCTGGTGTTGTTCATGACACCCGGCCTGGCCTTCTTCTACGGCGGCTTGGTGAAGGCCAAGTCCGTCATCTCCATGATGATGATGTCGTTCGGTGCGATCGCGCTCGTGAGCGTGCTCTGGGTGGTCTACGGCTACGCGATCGCCTTCGCCAACCACGGCGACGGCACGGCGGTCTCCGGTGTGGTCGGGTTCTTCAGCATCGACTGGAACCAGATCGGCCTCGGCCAGGCCTTCGAGGAAGCGCAGTCCTCGAACATCCAGGCGGCGTACCCGTCCATGGCCTTCGTCGGCTTCCAGGCGACGTTCGCGATCATCACCGTCGCGCTCATCTCCGGCGCCATCGCCGACCGCGCCAAGTTCGGCGCCTGGATGGTCTTCGCCGGCGTCTGGGTCACGGTCGTCTACTTCCCGGTCGCCTCGTGGGTCTTCAACCTGACCTCGGGCTGGGCCGCCACGTGGGGCGTCATCGACTTCGCCGGTGGCACCGCGGTGCACATCAACGCCGGTGCAGCGGGTCTCGCCCTGGCTATCGTGCTCGGCAAGCGCGTCGGCTTCGCCAAGGGTGCGCACAAGCCGCACAACCCGCCCTTCGTCCTGCTCGGTGCCGCCATCCTGTGGTTCGGCTGGTTCGGCTTCAACGCCGGCTCCGAGGGCGCTGCTGACGGCATCGCCGCGATCGCCTGGGTGAACACCCTCGCCGCCCCGGCCGCCGCCATCCTCGGCTGGCTGCTCATCGAGAAGCTCAAGGACGGCAAGGCCACCTCCGTCGGAGCCGCCTCGGGCGCCGTCACCGGCCTCGTCGCGATCACCCCGGCCTGTGCCGCGCTGACCCCGGGCTGGGGCATCCTCCTCGGCTTCCTCGCCGGCATCGTCTGCTGCTTCGCGATCGACTGGAAGTACCGTCTCGGCTTCGACGACTCGCTCGACGTGGTCGGCGTCCACCTGGTCGGCGGCATCTTCGGCACGCTGTTCCTCGGCTTCTTCGCCAACGACACCGGCCTGATCTACTCGGGCTCGTTCGAGCAGCTCGGCAAGCAGGCGGCCGCCGCGGGCGCCGTCGGCGCGTACTCGTTCGTCCTGGCCTTCGTCATCGGCTGGATCATCGAGAAGACGATGGGCTTCCGCGTCAAGACCGAGGACGAGGTCGCCGGCATCGACACGGCGGTCCACGGCGAAGAGGGCTACGTCCTCTACGAGCAGACCGACGACAGCCCGGTCAGCGTCCGCTAGTCACCAGGCAGCACCCGCACGACGACGGGCCCCGCGCACACAGCAGCGCGGGGCCCGTCGTCGTTGCGCTGGTCGCGTTCTCGACGTGACCACGGACAGGAGGCGCGGTGCGGGTCCGACCCGCACCGCGCCTCCCGGCTGTGCCCTGCTTTCCGGGCTCAGCTCACCACGCGTAGTCCTCCGGCGAGGTCTCGTGCCCCGGGAAGATCTCGTCGAGACGGTCCAGCGCACGCTGGTCGAGGCGGATGTCGACGGCGCGGACCGCGGACTCCCACTGCTCCATCGTGCGCGGACCGGTGATCGGCGCGGTGACGCCGGGCTGGTGCAGCAGCCAGGCGAGGGCCAGCTCGCCGGGCGTGTGGCCGAGCTCCTTCGCGAACGACTCGTACGACTGCAGCTGGTCACGGTGCGCGTCGACGTACTCGGCGCTGCGGCCGGACAGACGGCGGGAGCCGTTCTCGGTCTTCTCGATGACGCCGCCGAGCAGACCGCCCTGCAGCGGCGACCAGGGGATCACGCCGAGGCCGTACGCGCGGGCGGCGGGCAGGACCTCGCGCTCGACGTCGCGGACCACGAGGTTGTAGATCGACTGCTCGCTGACCAGGCCGAAGGTGTTCCGGCGCTTCGCTGCCTCCTGCGCCTGGGCGATGTGCCACCCGGCGAAGTTCGACGAGCCGACGTACAGGACCTTGCCCTGCTGCACGGCGACGTCGATCGCCTGCCAGATCTCGTCCCACGGCGTCGCACGGTCGACGTGGTGGAACTGGTACAGGTCGATGTGGTCGGTCTGCAGCCGCTGCAGGCTCGCGTCGAGCGACTGCCGGATGTTCAGGGCGCTGAGCTTGCCGCCGTTCGGCCAGTCGGTCATCTCGCCGTAGACCTTCGTGGCGAGGACCGTCTTCTCGCGGCGACCGCCACCCTTGGCGAACCACCGTCCGATGATCTCCTCGGTGGCACCCTTGCCCACCGAGCCGCCGTAGCCGTTGGCGGTGTCGAAGAAGTTGACGCCGAGCTCGTGGGCCCGGTCCATGATCGCGTGCGAGTCGTCCTCGCTGGTCTCCGGGCCGAAGTTCATCGTGCCGAGCACGGCGCGGGAGACGGACAGACCGGTGCGACCGAGGTGTGTGTAGTCCATGAGACGGGTCTACTCGTGACGCCCTGGTGGCGCCAGGCCCTGGGAGTACCGGTCGAGTGGTGGGGAGTAGTCAGGAGGGACCACTCGAGAGGAGCAGCCATGCCAGCCAATGACGAGATCCCCAGCACCCTGCAGCGGTCCCCGGAGCACGCGCAGGAGATCTTCGAGAAGACACTGGACTCGGCGAACGAGACGTACGGCCCGGGTGAGCGGGCGCACCGCACGGCCTTCGCCGCCGTGAAGCACGAGTACGAGAAGGTCGGCGACCACTGGGAGGAGAAGGAGTCCTCCGGGCCGTCCGACTCCGGTGCCGCCGGTTCGCGTGGTGCTGGCTCGGGCTCATCCGGGAAGACCGAGGGCGGTGTCGACGCGAATGCCTCGAAGGCGCACCTCATGGACGTCGCGAAGCGGCTCGACGTCAGCGGCCGCTCCAAGATGACGAAGGACGAGCTGGTCGAGGCGATCGGCAAGGCGAACGACCGCGCGACCGCTGCCGCGCGGAAGTGACCGTGGGGCGTGCCGTGCATGCCCCGCTCGGCATGCGGCGGTGGGGTGAGGGGGTAACGTGCCGACGATGAACATCCCAGCACTCCGCGGCAGCCGGATCCTCGGGTTCGGACACCACCAGCCCGAACGCGTCCTGACCAACGACGAGCTCTCGACGATGGTCGACACGAACGACGAGTGGATCCGCACCCGCACCGGGATCCAGACCCGTCGGATCGCCGGTCCCGACGACACCGTCACGTCGTTGGCCATCGAGGCCGGACGCCGTGCCCTCGCCGACGCCGGGGTGTCGCCCTCGGCCGTCGGACTCGTCATCGTCGCCTCCACCACCCACCAGGACCGCGCCCCGTACACGGCAGGCCGCGTTGCCGCTGCACTGGGCATGACGAACGGACCGGCGCCGATCGACATCAACACCGCGTGCAGCGGGTTCGAGTACGCGCTCGGGCTCGCCGACCAGTCCATCCGCACCGGTTCGGCCGACATCGCGCTCGTCATCGGGTCCGAGGTGCTGTCCGGCATCGCCGACTGGACCGACCGGTCGACGTGCGTGCTCGTCGGTGACGGGGCCGGTGCCGCCGTGCTCGGGGTCGCCGAGACGCCCGAGATCGGCCCGGTGTCGTGGGGGAGCGTGCCGCACCTGCTCGACGCCGTGCGTGTCGAAGGGTCGCCGGGGCGCTTCAACCAGGAGGGTCGCTCGATCTACCGGTGGGCCATCACCGAGGCCGAGGGGCACGCCCGCAAGGTCGTCGAGGCCGCCGGACTCACGATGGACGACATCGAGGTGTTCGCGTTCCACCAGGCGAACCTGCGGATCATCGAGCCGCTCGTCACCGCGCTCGGCGGGGAGTCCAAGTTCGTCATCCGGGACGTCGTCGAGTCCGGGAACACCTCGGCCGCCAGCGTGCCGCTCGGGCTCTCGAAGGCGTGGGAGCGTGGCGACCTCCCGGAGGGGGTACCGGCCCTGCTGTTCGGGTTCGGCGGCGGGTTCGCCCACGCCGGGCAGGTCGTGACGACGCCGGTGCGGTCCTTCTAGGACACGGAATTCGACACAGACACAGGGACGGCCCGGGCAGCGTGCCCGGGCCGTTCTGCGTCAGCGCTTCGGACGCTGGTTCAGCGCTTCGCGCAAGGGTTCATCGCTTCGAGCGGGGGTCGTCCTGCCCCGGCTCGGTCCAGAGGTCCTGGTCCTTGCCCGCGCCGCGCTTCCACGGCAGGGCACGCCGGGTCTTCTCGGCAGTCGGTGTGACCGTCAGCACGATCGGGAACTCCGCCGGCGGCATGCCGAACCCCGTCCGCGACGCCTGGATCACCTTGCGGCCCAGGGCGTGGTTCCCCAGACCGCCGACGGCCGCTCCGATGCCGAACGGGAGCGCGCGGCCGAGGACCGAACCGCCCTGCCGGATGGCGAAGCGCTTGATGAACTGGTCGCGGACCTGTCCGCCGATGCCGTTGACGACCTGCTTCGGCAGCGAGGACGTCACCATCTCGCCCCAGAACGCCGTCCGGGCCTGCCCGCCGACAGCCTGGCCGGCGAGCTGCTTGATGAGCTGGGTGCCCGGTGCGCCGAGGATCATGGCCATCACCAGCGTGCGGGCGCGCTCCGGGTCGTCCAGCGCGATGCCGTGCACCTCGGTCACCGACTGTGCGAACAGTGCGGTGGTCTCCAGGAACCCGACCGTCTCGGCGCCGCTCAGTCCGAGCGCAGCGGCCATCCCGACGCCGGGGATCACCGCGCTCGCACCGACCGCGGCACCGCCGGTCGTCACCGCTGCCAGGTACTGCCGCTCGAGGATCTGGATCACCTCGGCGGGGGTCGCGTCGGGCTTGCGGCGACGGATCGCGTTGACGTGCGCGACCACGACGGGACGCTGCACACTGATGACCCGATCGAGCCACTTCGCCCAGCCCGTGGGCTGGACCTGCTGCGTTCGGGGGTCGGACGTGGTGGGGGAGACCGGTGCGGTCGGCAGGGGCACGATCGACTGGTCCTTCGGGGCGCGGGCCATGCGATCACCGTACGCCGCACACGTGAGAGGCTCGCTGGATGGACACCGACCCCGCGCAGCGAGCACTCAACGACGCCCGTCGTGCGGCCGGATTCCTGACCGTCCGGCAGGTGGCCGCTCTCTCGCCCGAGGTCCGGGTCCTCGATCCGGCGTCCGTCCTGATCGGGGTTGGCGTGTCGATCCTGCCCGGAGTGCAGCTGTACCCGTCCACGACGCTCGAGACCCGGCACGGTGGGGCGATCACGCTGGCTGCCGGTGCCCGCCTGGGCCCCGGACCCGTGACCGTCGTCGCGTCTGCGGCGACGGTGCACATCGGGGAGGGCGCCGAACTCGGCCCGGGCCCCGTCACCGTCGTCGCGGACGGGGCCGACGTTGTGATCGGTGGTCGAGCTCGCCTGACGGCCGGGTGTCTCGTCGAGGGGCCGGCGCGGATCGGCGCGGGCGCGCAGGTGCTCGGTCAGGTGTCCGTGCGTGACGTCGAGCTCGAGGACGGCGGCGACCACCGCGAACCCGACCCGGACCACCGCGGCGGCGTGGTCAAGGGCACCGGGCCGGTCCGTGGGGTGCGCGTGGGGCTCGGCGAGGTCGTGGTCGGTGGGGCAATGGACATCGGGGCATCCTCCGGTCGGCCGCGGATCGAGCGTCAGCGCACGTACCACCCGGATGCGCCACGGCGCCCGCACTGATCGTCCGGCACGCAGCCTCAGCACGGGACACCTGCACGCCGGAGGGCAGCCCGCACCCGGTCGGGCTGCATCAGGTCGGCCCACGAGAGCCGCACGACCGCCCGGACCTCGGGGAACGACCGGATGAAGTCCTCACGCCGCTTCTCGCGCCAGTGCGCGTCCGCGGTGGAGCGCCCGTCGAGCAGCACCGGGTCCTCGTACTTCGCGCGGCCGTCGACCTCGACCACGACGCCTTGGTCGGGGAACCAGAAGTCCACGATCGCCGTGGCCGATCCGGCCCGGGCGAACACGTGCTGCTGCACCGGCTCCGGCACACCGAGCTCCCGGAAGCGCACGCGGCACACCGACTCCGCCGGTGACCCCGACAGCGCCGACCCCATCCCCACCGCGATCCCCGCCTTGTCGTGACCCGCGGGTGCCGTCGTGGCGAGTTCGTCGAGCAGGATCTCGGGCAGGAGACGCCGGTCGTGGAGTGCCTGGTCGATCATCGGCAACGCGAACTCGAGGGTGGACGACCCCGCGATGTCGACGAGGGTCCGTGCCAACGACGTGACGGGCGCTCCGTCGATGTCGGCGGGCGTGGTCGCGGGCAAGTCAGTCCACCGTGAGTCCGTCGTCGGCGCATGGACGAGCGGTCCGGGGTGGAGCCGGAGGTGTGCGGACGTGTCGGAGCGTTCGCGGCGCGGATCGACGACGTCGAGTTTCGACGGCGGGGCATGGACGAAGGGCAGTCCGTGCACGGCGGCCGCTGCGGAGCGCGCGAACGCCCTCGGTGCGTGGATCATCGGCGCGGTCGCGCGCACCAGGAGCAACAGGTGGTCCTCGGGCCGGAGTCCGACGACTGACGACGGGGAGACCAGGACCCCGGGACGGACCGCGAGCAACTCCCCCCGACGGACCCGGCGTTGCAGGGCCCGGCGTTCGGCGCTGGGCTTGCCGGTCGTGCGGATGAGGGGGATGGTGCGTGCGCGGTCGTCCATGGATCAACCATCGATTGCCGGGCCCGACCACGGGGCGGCGGTGGGCCGATCTGTGGATGACGAGCCGGGCCTCCAGGCTGTGGAGGGATGAGGCGGACGCAACTTGCGACGATGTCGATGTCGTACGACGGCGACTCTGTCGCTGTCACGCGTGCGGAACAGTTGCAGGCGCGGAGTTGCGACAGCACCGATGTCGTACGACGTCGGCAGTGTCGTTCCGCGTCGACCAGCCCGAAGCCCGAGCGCCCGCCCGCGCTACACCCGCGCGAGCTCCGCCCGCAGCGGCAGGTCCTGCTCCTCGAGGATGACCTGCGCGCCCACGGCCGTCCGGGCGTTCACGACGATCGGCGCGAGCAGGTTGACCGTGGTGCCGGACGCACCGGGGTTCGCGACGACGAGCAGCATCGCGTCCGCGGGGTCGGTCAGCCCGAGCCCGGCAGCCTGCTCGTCGGTGAGCTCCGGCGCGTACGACGGCAGGTGCACCGCGGCGTCGAGCAGGAACAGCCGCGCGTCGTCGCCGACGAGCGTGAACAGCCCCTCGGCGCCGTCGACCGGCGAGAGCTCGAAGGCCGCGGCGGGAGCGAGCCCGAACGGCGGGACGGCGAAGGTCAGGGAGATGCTCATCGGAGGTAGTCCATCAGGGTCGGCTGCAGGACCTTCGCGGTGACGGCGAGGGCTGCCTGGTAGTTGGTCTGCTGCACCTGCAGGTCGAGGACGGCCTTGGCGAGGTCGACGTCCTCGATGTCGGCGCGACGGCTCTCGAGCGAGACGGTCGCGGACTTCAGCGAGTCCTGCGCCGTGAGCGCGGCGGCGTGCCGGATGCCGACGTCGGCCTGGGCGCCGCGGACGGTCCCGAGTGCGCCGTCCACGTCGTTGATCCGAGCGTTCACGTTCACCCCGTTCTGCAGGTCGTTGACGATGGAGTCGATCACCGCGAACACCGAGTCGTCGCCGGAGCCGAAGACCGCGGTGCCGGCGGTGTCGACGCGCACGGTCGTGCCGTCACCGATCCGCCGGGACACGTCGGTGCCGGCGGCCGCCCAGCCCGTGGCGGGGTCGTAGGCAGCAGCGGCGGTCGACGATCCCGCGAACACCGAGCGGGTGCCGTAGGTCGTGTTGGCACGCGCCTCGAGGTCTGCCTTGAGCGACCGGAACTGCGTGACGAAGGCGTCGCGGTTCGTGTCGCTCATGGTGCCGGAGTTCGCGGCCTGCACGGTGAGGTCGCGGACGTTGTTGAGCACCGAGTAGACGCTCGACAGCGCACTGTCGGTGGTCGCGAGCCAGGCCGCGGCGTCGTTCGCGTTCCGCGAGTACTGCGCTGCAGCGGCCTGCTCCTTGCGCACCTGCATCGACGAAGCGGTGCCGACCGGGTCGTCCGAGGGCTTCTGGATCGCACGCAGCGTCGTGGCCTGGTCGGTGAGCTCGGCGACCCGCGCGGCCCCGGCCTGCAGCCGGGCCGACGCGGCCGCCATCGACATCTGGGTGGTCACACGGGTGATCACGATCAGCCCCTCCCGACGAGTCCGACGCGGTTGATGATGGTGTCGAGCATCTCGTCGACCGCGGTCAGGACGCGCGCCGCGCCCTGGTACGCGTGCTGGTAGCTCAGCAGGTTGACGTTCTCCTCGTCGAGGTCGACTCCGGCGCTCGACTGCTGCTGGGTGCGTGCGTTGGTGAGCGCGAGTCCGGTCATCGTGGATTCCGACGTCGCCGACCTGGAGGCGGTGCCCACCCCCGCCACGAACGTCGCCCAGACCTGGTCGGCACCGTCCGACGACGCCCCGAGTCGCGCGAGCGCGTCGGCGAACGAGTCGTCGAGTTCCCCCGCCGCGTTCCGCGTCGCCAGCCCACTGGCGTCCGTGGGGACGACGCCGAGCGCCTGGGCGGCCGGGACGCCGGCCGCCAGGGAGAAGAAGGGTGCGCCGGTGGTGCCGGCCGGGGTGGTCCCGGCGGAGTGCAGGGCGTTCACGGTGGTGGCGAGTCGCGTGGCCACGGCGTCGTAGGACGCGGAGGCCTCGGCGAGTGCGCCGCCGGTACCGGTGCCGGACGCCGGCGCGAGGACCGCGAGGGCGCCGCCGATGGAGCCGCCGCTCAGCCCGACCGCCCCGGCCGTTCCGGTGGTCCAGGTCAGGGTGACGGCGGTGCCGTCGGCGAGACGCTCGCCGCCGCCGAGGGCGACCGAGCGGGCGTCGGTGCCCTGCACGAGCGGGTTGCCGCCGAGGAGCACGTCGACCGTGCCGTCGGCGTTCGTCCGGGTGGTGCCGCCGGCGAGCGTGGCGATCTGCTGCGTGAGCTGGTCGCGCTGGTCGAGCAGCTCGTTGGCGGTGCCGCCCGAGGCGAGCGCGGTGCGGATCCGGCCGTTCAGGTCGGCGACCTGCTCCGCGGCGCCGTTCAGCTGGGCGACCTGCCCGGTCAGGGTGCCGCGCACCGAGGACCACTGCGCGTCGACGGCCTTCGAGCCGGCGGCCAGCGCGGAGACGACGGTGCCGGCGGCCCCGAGCACCGCGCTGGCGGCACCCGGGTCGTCGGGGTGGCTGGCGAGCTCGCTCCAGGACGACCAGAACGCGTCGAGCTTGGCGCTCAGGCCGTCCTTGCCGGGCTCGTGCAACCCGGTCTCGAGGGCGGACAGCGCCGTGGCGCGGGCATCGGCGTAGGCGGACGAACCGGCGGCGACGCGGACGCCGGCGTCGAGCGTCAGGGACGCCAGGCGGGCGATGCCGTCGACCGAGACACCCTGGCCGGCGAGGGCCGCGGTGCCCCGCATGAACCCGGTCTGGGTCGCGGGGACCGAGTTCTGCGTGACGCGCTGCCGCGTGTACCCGGCGGTGCCGGCGTTCGCGATGTTCTGGCCGGTGACGTCGATGCCGGCACGGGCGGCGGCGAGGCCCGAGTACGCGGTCGCGAGGGATCCGAAGGTGCTGACCACGGTGCTACAGCGTCCCCTCGAACAGGCGGGCGCCGTCCTGGCCTGCGCCGGACGTGCCACTGGCGTCGTAGGTGGCGGCACCGGTGACGGTCCCCGCCAGGGTCTCCTCGGTGGCCTGGGCGGCGGCACGGAGGAACCGGTCGTTCTCGTCGCGCAGGGCGCCGATCTGGGTGGTCAGTTCGACCATCGCGGTGAGGTGCGACGACAGGATCTCGCCCCACGGCCCGTTCGGTGCCGCGGCGACGACGTCCCGCAGGGGAGCGTCGGCGGGGACGCCCCACTCCTCGGCGACCTCGGCGCTCTGTGCGGCGCGTTCGAGACCGGTGCTGCGGAGCCGGTCGAGGACCTGCTCGACCTCGCGGCTGGCGTGCGACACCCAGCGGGAGCGGCCCGCGGTGAGCAGGAGCTGCTCCTCCTCGAGCTTGAAGGTGAGCAGTTCGAGCAGCTCGCGTTCGCGCCAGAGCACGGCGGACAGGTCGTTCACGCTCATCAGCTCCTCCCAGGTGGTGGTTCGTCGGGGTGGCCCCCGGTCCGTCATCCTGCGGACACCGGGACCTATCGACTCGGTGACCGCGACCGTAAGCCCCGGCGGCCGAGTGCCGTCACCCGTACTCGTCGACGCTGTGACCCGATGACCCCCGTCGGGGGACAAGAACGAGCGTTCCCGACCCCGAGTCCCCCCAAATGCCGACCGGAAACGGGGCCTGACACCCCCGCACTGGGGACGGTTGTGCACCTGTTCAGCGCATTGCCAGCCGATACATTCAGAACGCACCCCGGGGGACACCCGGAACCGCTCGGGAACGATGCGGGGTGCACCGCTCGGAGGGACCCGGGCGGGTCTTCGGCGTACGCACCGGCCATCCGAGGCCGGCGTCCGTCGCGCCCACGGACGGGTGAGCCGACACACGTCAGGTCGACCAGGGGAACAGCATGGACCGCACCGAACGCAACGCGATGATCGTGGAGCACCTCCCGCTCGTGGGCTACATCGTGGCCGACGTCCGCTCCCGGGCGACGCACCTGGACCGCGACGACCTCGCCGCCGTCGGGTCCCTCGCACTCGTCGCAGCCGCCGAGGCGTTCGACCCGACCCTCGGCGTGCCGTTCGGCGCCTACGCCCGCACCCGGATCGCCGGCGCGCTGGCGGACGACATGCGCTCGGCCGACTGGGCGTCCCGCGGCACCCGGAAGCGGATCCGCGAGACCCTCGCCACGCAGGAGGCCCTGTCCGCGCGCCTCGGCCGGAGCGTCGGTGCGCAGGAGATCGCCGATGCCATGGGCGTCGACAAGCAGACCGCCGTCGACGCGATGAGCGACGCCGCCCGCACCGTCGCGCCGCTCGACGAGACCGTGCACGACCTCGTCGCCGCGGACCTGCCGCTCCCCGGGGACGACCTGCTCGAGACCGAGAAGCGCCGGTACCTTCGCGCCGCGGTCGAGGCCCTGCCGGAGCGGATGCGCTTCATCGTCGAGGCCGTCTACTTCGGCGACCGCTCGGTCACCGACGTCGCCGCCGAGCTCGGCATCACGCACTCGGCCGTCTCGCAGCAGCGCTCCGAGGCGATGCGCCTGCTCCACGACGGTCTCGCCGCCCACTACGGCGACGGCACGACCGTCGAGCCGGCGAGCCGCACCACCGCGGCCCGCCGCAGCGCCTACCTCGCCCGTGTCGCCACGAACGCCGCCGCCGGTGTCGCCCGTGCGGTGCACGACGCCGCAGCAGCACCGGCCGTCGCGGCGAGTTGAGACGTCGGCGGAAACTTCTCCGCCGATCCCCTAACGACTCCCGGCAACCGGTCGAGAGTCATCCATGTCAGCCCACGGACGGGCCGACGCACGACCCACATTCACGGAGGAAACCACCATGGGTATGTCCATCAACACCAACCTCTCGGCACTCAACACGTACCGGAACCTGAACTCGACGCAGAACGACCTGTCGAAGTCCCTCGAGAAGCTCTCGAGCGGCCTCCGCATCAACCGTGCTGCCGACGACGCGTCCGGTCTGACGATCTCCGAGGGGCTGAAGTCCCAGGTCGGTGGCCTCACGGTCGCCGCCCGCAACGCGCAGGACGGCATCTCCGTCGTGCAGACCGCTGAAGGTGGCCTCACCGAGACCCACTCGATCCTCCAGCGCATGCGCGACCTGGCCGTCCAGGCCGGCAACGACTCGAACAACGCGGACTCCCGCACGGCGATCACCACCGAGGTCGGCGAGCTCACCAAGGAGCTCACCCGCATCTCGGCGTCGACCAACTTCAACGGCATCAACCTGCTCGACGGCTCCGCCGGCGCCGCAGGCGTCCTGAAGTTCCAGGTCGGCGCGAACGGCGACGCGGCGAGCCAGATCGACGTGGACCTGTCGAAGTCGAACGTGGAGTCCGTGTCGACCGCGGTCGGCGCGCTCACCTTCGACTCGGCGACGAACGCTCAGGCTGCCATCACCGCGATCGACGAGCAGATCAAGTACGTCTCCGCGGCTCGTTCGAGCATCGGTGCAGTCCAGAACCGCTTCGACCACGCCATCAACGTGACGAACGTGGCCAAGGAGAACCTCACCGCTGCCTCCTCGCGCATCACCGACGTCGACATGGCGGAGGAGATGGTCAAGTACACGCGCGACAACATCCTCAGCCAGGCCGGCACCTCGATGCTCGCGCAGGCGAACCAGAGCACCCAGGGCGTGCTCTCGCTCCTGCGCTAGCCATCACGTGGTCCGCCCTCCGGGCCCCTTCGGGCGCGGAGGGCGAACCTCGCCGTCCTGACCACCTCCACGACGCCAGGGAGTGTCGACGATGTCCTCGTCCGTGTCATCGAGCACCAGCCTCGCGATCGACGGTCTGGTCAGCGGTCTCAAGACGACCGACCTCATCAACTCGCTGATGAGCGTCGAGGGGGTCCCGCAGACCCTGCTCAAGAACAAGCTCACCACCACCAACTCGTTCATCTCGTCACTGCAGACGCTCAACGGGTTGATCCAGGGGCTCGCCACGAAGGCCGCGGACGCCGCGACGGCCTCGTCGCTCGACCTCTTCGCCGCGACGAGCACCGCGCCGAGCGTCACCGCCGTCACCGGTACCGGAGCGACCGCGGGCTCCATCAGCTTCACCGTCGGTTCGACCGCCTCGGCCCAGGTCGGCGTCACAGCCGCGATGTCGACGTGGTCGACCGGTGCGCAGCCGATCACGATCGTCGGCGCGGACGGCAAGTCGACAACCGTGACGCCGGCGTCCGGCTCGCTCGACGACGCCGTGTCCGCCCTGAACAAGTCCGGTGCGGGCGTCACCGCGACGAAGGTCTCCGCCGGCACCGACGCCGACGGCACCAAGCTCTACCGCCTGCAGCTCACGTCCGCCAAGACCGGAGCGGCCGGCGGGTTCCAGGTGTACCGGGGCGGCGCCGACGACGTGGCAGCGGGCACCGCGACGAACGTCCTCACCGAGACCGGTGCCGCCGTCGTCACCGCGGCGACCGACGCCAGCGTCACTCTCTGGGCCGGCACCGCCGCCGCGCAGACGGTCACGAGCGCCACGAACACCTTCACCGGGCTCGTCCCCGGGCTCGACGTCACCGTCTCGAAGGCCACCACCGACCCCGTCACCGTGACGGTCGCGCAGGACACCACCAAGGCGCAGTCCGTCGCCTCCGGGCTCGTCGACGCGATGAACGCGATCGCGGCCTACTACAAGACGAACACCGCGGTGTCGAGCTCGACCAGCGCGACGTCCGGCACCACGACCACGAAGGCCGGCGTCCTGCTCGGCGACGGTGCGTCCCGCGACGCCGTGCAGCGGCTCACGAGCACGATGTCCGCCCCGGTCGACGGCAAGTCCCCGTCGACGATCGGCATCGTGATCACGAAGGACGGCACGTTCACCTTCGACCCCGAGGTCTTCCAGAAGGCCCTCGCGACCGACCCGAAGGCCACCCAGGCGATGCTCTCCGGGGTCGCCGCGAACGTCGGCGCCGCGGCCACCGCCGCGTCCGACAAGTACGACGGCTCGGTCACCACGTCCATCACCGGGCAGCAGGCCGTCGCCAAGGACCTCACCACCCAGATCGACAGCTGGACCGACCGGCTGGCGATGCGCCGGGCCTCGCTGCAGACCCTCTACTCATCCCTCGAGACCAGCCTCAGCAAGCTCCAGTCGCAGTCGAGCTGGCTCGCCAGCCAGCTCGCATCGACGTCGAGCTGACGGGAACGACCATGACCTTCGACTTCCAGGCAGCCGCCTTCCGCCAGGCCGCCCAGCCGCGCACCGTCACCGACCAGCGTCGTGCCCAGTACACGAACGAGGCCGTGCTGTCGGCGACCCCGGCCCAGCTCGTGACGATGCTCTACGACCGGCTGCTGCTCGACCTGCACCGTGCCGAGGCTGCGCAGGTCGCCGCCGACTGGGAGACGGCCCGCGAGCAGCTCCTGCACGCCCAGGCGATCGTCGGCGAGCTCTCGAGCACCCTCCGGATCGACGTCTGGGACGGCGGCGAGGGCCTGCTCGCCGTCTACAACTACGCCTCCACGTCGCTCATCACGGCGAACGTGCACCGCGACGTGCAGGCCACCCGCGACTGCATCCGGATCCTCGAGCCGCTGCGGCAGTCGTGGCACGAGGCAGCCGCGTCGCTGCCCGCGACGCCCGCCACACAGCAGCCGACCGGGGGAGCCCTCGGTGTCGCCTGAGCCGTCCGCAGAGCTGTCGCCTGAGCCGCCCGACGGACGAGCCGCATGGGAGGCCCTGCTCACGTCCCTGGAGCACGACGCCGCCGGGCAGGCGGCCGACTCCACGGCCGTGGCCGGGTGGTCGGAGCCGGCCGGGCTGGGACCGCTGCCGCGTGACCTGGTGGGACGGGCCTCCCGGCTGCTCGCCGCGCAGCGGGACCGCATGACGGTGCTCGAGGCGGACCGCCGCTCGACGCTGGAGCACCTCGGTGCCCTGCGCGCCGTCGACGCCACGCGCGAGCCCCGCGGCTCCGTGTACCTCGACGCTTCCGCCTGACCTGCGCCCCCGAGCGACGATGTCGTCGTCGTACGACGGCGACCCTGCCGCTCTCTCGCGCGTGCAACTGTCCGCGTCCGCAACCTGCAGCGTCTGCACGAAGCGACGATGTCGTCGTCGTACGACGGCGACCCTGTCGTTCGTGCGCGGGTGCAACTGCCGGCGCGCGTCACGGGCGACGTCGTCGTTGTCGTACGACCTCGGCTTCGTCGCTTCCGCGCGCGGGCAACTGGTGGCGCGTGCACGGGGCGACGATGTCGTCGTCGTACGACGTCGACTGTGTCGCTCCCGCGCGCGTGCAACCGACCGCGCGCGCAACGAGCGACACCGGCCCGCACCCGCACTCGCGCGCCCACCGCCCCCCGTTCGGGGCGACGCCTAACGCGGCGGACGACGGGCTCCGATAGCGCCACACGAGCACGGATCGCTCACCAGTTCGGCCAGGGATCGGCCACCACCGCACGGCGACGTCGCACCGACGACGCCTGACGAGGGGACCCCCGTGTTCGATTCCGTGACGAGCGTCGCGCTGCAGAGCGCACTCGACGGCCTGTCGATGCGCCAGAAGGTGATCGCGAACAACATCGCGAACATCAACACGACGAACTACCACGCCGAGAAGGTCCAGTTCGAGGACGCCCTGGCGAAGTCGATCGTGGACGGCGACGGCGCCACCACGCCGACGATGGCGCGCAGCCTCGAGCCGACGAACACGAACGGCAACAACGTCAACCTCGACGAGGAGACGCTGTCGAACATCGACACCGTGCTGCGGTACCAGTTCGCCACGCAGGCGATGAACTCCGAGCTCACCAGCGTCCGTGCGGCGATGCGGACGAACTCGTGACGACCTTCGACGCGATCGGCATCGCGAGCACCGGCCTGACCGTGCACCGGAAGTGGCTCGACGCCGTCTCGGACAACATCGCCAACGCGAACACCGTGAAGTCCATGGACGACACCGCGTTCCAGGCGCGCTACGTCGAGGTGCAGGAGGGTGCCGGCGTCTCCGGCGCCTACGTCAAGGGCGCTGCGTTCGGCAGCGCCGCCGGCCGTGTGACCTACGACCCGGACAACCCGCTCGCGAACGAGGAGGGCTACGTCCGCATGCCCGACATCGACCTCGGCACGCAGATGGCGGACCTCATCATGGCCCAGCGCGGCTACCAGGCGAACGCCGCCGTGGTCGACCGTGCCAAGACCGCCTACGAGGCGGCACTGCAGATCGGGAAGAACTGATGCCCATCGACGCCGTGAACGGTGTGACCACCAACGCGATGACGAACGCCCTGACGAGTGTCTCGGGGACGTCCAGCGACAGCACGAACGCGACCGGTGCCGCCGGGGCGACGACCGACGGCAGCGGGTTCGCCGCGAGCCTCGGCAACGCCGTCGACGGGCTGCAGTCGCTGCAGAGCGACTCGAAGACCCTCGCCCTCAAGGCCGTGACCGGCAACCTCGACGACATCCACGACGCCACGATCGCCGCCACCCGCGCGCAGGTCACGCTCGAGCTCGTCTCCGCCGTCCGCAACAAGGGCGTCGACGCCTTCAACGAGATCATGAGGATGCAGGCCTGATGCCCGTCGCCGTCAAGAACGTCTTCGCGCGCCTCAGCGCCTACGTGAAGGGCTTCTCCGCCGCCCAGCGCACCATCGCGATCCTGGCGATCGCGGCGCTCGTGCTCGGTGGGATCGCCCTCGCGTCCTGGCTCGGCAAGGCGTCCTACGCCCCGCTCTTCACCGGACTCGCCGCGGCCGACGCGAGCTCCATCACGGACCAGCTGCAGACCGACGGTGTGCCGTTCCAGCTCACCGACGGCGGCGCGACGATCCTCGTGCCGCAGGCGCAGGTGTACTCGGAGCGGCTCAAGGCGGCGTCGAACGGCCTGCCGTCGTCGAACGAGGGCGGCTACTCGCTGCTCGACAAGATGGGCGTGACGAGCTCGGAGTTCCAGCAGGACGTCACCTACAAGCGCGCGATGGAGGGCGAGCTCGCCAAGACCATCGGTGCGATGGACGGCGTGCAGACCGCCACCGTGCAGCTCGCGATCCCGGAGAAGTCGGTGTTCGTCTCCGAGGAGAAGGACCCGACCGCGTCGGTGTTCATCGCGACCGACAACGGCACGCAGCTGAGCACCGACCAGGTGCAGGCCATCGTGCACCTGACGAGCGCCTCGGTCGAGGGCATGCAGCCCACCGACGTCTCGGTCGTCGACGCGAAGGGCCAGACCCTGTCCGCCGTCGGCACCGGTGCGACCGGGAGCGGCGCGGACCAGGCCGCCGACTACGACGCGGCGACGAGCAAGAAGATCCAGGACCTGCTCGACACCACGCTCGGCGTCGGCAACGCGACCGTCGTGGTCTCCGGGACGATGAACCAGGAGTCCGGCACCCGGACGTCCGAGAGCTACACGAGCCCGACCTCGGGTCCGGTCGCACTGAACGAGTCGAGCACCACCGAGGAGTACGGCGCCGGCTCCGGCGCGGGGAGCGGCGCGACGGGGGTCCTCGGTCCGGACAACATCGCCGTCCCGAACGGCACCGCGACGAGCGGCACCGGCGACGACGGGTACAAGAACGAGTCGGCGACGAAGAACAACGCCGTCGACCACACCACGGAGACCACGCAGATCCCCTCGGGCGGGCTCGACCGGCAGACCATCTCGGTCGCGCTGAACTCGAAGGCCGACGCCGTGCAGAACGCGAACCTGCAGAGCATCAACGACCTGGTGTCCGCCGCCGCGGGTGTCGACCAGGACCGTGGCGACCAGGTCAAGGTCGCGATGATGGACTTCGACACGAGCGCCTCCGACCAGGCCGCCAAGGCCCTGGAAGCCCAACAGAAGGCCGACCAGCAGGAAGCACTGTGGTCGTCGATCCGCACCGCCGGCATCGTGATCGGCATCGTCCTCGCCGTCATCGCGATCATGTTCTTCGTCGCCCGCCGCAACCGGAAGCAGGAGCGCGAGGCCGTCGACCTCGGCGAGCTCGACGCCTTCGCCGGCGAGACGTTCCAGCTGCCCCTGGCAATGGACGGCGTCGACGACCGGGCGACGCTCGGTGCCGGTGACGCCCCGACCGCCGTGCTGTCGGCGATGCCCGGCGGCGACGCCCCCACCGAGGTGCTGACGACCGAGGAGATCACCGCAGAGCGCCGCCGTCAGGACATCTCCGCCCTGGCCGAGCGCGACCCGAAGCGCACCGCCGAGCTCCTGCGCGGGCTCCTGGACGACCGGGCACCGGTGTGAGCGCGCTGATGCCGAGCCCCGGCGGCGGTTCCGGTCCGAGTGACCGTGCCCTGACCGGTGCGCAGAAGGTCGCGCTCATCCTCATGCAGATGGAGACCGACCGCGCCGCCGAGGTGATGAAGCAGTTCACCGAGATGGAGGCCGAGGAGATCTCCGCCGAGATCGTCCGGATGCGCCGCGTCGAGGACACCGTCGTCGACCAGACGCTGTCGGAGTTCCACCGGATCACGATGAGCGGCCGGCTGCAGAAGCGCGGTGGCAAGGAGACCGCCCTCGGGCTGCTCGAGGCGTCGTTCGGCGCTGAGCGGGCCGCCGGCGTGATGGACCGTCTGGCCTCGAACCTCGCCGGCCAGTCGTTCGACTTCCTCGACGACGCCGAACCCGGCCAGGTCATCTCCCTGCTCGAGGGCGAGCTGCCGCAGACGATCGCCCTCGTGCTCGCCCACCTGGGCCCCGGGCAGGCCAGTGCCGTGCTCGCCGGGATCGACGAGCGTGTCCGCACCGACGTCGCCCAGGCCTTCGCCACCATGGGCAGCGCGACCCCCGAGGCCGTCGGCATCGTCGCCGGTGTGCTGCGCCAGCGCGCCGGGGCCGTCGTGTCGCCGCGTGAGAGCGTCGAGGTCGTCGGTGGCATCGCGCCCCTGGTCGACATCATCAACCGCTCGGACGTCGCCACCGAGAAGGCCGTGCTCGAGGGACTCGAAGCCCGCGACCCGGAGCTCGCCGAGGACATCCGCTCCCGCATGCTGACCTTCGAGGACATCGTGAAGCTCGAGTCCCGCGACATCCAGCAGGTGCTGCGCGGCATCGACTCGAAGATCCTCGCGACCGCCATGAAGGGCGCAGCCGGGCCGGTCGTCGAGACCATCCGCGCGAACGTGTCCGAGCGCAACCGCGAACTGCTCGACGACGAACTGCAGGCCATGGGCCCGGTCCGCGTCTCGCAGGTCGAGGAAGCCCGCGCCGAGGTCGTCCGCTCCGTGCGCGAACTCGAGGCCCAGGGCGTCGTCACCGTGCACCGCGCCGAGGAGGACGAGCTCGTTGACTGACACCGTCGTGCACCGCGTCGCCTTCCCGGTGCTCGCGGACCCCGCCGGACGCGAGCGCGCGTCGAGCGCGGACGTCCGCGGGCACGCGGCCGGGTACACCGCCGGCCTGCGGGCCGCGCAGGCCGAGACCGACGCCCTGCGCGCCCGGCTCGTGGCAGAGCACGCCGCGCGGGTCACCGCGCTGCAGGCCGACACGGCACGCCGGATCGCGGTCCTCGACGCCGCCACGAACGCCATGCTGTCCACGGTCGCACCCGTCCTGGCGGACGCCGAGGCGTCGGTCGCGAGTGCAGCAGTCGACCTGGCCGAGGCGATCGTCGGCAACGTGGTCCGCGCCTCCAGGCCCGCACACGACGCGACCGTCGCCGACGGTCCGGACGGACCGGGCAGCCGGGAGGCCCGGATCGCGTCCGGCGCCGAGGCCACCGTCCGGCGGGCGCTCGCGTCCGTCGACCGCACGGTCCCGGTGGCCGTCCGGCTCAGCCCGGCGGACGCCGCGCGCGTCGCCGGCCTCGACCTGCCGGTGCCGGTCGTCGCCGACGGTGCCCTGCGCGACGGCGACGCCGTCGTCGACCTGCCGGACGGCATGCTCGACGCCCGCATCGCCACGGCGCTCGACCGCGCCCGCACCGCCCTCGGTGTCGACGCAACGGGAGCCGACCGGTGACCGCCACGCTGCTCCGTCCGCGCGGCCTCGACGAGGCGCTGCTGCGGGCCGCACCCCAGCGGGTCGGTGTCGTCACGAGCGCCGTCGGCCTGGGACTCACGATCGCCGGACTCGACGCCCGCGTGGGCGAGGTCGTCACGGTCGGCGCCGAGGACGGCGAACAGACCGCGGTCGAGGTCGTGGCCACCGATGCCTCGGGCGTCCGCTGCATGCCGCTCGGCCGCCTGACCGGCGTGACCGCGGGCACCCCGGCGCGTCCGACCGGCCGCCCGGTGCTCGTGCCGACCGGATCCGGTCTGTTCGGCCGCGTACTCGACGGACTCGGCCGACCGATCGACGACCGCGGCCCGCTCGAGGGTCCCGGCGGCGAAGCGGTCACCTGGGTCCCGCTCGACCACGACACCCCGAGCGCGATGGCCCGGACCCGCATCGACACGCCGATGCAGCTCGGCGTCCGCGTGCTCGACACCCTGACCACCGTCGGCCGCGGGCAGCGCATGGGCCTGTTCGCCGGGTCCGGTGTGGGCAAGTCGTCGCTGCTGTCGATGATCGCGCGCGGGAGCGACGCGGCCGTCAACGTCATCGCCCTGGTGGGGGAGCGCGGCCGTGAGGTGCGCGAGTTCCTGGAGGACGACCTGGGACCCGAGGGGCTCGCCCGCTCGATCGTCGTCGTGTCGACCTCCGACGAGCCGGCGCTCATGCGCCTGCGTGCCGCGTTCGTCGCCACCCGCATCGCCGAGTCGTTCCGCGATGCCGGGCAGGACGTCGTGCTCATGATGGACTCGCTCACCCGCGTCGCGATGGCGCAGCGTGAGATCGGCCTGTCGGTGGGGGAACCGCCGGCCACCCGGGGCTACCCGCCGTCGACGTTCTCGGTGCTCGCCGGACTGCTCGAGCGTGCGGGGACCGACCGCGTCGGCAGCATCACGGGCATGTACACCGTGCTCGTCGACGGCGACGACCACAACGAGCCGATCGCCGACGCCGCCCGCAGCATCCTGGACGGCCACGTCGTGCTCGACCGCAAGCTCGCGATCACCGGGCACTTCCCGTCGGTCGACGCCCTCGGCTCGGTGTCCCGCGTCGCCTCGAAGGTCACCCGACCCGAGCAGCGTGCCGCCGCCACCGTGCTGCGGAAGGTGATGGCCGCCCGAGCCAGTGCCCAGGACCTGCTCGACGTCGGTGCGTACCAGCGCGGGTCGAACCCGCTCGTGGACGCCGCCGTCGACCACCAGGGACCGATCGACGCGTTCCTGCGCCAGGGCATGGACGAGCGGGCCACGGCCGACGCGTCCTGGCAGCGCCTCGGCGGCCTCGTGCAGCAGCTGGGGGTGTCGTGATGGCCCGCCGTTTCCCGCTCGCCGGGCTCCTGCGCCTGCGCCACACCGAACAGGACCGTGCCGCCGCGACGCTGGCCACCGCGAACGAGCGCGTCCGTGACGCCGCCGACGCCCGGATCGCCGCACGCCGCAGCCTCGCCGACAGCGAGGACGCCCAGCCCATCCAGGACGCCGCCACCCTGAGCGCCGTCGCCGCAGCCCGTGCCGCGACCCGCGGGATGCTCGAGGAGCTCGACGCCGTGGTGCAGAACCGCCGTGCCGACGCCGACCGGGCGCAGCAGGACTACACCGCCGCGCGTCGCGCCGCCGTCGGCCTCGAGAAGCTCGAGGGCAAGCACACCGAGCAGCAGGCGGCCGAGGAACTCCGGACCGAACAGAACGCCCTCGACGAGATCGCGGCACGACGCCGCACGGAAGGTGGTGCACGATGAGCGTCGAAGCGGTGCTCTCCCGGATCTCGGAGATCCGGTCCCAGATCGACACGCTGCGCGGCGGGACGGCCACGGCTGCCCCGAGCGCCTCCGCCACCGGCGGTGCCGCGGGATCGTCGGCCTTCGCCGATGCCCTCGCGACCGCCGACGGCGCGACCGGCGCCGCGAGCGCTGCCGGGGCGACCGCCGCAGCGACCCCGACGGCCACCCGTGCCCCGGCGACCTCGGTCGACGCCGGTGCCGGCACCCTCGCCACCGGCAGCGGTGCGACCGGCGCCGATGTGGTGGCCGACGCGAAGAAGTACCTCGGCGTGCCGTACGTGTTCGGCGGGGAGACGACCGCGGGCATGGACTGCTCGGGCCTGGTGCAGACGGTCTTCAAGGACCTCGGGGTCACGATGCCCCGGGTCGTGCCGGACCAGGCGAAGATGGGCGTCGAGGTCGGGTCCCTGAAGGACGCGCAGCCCGGCGACCTGATCATCCCGAAGGGCGAGGGCCACGTCGTCATCTACGTCGGCGACGGCAAGGTGCTGCACGCGCCGCGCCCCGGCAAGGACGTCCGGATCGTCGACAACTGGTACTCCGACGCCGACATCGCGACCATCCGCCGGATCGTCCCCGCACAGGCGGCTCCGGCGGCCGTCGCCGCGCCGACCGCCTCGGCAGCGCGTTCCGCGACCGACCTGCAGACCGCCGCGCTGCTGTCCATGATGCAGTCCGGGAGCGCCGCATGAGCCTGACCATCGCCACCCAGCCGTCCGTGCCCACCGCACCGGGCTCCACCCGGGGTGCATCGTCCGACCCCGCTGCTGCCGGGTCCTTCGATGCGGCACTGACCGCCGCCGTCGCGACCGAGCGGCGAGCCGGCGACGGTGGTGCCGGGCGGGACGACACCGACGGCCGCACGGCGGACGCCTCGGCTGCGACGCCGAGCACCGCCGTTACGCCGTCTACGTCTGCGGCCACGTCCGCGTCGGACCAGGCGGTGCCGAGCGACGCAGCGCCCGTCGACGCGCAGGCGCTGCTCGCCGCCGGACTCGTGACCGTGGCCGCACCGATCGCTCTGGCCAGCCGCGCCGCCGAGACCCCCGACGACGACCCTCACGCCGTCGTGGCCGCAGGGGCGACCGCCGGAGCAATCGACACCACGACCACGACACCGCCGTCGGGGGAGGGGGACGCCTCGATGCAGGTCCCGTCGACCCCGGCGCCGACCACCGCGCCCGCCACGGCGACCCCGCAGCAGGCACCGGCATCGGGCACGGCACGGGGAACCGCTGCCGCAGCGACGACGGGCCCGGCGACCACCGCCGCGACGCCCGTCGCGGCGACGCCCGCCGGCACCGTGTCTCCGGCCGCTGCCGCGACGACCGTCGCCGACGCCACCCCCGCGACGACCGCTGCGTCGACGACCACGGCCACGACCGCCCCGGCGACCGCCGCCCCGACGGCCGCTCCCGCGATCGCGGCCCCCGCCGCCTCCCGCACCGCCGACGGCGACACCGCCACCGTGACCCCTCCTCAGGCGCCGGTCGTGGCGGCCGCCGCCCCGGCAGCCGGCACCGGCTCCCGAGCCGACCACGGGACGGAGCAGCAGGCGTCGACGCCGGGTGATCCGGGCCTCCCGGCCGTCGCCCCGACGCGCGGTGGCGAGACGCCGTTCGTCATGTCGACGACGTCCACCGCCGCGCCCGCCGCGGCGACCGCCCCGGCCCCGGCACCGCTCGCCCAGCAGCTCGCGCGACCGGTGTTCTCACTCGCGCAGGCCGGCCCCGGCGAGCACGTCGTCACGGTGCAGGTCGTGCCGGACAGCCTCGGCCCGGTCACGGTCCGCGCGCACGTCACCGCCCACGGCATGCACGTCGAGCTGTTCGCCGCGTCGGACGCCGGCCGCGAGGCCGTCCGCCAGGTCCTGCCGGACCTGCGTCGCGATGCCGCCGGCACCGGTGTGAGCACCACGCTCGACCTGTCGTCGCAGAACCAGCCGCAGGACGCGCCGGGTCGGGACGAGCGCCCGGCCGCGCGTGCGCTGCCTGGCGACCCCGGCCTGGAGGCGCGGGTCACCCCGCGTCCGCAGCCCACCGCCCACACGCCCTCCATCCGCACCGCGGGACTCGACGTCCTCGCCTGATCCGGCTCACGAACAGGAACGCACCATGCCCATCGACGGCATCACCGGCAGCGTCGACCCGACCGCGCAGGCCGCGGCCCTCGCCGCGAACTCCACCGCCCAGAAGTCCCAGACGATGGACTCCGAGGTCTTCATGAAGCTGCTCGTCACGCAGCTGCGCAACCAGGATCCGTCGTCGCCGATGGACACCAACCAGATGATCGGCCAGCAGACGCAGCTCGCGATGATGGAGCAGATCACCAACCAGACCACGACGGGGAACGAGAACTTCTCGCTCCAGATGCGCATCGCCGCAGCGAACCTCGTCGGCAAGCAGGTCAGCTACACCGACGCCGACTCGGGCAAGTCCGTCACCGGGACCGCCTCGGCCGTGTCGTACGCGAACAGCGTGCCCACGGTCACCGTGAACGGGAAGGAGGTCGCTCTCGACGTGATCTCCGGCATCACCACCACCGCTCCGGCATCCTGACGCCTGCTCTTTCCTTCTTCGTTCTTCCTCGTACTCCCTCGTTCTTCCTCGCTCTTCCTGCCTCTCCGAAAGGACGCACCATGCTCCGCTCGCTCTACTCCGGGATCTCCGGCCTCCGCTCCCACCAGCAGATGCTCGACGTCACCGGCAACAACATCGCCAACGTCAACACCGTCGGCTTCAAGTCGTCGACGACCGTGTTCCAGGACACCCTGTCGCAGATGACCCAGGGTGCCGGCGGACCGCAGACCGGCATCGGCGGCACGAACCCGGCCCAGATCGGCCTGGGCGTGCAGGTCGCCGGGGTCTCCACGAACTTCTCGCAGGGCTCGGCGCAGGCCACCGGCAAGGCCACCGACCTGATGATCTCGGGCGACGGGTTCTTCGTCACCCGCCTGGGCAACGACACCGTCTACACCCGCGCCGGTGCGTTCGACTTCGACGCCAACGGCCGCCTGGTCACCGCCGACGGCAAGATCGTGCAGGGCTACCCGGCCACGAACGGCGTCGTCAACGAGAACGGCCAGCTGTCCGACATCACGCTGCCCCTCGAAGCAGCGGCCCCGGCGGTCCGCACCACCGCCGCCACCGTCGCCGGCAACCTGCCGTCCGAGACCGCCGTCGGCCAGACCATCACCCGCGAGGCCACCGTGTACGACGCCTCGGGTGCCAAGCACACGATGTCCCTCGCCTACACGCGCACCGCCGACGGCTGGGACGTCACCGGGCGCAACGGCCAGGGCACCACGGCGACGACCTCGCTGACCTTCGGCACCGACGGCAAGCTGACCGCCGGCGGCACCCTCGCCGTCGGGGGCATCCGGGTCGACATGGGCGACCTGACCGGGTTCGCCTCGCTCAACACCGCGGCGATCGGCTCGCAGAACGGCCGCGAGGCCGGCGCGCTGCAGGGCTACTCGATCTCGAAGGACGGCACCGTCACCGGCACGTTCTCGAACGGCGCGTCGCTCGCGCTCGGCCGCATCGCCCTCGCCACGTTCGCCAACCCGGCCGGCCTCGAGAAGACCGGTGCATCGGGCTACCGCGCCACCGCGAACTCGGGCGGCGCGACGGTCGGCGGCCCCGGCTCGGCGGGCGTCGGTTCGCTCGCGGCGGGGACGCTCGAGATGTCGAACGTCGACCTGTCGCAGGAGTTCACGAACCTGATCGTGGCGCAGCGCGGGTTCCAGGCGAACGCCCGCATCATCACCACCTCGGACGAGGTGCTGCAGGAGCTCACGAACCTGAAGCGCTAGGCGCGGGGCTCGTCGCGTCGCGGGCGCTGCGCTCGCGTCTCGCGTCGCGTCGCGGTCGCTTGGTGAGCAGGAACGGTCGGGTGCTGAAGGGGGACTCGACCGTTCCTGCTCACCATCGTTGGTGGTGCAGGGAGTTCGGCGACCGTTCGTGACGAAACGCTGCGTCGTGACGTCTCATCGGTGCGATGCGCGAGAACCACGACACCGACCACCAGTCCGACCACCGATGCTGCAGCGTCTTCGACCGCTGGCGGTGTGATCGACCACGCGGCCACGACGGCGTGCACGAGTCGCGTGCTCCCGGCGGCCGCACGAGCTGGAACGACGCGCTGACCGGGCGGCGGCTCGGGGACGTCTGAGATCGAACGCTGCCCGGGAGCGCGACGCGTCGTCCCGATCGGTGGCGGTCTGGGCGTGGCCCGATGTATGGTCAGCGCATGCTGACCATTGCCTCGCGGCACGACGTGTTGAACCGTCTCGGGCGCGCGCTCTCCGACCCGACCCGCGCGCGCCTCCTGCTCCGGTTGCTCGACGAACCCGGCTACCCGGCGCGGCTCGCCGAGGAACTCGAGCTGACGCGGACGAACGTGTCGAACCACCTGGCGTGCCTGCGCGGCTGCGGGATCGTCGTCGCCGTGCCCGAGGGGCGTCGGACCCGCTACGAGATCGCGGACCGCAACCTCACCCGCGCGCTCGAGTCCCTGGTCGACGTGGTGCTCGCGGTGGACGTTGCCGACGACGACGGATGCGAGGTCGAGCGGTGACCACGGCCGCGGTGTCGCTCGCACCGGCTCGTGTCGGCGTGCTCCGGCGACGGATCCGGTGGATCGTCGCGGCGACCATCGCCTACAACGTGATCGAGGTCGGCGTGGCGATCGCCGCCGGTTCGGTTGCCTCGTCCACCGCGTTGATCGGCTTCGGGCTCGACTCGATCGTCGAGGTCCTGTCGGCAGCGGCCGTCGCGTGGCAGTTCGCCGGGCGCGACCCGGAGGCCCGGGAACGAACGGCACTGCGGGTGATCGCGGTCTCGTTCTTCGGGCTCGCCGTCGTGGTCAGTGTCGATGCCGTCCTGACCTTCACGGGTGTCCGGTCGCCGGAGCACAGTCCGGTCGGCATCGTCCTGGCCGCGGTGAGCCTGGCCGTCATGCCGTTCCTGAGCCTCCTCGAACGGCGGACCGGACGCGAACTCGGTTCGGCGTCGGCGATCGCCGACTCGAAGCAGACTTTGATCTGCAGCTACCTGTCGGCGGCGGTGCTGCTCGGCCTGCTGGCGAACAGCCTGTTCGGCTGGTGGTGGGCCGATCCGCTCGCCGGACTCGTCGTGGTGGTGTTCGCCGTGCGCGAGGGACTTGAAGCCTGGCGCGGTGACGCGTGCAAGCAGCCGGTGTCGGCGCTGACGGGGGAGCGCGAGGGCGACGGCTGCGACTGCTGTTGAGCGAAGTCTGCCCGCGGCCGGCGGTTCAGTCGGCTTCGGTCTCGCGGACGTGGCTGACCGCATCGCCGACGATGTGCGCGATGTGCTCGTCGTGCAGCGAGTAGACCGCGTTCCGCCCGATGCGCTCGACCTGCACGATGCCCGCGAGCCGCAGCGTGCGGAGGTGCTGGGACACCAGGGGCTGCGACAGCTCGGTCGCTTCGGCGAGGGAGCCGACGTCGGAAGGCTGGGAGATCAACGCCGACAGGATCCGGAGTCGGGCGGGCGAGGACAGTGCCTTGAAGAGTTCGGCTGCTGCTTCGATCCCGTCTGACATGGACTCATGTAAGCGCACGCGCATACGTGCATGCAACACGACGGCCCCGGCGCGGTGCGTCGGGGCCGTCGTGCAGGTCCGTCGATCGGTGCTGATCACGGGCCTGCTCTGATCAGGAGATCAGTGCTCGTCGTAGTGGTCGCCGTGCTGGGCGTGCTTGTGTCCGTCGTGGACGAAGTCGACGTGGTCCTCGTGCTGGACCGTCTCGTGGCCGCAGCCGTCCTGGTGGGTGTGCTCGGCGACGGTGTGCTCTGCGCTGTTCTCGTGCTCGGCCATGGTGACCTCCTGCTGATCGTCGGTTGGGATGCCCTCAGCGTAGATCACGTATGCAGAAGTAGCAATACATTTATAGATGAGAACGGATGTCAGCCCGGGAACCGCTGGGTTCCCGCGACGGCCGACGTCGGCAGCGCGTCCCCGGGGATCGCGACTCCGGCGGTGAGTGCCGACGTCCACTCCGCGGTCGGTGCGACCGCGGCGAGGTTCGACTGCAACAACGCCATCAGCGTGCGGTGCACCGTCTCGGCGGACACGGCCCCGCCGGCGTTGACGATGTTGATCGCGCCGGTCGCGTCGGACAGCACCTCGACCGAGACGCCGAGTGCCTCCGCCTCGGCTGCCGAGGCGATGATGCAGTTGTTCGTCATGAAGCCGACCAGGGTGACCGTGTCGATCGACCGCTCCTGCAGCCAGGCGAGCAGGTCCGTGTGGGCGAAGACGGAGCTGAACTGCTTCGTGACCTGATGCCACTCGGGTGTCCGTCGTCGCTCGATCTCGGGGTGCAGGGCGAACGCCTCCGTCGTCGGGTTGAACACCGGCGCAGCGTCACCGGCGGTGTGCTGGACGACGACGATCGGCGTGCCGGCAGCGGTCGCGGCGTCGATCGCGGTCGTGATCTGCGCGAGCGCGTCGCGGACGGGCGGGAACCGGACCTCGAGTGGACCGCTGAAGTACTCCAGCTGGATGTCGACGAGGACGAGGGCGCGCTGGGGATCGGACACGAGAGCTCCTTGGGTTGGTGGGCGTACTCGACGATCCTCGTCCGTCGATGCGCTCGGTGCGATTGGCACGCGTGCGTCGGTACGATGGATCCAGGCCAAACCGGAGGAGTCCCGCGTGCGGATCGCCATCTACGCCTTCGACGGCATCACGATGTTCCACCTGTCGGTCCCACAGATGGTGTTCGACGAGGTCACCCGGCTCGGGCTCGCCGACTGGGAGACCGTCGTCTTCTCCGACCGGCACGGTTCGGTCCGGACCGCCGAGGGGCTGACGCTCGGTCCCGTGCAGGGGCTCGACGCCACGGCGCACGCCGACCTGGTCGTGGTGCCGTCCTGGACCGACGACGGCACCCGACTGCCGGCACCGACGGAACGGGCGGTCGTCGACGCGCACGCGCGGGGATCGGTCGTGGTCGGTCTGTGCCTCGGGTCGATCGCGGTCGCCGGTGCCGGGCTCCTCGCGGGACGCAGCGCCGTCACGCACTGGCGCGAGGTCGACCGGCTCGCCGCCGCACACCCCGACGTCACCGTGGACGCCGACGTGCTCTACGTCGACCACGGTGACGTGCTGACCTCGGCGGGCACGGCGTCCGGGCTGGACGCGTGCCTGCACGTCGTGCGGACGCGGCTCGGTGCCGAGGCAGCGAACCGGGTCGCGCGGAGCCTGGTCGTCGCGCCGCACCGCGAAGGCGGGCAGGCCCAGTACATCGAGCGGCCGGTCGTGCAGCATCGGGGCGACGACCCGGTGGCGACGGCATCGGCCTGGGCGGTGGAGCACCTGGACGAGGAGCTCAGCGTCGACCGACTCGCTGCGGCGGCCCACATGAGCCGCCGCAGCTTCGTCCGGGCCTTCAAGGCGTCGACCGGCACCACCCCGGCGGCCTGGGTACGGAGTCGCCGTCTGGACGAGGCTCGTCGGCTGCTCGAGACCACCGACCTGCCCGTCGATCGGATCGCCGCAGCGTGCGGGTTCGGCAACCCGGTCACGCTGCGGCAGAACTTCGCCGTGGCGTTCGGCAGCACACCCTCGAGCTACCGCCGACGGTTCGACGCGAGGCCCTGACCGGCCGATCCGCGGTCTCAGCGCGGCGCCGCGGGAGAAACCGGGGCGGCCGGGGACGGCCAGTGTGTCGGTCGATCGACACCACGGGGCAGCGCCGTGGTGCCGTCTCCGCGCGCCGCGTTCACCTGCGCCTGTGTGAGGAACACCGCTGTGGACAGGTCGGCTCCGTCGACCCGCGCATCCCGGAGGTCCGCGCCGAGAAGGTCGACACCGGACAGGTCGACACCGCGCAGATCTGCCGCGATCAGCGTGGCTCCCCGCAGGTCGGCCCCGCGCAGCGACCGTGCGCGGAGGTCGCGCCCGGCGAGGTCCGCCCCCGGTCGCAACAGGCCGTCCGGAGCGTCGTCCGCACCGGCGTTGTACCGGCCTCGGACCTCGGCGCTCACCTCGATCAGGACGTCGCGTACTCGAGCGTGCAGCGGCTCGACGTCCAGCGCGAGGAGCGTCGGCCGACCGGCGTCGAGGCTGCGGTGGATCTCCTGCGCGAGCAGGGCAGCGTCGTCTGCTGAGTCCGGGGTCACCGCACGGTCCTGTGCCTCGGCGAGGTGCCAGAGCATCTCGTGCAACCTGCGGACGATCGGGAACACCCGGAACATCTCCGCGCGGGAGTCCGGGTGGTCACGCCAACTGACCCCGTCGTAGAGGGTCTGGGACACGTACTGGCCAGCACCGGAGCAGTCGAAGACGGTGCAGCCCCGGAACCCGCGCGGCCGCAGCGCCTGGTGGATGGTGCAGGAGAAGTCGTCAGCGAGGTTGCCGCAGGGGGTGCCGGCGGGTTTGTCGATCGGGAAGTCGGCGGAGCGCTGGAACCCGAAGGCGGTGCAGCAGAGCGCGAAGCAGTTGCCGCAGTCCGCGCGCAGGGCGGACCGGTCGGTGGTCGTCATGGAGTGGTCTTCCTCTGGTGGTCTGGATGGTGTGCCGGGTGCGGGGGAACTCCTGGTGGAGTTCCCCGTCCGGGCGCACGAGACCACCCCCGCGCGTCGGCGGGGCGAACCGGTGGTGCTGGGTGACCGGTGGGTCACCGAGAGAGACGGAGGATCACTGCGGCCAGGCTAGCGTTCCCGGTGCGATGGGAACGCGGAACGGGCATACCTGATCGGAACGACCGACCGGGTACGCCCGATTCGACCAGGTGTGCCCGGGGCCGCCCTACGACGACGTGGGCGGTGACGCCACCGATTCGATGCCGTCCAGCCGCGCCTCTTCCGCGTCGTACCCGGCGCGCACCTGACGCAGCACCAGGTCGTCGATCTCGTCGGCGTCCCGCAGGCGCAACAGGGTGTTCGCCTTGTGCTGGACGAGTGCGAGCTCGAGGGCGACCGCGTTGTCGTGCCGCTGCAGCGCGGGGTGGTCGTCGTCGTCCCCTTCGCGGGCCTCGATCACGTCGAGGTGCGCCTCGTACTCCTTCCGCAGGCGATCGACGGTGGCACGATCGGCTCCGGTCGACCGTGCGAGACGGGGGAGTGCATCGAGCGCCTCCTCGATGGCGGTGCGTTCGGCGTAGCGACGTTCCTCGCTGACGGACTCGTCCTCGGGGAGCGCGGCGCGGCGCAGGACGGCCGGCAGCACGAGGGCCTGCCCGACGATCGTGACGATGACCACGCCGGCAGTGACGAAGACGATGAGGTCCCGCTCGGGGAAGTCACCGCCGGACTCGAGGGTGCGCGGCACGGCGACGGCCATGGCGAGCGACACCGCGCCCCGGAACCCGGCGAACCCGCTGACGAGCCGGTCGCGGTGGCCCTCGCGGGGTTCTCCGCCGGTGCGTCGGGTGACGAGCCAGATGGTCCCGCCCGCGGCGTTCAGGAACGCGAACCGCACGATGACGAGCAGCACCGCGACCGCGAAGACGATGCCGGTCCCGCGCAGCAGGTCGGCGGGGTCGAGTGCACGTGCGGCGACCATCGCCTCGATGCCGACCAGGACGAACAGCGCGCCGTTGAGCAGGAAGGTCAGGAACGACCAGAACGCGCGCACCTGCTGGCGGGTCTCGGCACGGTCGAGCTTGGGGCCGACCTGGCTGACGACGATGCCGGCCGCCACGACGGCGAGCACGCCGGAGGCACCGATGGCCTCGGCGGCCAGGAAGGCTGCGAAGGGCACGAGCAGGGTGACGAGGTTCTCGAGCACGACGGTGTCGACGCGCCGCAGCAACATCGTCCCGATCCAGGCGGCGGCGAGCCCGGCGGCGACCCCGCCGATGTACGACAGGACGAGCATGCCGGACACGCCCCAGAACGTGAGTTCCTGCGTCCCGACGGTGACGGCCACCGCGATGCCGTAGACGACGAGGGTGGTGCCGTCGTTCACCAGGCTCTCGGCGCGGAGCACGGTGACGTTCCGCCGGGGCAGCATCTTCGTGAGCACGCCGACCGCCGTCGCGTCGGTCGGGGCGACCGCGGCGCCGAGCACCCAGGCCGGCCCCCACGGCATCCCGAGCAGGTGCAGCAGGACGGCGACGGCACCGGCGGTCACCACGACGAGCAGGGTTCCCATCAGGACGATGCCGCGCAGGTTCTTCCGGATCTCGCGGAGCGACGTCGTCAGGCTCTCCCAGTAGAGCAGCGCCGGCAGGAACAGCAGCAGCACGGCCTCGGCGGGGAGCTCGACGTCCGCGAACTCCGGCACGAGCCCGAGCAGCGCGCCGAAGACCAGGAGCAGCACGGGTGGTGCGATCCGGATCCGGTCGGCCACGGCCGCCGTCAGTGCGATGGCAAGGCCGAGCACGACCACCAGTTCCGGTCCCAGCACGTGCACTCCGATCGTCGTCCGACCCGCCAGTCAACGCCGATCCACGGTGGATCCTTCCAGAACAGCCGGACGACGCGCCGCACACAGCCGGACGACGCGCCGCGCACAGCCGAACGACGCGCCGCACCACACCGCACGACGCGTCACGACCCGCCGCTCACACCGCCCGCGGCCGCCGCACCACCCGCCGCCACCACGCACGCCACGGCAGGGAGCTCACCAGCGCCGACCCGATCACGACGGTCCCGAACCACCCCACGACGACGCCCGGGATCGGCACGAGCAGACTCGCCCACAGCAGCACCGACAGCACCCCGAGGACGTACGCCGCCCCGGCCTTCAGGTACCGAAGCCGCTTCAGCCCAGCAGCCTGGTCGACCCGCGAGGTCAGGCGGGCCAGGAACACCGCGCCCACCCCGATCGCCCCGATGGCGACCGCGGCCTGCTCCAGCGCCCCGAGCCCGTCCGACCCGAGCGGCCCAGACCCCGACAGGCTGTACACGCCGTCGAGGATCTCGAACAGCATGAACACGACGAGCCCCCGCTCGAACACGACCGTCGACGCGTACAGGTGGATGCGCCAGGCTCCGCGGCCGACCCCGATCGACGCCGTGTCCGACCCGCCGCCGCCGGGGCCGCTGCGCAGCGCCCACGCCGCGGTCCGCTTCGACACGAGGTACGCGGCGATGCCGGCCACGCCACCGAGCGCGACCGGCAACAGCGCACCGGCGGCCCAGCCGGAACGCGACCCGACGAGCACGGAGGTCACGACGACCCCCGTCGCAGCGGTGACCAGCGACCAGACGCGCGGTCGCGCGACGGAGGCGAGTCGCGCCTCCAGGCTGCCCAACCACGACCTGCGGGACGCGCGGTCGGTGTTGAACAGGTACTCGGCGAAGACCTGCCAAATGAACGCGGCGCCGAAGGCGGCGAGGGCCGGACGCACCTCGGCCAGGTGCGCGGAGAACGAACCGGGCGCGAAGACGGCTTCCTCCACCGAGCTGGCCGGATCGGTCGCGTCACCGACCGCGACGGCGGCCGGCGGCAGGAGCAGGCGCATCGCGAGTACGCCCGCGACGATCCCGAGCGACAGGAACAGCCGCCGGGCGGGGGAGTGCAGCCGGCCGGCGATGCCGGCCATCGGCACGGACGAGTCCGCGGCCATCGCGATCTCGAGGAACGCGAGGGCGACGAAGGCGAGCGCTGCGGCGGGGCCGAGCACCAGCCAGGCCGCCGCGGCGGCCGCGACGGTGATGAGCAGGGGGACGGTCAGGAGTGATCTCGTGGCCATCTGCCCATCCAGCACGGTCGGGCTGGGCGGCGCATGGAGCGCTCCTGGGCATCGGCCTGGAGGCCCGTGGGGACCCCGTCAGACGGGTGACGGCCCGTCCCCACTTGCGGGGACGGGCCGTCAGGGGGAAACGCAAAACACCGGTGTTCGCGTGCTGAACCGCGGTCTGCGCGTGTTCAACCGGCGAACACCGGTGTCTTGCGGGGGTTCAGCGTCAGTCGTGGAACGTCTCGATGGACGCGCCGAGCGAGTTGAGGCGCTCCTGCAGCTGCTCGTAGCCACGGGCGATGATGCCGACGTTGCGCAGGACGCTCTCGCCCTTCGCCGCGAGCATCGCCAGCAGGATCACCACGGCGGGCCGCAGCGCCGGCGGGCAGCTGATCTCGGCACCGGAGAAGTGCGTCGGACCGGTCACGTCGAGGCGGTGCGGGTCACGCAGGGTGACGCTCGCGCCCAGGCGGGTGAGGTCGAGCAGGTGGATCGCCCGGCCCTCGTAGACCCAGTCGTGCACGAGCGTGGTGCCCTCGGCCATGGCCGCGATGACGACGAAGAACGGCAGGTTGTCGATGTTCAGGCCGGGGAACGGCATCGCGTGGATCTTGTCGATCGGCGCGTGCAACTCGGACGGGTACACCGTGATGTCGACGAGGCGGGTGCGGCCGTTGGCGGCGGCGTACTCCTCGGTGACGTCGAAGCGCAGGCCCATCTCGGCCAGGGTCGCGAGCTCGATCTCGAGGAACTCGATCGGTGCACGGGTCACGGTGAGGGTCGACGCGGTGACGATGCCCGCGGTCAGCAGGCTCATCGCCTCGACCGGGTCCTCGCTCGGCCAGTAGTCCACGACCTCGTCGATCTTGCTCTTGCCGGTGATGCGGAGCGTGGTGGTGCCGATGCCCTCGATCTGCACCCCGAGCAGCTCGAGGAAGAAGCAGAGGTCCTGCACCATGTAGTTGGGGCTGGCGTTCCGGATGACGGTCTCGCCGTCGCGGGCCGCGGCGGCCAGGATCGCGTTCTCGGTCACGGTGTCGCCGCGCTCGGTGAGCACGACCGACTTGGTGGGGACGGCCTGGTTCGCGACGTCGACCTCGTACCAACCGGAGGTCGCCTCGACGTCCACGCCGAACGGACGGAGCGCGATCAGGTGCGGCTCGACCGTGCGGGTGCCGAGGTCGCAGCCGCCGGCGTAGGGCAGGCGGAAGGACTCGTACCGGCCGCTGAGCGGGCCGAGGAACATGAGCACGCTGCGGGTGCGGCGGGCGGCGTCGGCGTCGATCGCGTCGAGGTGCAGGTCGTCGGGGGCGACGATCTCGAGGGTCTCGCCGTCCTCCGACCAGGTGACGCTCGCGCCGAGGCTGCGGAGCACGTCGATGATGCGGTCGACCTCGACGATCCGGGCGACCTTGTGCAGCCGGGTCACGCCGCGGTTGAGCAGCGAGGCGCAGAGCAGTGCCACGGCGGCGTTCTTGCTCGAGTTCACCGCGATGGAGCCGCTGAGCTTCCGGCCGCCCTGCACGCGCAGGTGGGCGCGCTGCGGGGCGCCGCCGATCGAGACGATCTGCTGGTCGAGGGCGTCGCTGATGCGGGTGAGCATCTCGAGGGACAGGTTCTGCCCGCCCTGCTCGATGCGGTTGATGGCGCTCTGGCTGGTGCCGACGCGTTCGGCGAGCTGGGCCTGCGTCATGCTGCGGCCCTTGCGGGCGCCCCGGATCAGGGCGCCGACCTCACGGAGGGGTGCTGCGGTCGCCGGAGATGCCGGCGAGACGACGGTGGTGGTGTCGGTCATGCGCGCCACGCTAACACGCTCATGAGATAAACCAGTGGAAGATCGACACCCGTTGCGTGTCCTGAGGTCTCGAATACGTCACAGTTGGGAATTTCGGGGGACGAACGCTCAGGCATCGGTCAGGCGGCCGTCGACGACGGTGACCAGGCGGTCGAGCGCGTCGCGGTGGACGAGATCGTGCGTGACGAGCATCGTCGCCGTGCCCTGCTCGTGCGTGAGGCGCGCGATCAGCGCCATGATCTCGGCGCCTCGCTCCTGGTCGAGCGCGCTGGTGGGTTCGTCGACGAGCAGGACGGACGGGGTGTTCACCAGGGCGCGGGCGATGGCGACCCGTTGCCGCTGGCCGCCGGAGAGCTGCGCGGGTCGCTTGCCGCGGTGCTCGGCGAGACCGACCGCTGCCAGCAGCGCATCGGCACGGGTGCGCACCGCGGTCCGGTCACGGTGGCCGCCGCCGAGCTCCGCCATGACGAGCAGCTGCTCCCGAGCGGTGAGCGACTCGATGAGGTTCGACTGCTGGAACACGATGCCGATCTGTCCGCGGCGGAGCGTCGTCGCCTCGTTCCGGCTCAGGGTCGCTGCGTCGACGTCGTTGATCCACACGTGCCCGGAGTCCGGGCGGATCAGGGTCGCCGCGACCGCGAGCAGTGAGGACTTCCCGGAGCCGGAGGGCCCGGTGATGCCCGTGACGACCCCGCTCGGAGCGGTCAGGGACACGCGGTCCACCGCCGTGATGCGGGAGTCGCCGTCGGGGAAGGTGAGGGTGACGTCGTCGAGGGTGATCATCGGTTGCTCCCGAGTGCGGTGAGGGGGTCGGCCCTGGTGACGGTGCGGAGTGCGACGGCGGCACCGGCGAGGCCGAGGACGACCATCACGGCGGCCGGCAGCAGGGTGGTGAGCGGGCTGAGCAGGAACGGCAGGACACCGTTCGCGAGCGCCCCCAGGACCGCCACGAGACCGATCCCGACCCCGACGCCCGCGGCCAGGACGACGAGTGCCTGGCCGAGGGCATCGAGGACGAGCGACGCGTCGGAGGCGCCGAGGGCCTTCAGGACGGCGATGTCGTCGGCACGCTGCAGCGTCCACACGGTGAAGAACGCCCCGACGACGAGCGCGGAGACTCCGAAGAGCATCACGATCATGAGTCCGAGGGACCCGACCTCCGACTTGAACGTCTCGAGCGCGGTGAGGCTGGCGAGCGGCGACACGGCGACGGTGCGCGTGCGGTCCGCCGTGCTGCCCCAGTCCGGCGAACCGGAGACGGCGAGCACGGTCGCTTCGCCGTCCCCGCCGAGGCGCCGGTCGGTCGACGCCCACGCCGTCGGGGAGAGCGCGACGACGGGGGTGTGGCTGTACCAGGCGTCTCCGCCGACGGTGGCGACCCGGTAGGTCGTCCCGGTGATCGTGACGGCGTCCCCGACGGCGACGTCGAGGTCCTTCGCTGCGCCGGCGGACAGGCCCACCGTGTCGTCGGACCTCGGAGCCAGGTCGGTGACCGTCGATGTGGGGGCACCCCGTGGGACGCCGAACAGGGCGACGGCGACCGCTGGTGCGGCTTCGGCGTGCACGGCGGCGCGCCCCTGTGCGATCCCGATCGGCGTGACGTGCTCGACGCCGGAGGACTCCCGCCACGCGGACACCGTCGCCGCGTCGATCGTCGACTGCGAGAACGATGGTTGCCCGGTCGAGGACTCCTGCAGGACGAGCCGGTTCCCGGGGAGGCCGAGGACCGCGGACACGTTCTGCGCGGCGAGGCCGCCGGTCAGGCCAGCGAGGAAGCCGACCAGGAGGGTGATCAACGACACGACGGACCCGATGAGCACGAACCTGCCACGGGCGGATCGGAGGTCGCGCCAAGCGACGAACACGATGGTTCCTTCCCGACGGCGGGGACGCTCCCTGCCGTCCAGACGAGCCTCGCCGTCGCGGGTCCCGGTGCCATCGCCGGGAGGTTGACTGCTGTCGTCCGACTTCTGGTTGATGTCCGGTGGGTCGTGGCCGCCGTACGCTGCAACGGACATGGCACACAGCACCCTCACGCCCGTGTTCGTCGGGCTCCGCACCGGACTGCACGTGCTGTTCGCCGCGCTCGTGGCACTCGTCGTCGTCCGGGTCCTCGTCGTCCGTGACCCGACCATGTGGGCGGCGATCGCCCTGGTGGTCGGGTTCGCCGCCCTGTACCTGCTCGGCGCCGGTGTCGCCGCCGCGCCGGAGGCACGCCGAGCCGTGGTGGGAGCGGCCTGGATCACCGCCTTGACCGTCGTGTGGGTGGCGTTGCTCGTCCTGGTGCCGGAAGCGGCGTACCTGGTGTTCCCGTTGTTCTTCCTCTACCTGCACGTCCTGCCCCGGATCGTCGGGCCGGCCGCCGTGGTCGCAGCGACCCTGATCGCGGTCGTCGCCCTGGGCCTGCACGGCGGCTTCACCGTGGGCGGGGTGATCGGGCCCCTCGTCGGTGCCGGGGTCGCGTTGCTCATCGGCCTCGGCTACCGGGCGCTCGCCCGCGAGTCCGTCGAGCGGGAGGCGCTGCTGGCGGAACTCCTCGCCACCCGCGACCGACTCGCCGCGACCGAACGGCAGCAGGGGGTCCTCACCGAACGCGCCCGCCTGGCGCGCGAGATCCACGACACCGTCGCGCAGGACCTCTCGAGCATCCAGATGCTCCTCCACGCCGCCGAAGCAGCCGACCGCGACCGGCCGGGCATCGAGCACATCCGCCTCGCACGCGCCACCGCGGCCGACGGCCTCGCCGATACCCGGCGGTTCATCCGGGAGCTCGCACCGCCGTCCCTCGACGCCGGACTCCCCGCGGCACTACGCCGCCTCAGTGACCAGTGGCACCGGGAGGGACTCGGCATCACCGTGACCGCCGCAGCCGAAGCGTCGGAGTTGACGATGGACGTGCAGACCGCTCTGCTGCGCATCGCCCAGGGGGCCCTCGCGAACGTCGCCCAACACGCCGGCGCCACGACCGTCGACATCGCCCTCGACGTCAGCGCGACGCACGCGTCCCTGCGGGTGCAGGACGACGGCTCCGGCTTCGACCCCGACCGTGTCGGCACCGGCTCCGGCACGTCCGACGCGTTCGGGCTCCGCGCGATGGGTGAACGTGTCGACCAGCTGGGTGGCCGTCTCACCATCGACAGCGCACCCGGGAACGGCACGACCATCACCGCCACAGTGGAGGTCAGTCGCCCGTGATCCGACTCGTCATCGCGGATGACCACCCCGTCGTCCGCGCCGGCCTGCGCGCACTCCTCGACGGGGCCGTCGACATCGACGTCGTCGGGGAGGCCGCGACACCCGACGAAGCCGCAGCGCTCGTAGCGTCCCTGGACCCCGACCTCGTGCTGATGGACCTGCAGTTCGGGCAGGACCGCACCGGTGCCGACGCCACCCGGCAGATCCGGTCGACCGACGCCGCGCCGTACGTCCTCGTTCTCACCAACTACGACAGCGACGGCGACATCCTGGGCGCTGTCGAAGCGGGGGCCAGCGGGTACCTGCTCAAGGACACGCCGCCCGACGAACTGCTCGCCGCGGTGCGCGCCGCAGCCGCCGGTGAAAGCGCCCTCGCGCCGGCGGTCGCGAGCCGCCTGATGGCGCGGATGCGTGCGCCACGGGTCAGCCTGTCCGCTCGTGAGATCGAGGTCCTCCGGCTCGTCGCCGAGGGTGCCTCGAACGTCGATGTTGCGGCACGCCTGCACATCACCGATGCCACCGTGAAGTCACACCTGGTCCACGTGTTCTCCAAGCTCGGCGTCGGCTCCCGGACCGCCGCGGTGTCCGAGGCCCGGGCGCTCGGCATCCTGCGCTGACGGAGCTGATGAGAGACCCTCGGTGCAGGCGAGGAATGTGCACGATCGCGCCCTGCTCTTCGAGAGCTGCCCGGAGTGGCTGCATGTGCTGCGGCTGGTGGTAGAAGCCGTGAACGAGGATCACTTCGGGGGCCGTCACGGCACTCAGCGAATCACCCTTAGCTCCGCTGTCCCGGTAGGCGATCGGCTGATGAGACCCCGTCTTGCCGACTGGTTGCAGTCGTCATAGACAACTCGTCGCGGTGGCAGGTTCTGCCTCCCGGGCGGTGGTCAGCTGGTGGGGACGACATCCCAGTGCTCTCGGATGAGGCCGGCGTCGACGCGGAACAGGTCGGCAGCGAGGAGCGGGTCGCCGGGCTTCGCCCCGACCGCGCGGGAGAAGGTCCAGACGATGTCACCGTCGGAGAGCGAGATGACGGACTGCTGCGCCGGGAACTGGGCGCCGCTCCCGAACAGTTGCTTGAGGGCTGCTGTCCCGTTCGGAGCGACGGTGTTGTGCTGCAAGTACGCGGGGTCGAAGGCGCGGTCGAGGACGGACGCATCGTGGTCTCGGAAGAGTGTGTTGTACGCCGACACCGCGAGGACGCGGTTGCGTTCTTCCTGACGTTCCGACGGCGCGGTGGTCGGACGTGCCGGCCGGTACAGGTCGCTGAACATGGTGTTCGTGTTCCCGCTTGCGGGGGTGCCCGTCGGGATGGGCTGCTCGAGCGACCAGTGCTCGACGATCCGTCCGTGCTGGAGGCGGAACAGGTCGACGGCGGCATCACCGCGTCGTTCGTTGCGCGGGTCTGGTGCGATCTGCCAGTGCACGGCGACGAGGTTGCCGTCTGCTGCGGTGCGCTTGATCACTGCTCGAGCACCAGGGATGCGGGTACGGTCCGCCGAGAACTGGGCAAGGACACCCTTCGGTCCGGCAGTGGTTGCTGCGCCGTGCGTGACTGCGCTCGGGGACACGAACCGTGCCGCGACCTGCCGGGAGGATCTGCTGTCAGGATCGGTGAAGGTCCGGGTGATGAGCGTCCGGACGATGCAGGCGTTGCGGTGTTCCGTGTTGGTGTTCTGCCGGTTCCCGGCGACCGTCACGGTCGGCTTCGGTTGGGTTGCGGGAGCGGCCGCTGCCGGCGTGGACACGACGAGACCGGTGAGGAGGGCGGCTCCGGCGACGGCCGCCGCGCCGCGGGCGATGCGGCTGCTTCGTGTGCGCGTGATCAGGTCGTTGGTCATGGTTGTGCTCCTGCTCGTGTGTGGTTGACGGGACTGGATGCGGGTCACTGCGCCGCGATGGCTGCGAGGCCCTCGGCGAGCGGGGTGGTCGGTCGGCCGATGAGAGCCTTGAGCTCCCCGCTGGTGTGGGCGAGGAGACCGTCGCGGATGCCCGCGTCGAGGGCCACCAAGAACGCGACTGTGCCCTCGTCGAGCCCCGCTCCCCGGAGGGAGACAGCGTGTTCGTCCGTGCTGAGGGCCTGGTAGTGCACCGGTGAACCGATCACGTCGGTGAGGGCATCGGCGAGCTCGGCATGGGTCCATGCGTAATCGCCGGAGAGTTCGAACACACGCCCGGCGGTCTCGTCATCGAGCGCGACGACCGCGGCTGCTTCAGCGAAGTCGCGTCGGCTGGCGCTGGCGACGCGGCCGTCTCCGACACTCGCCGTGATCACACCCGACTGCCGTGCGATGTCGAGCGTGGTCGCGTAGTTCTCGGTGTACCAACCGTTGCGGAGGATGGTGGCGGGGACGCCGGATGCGGCGATGGCCTCCTCCGTGGCCTTGTGCTCGGGAGCGAGGATCAACTCCGAGCGACCAGCGTCCAGGACGCTCGTGTAGATGATCCTGCTGGCGCCGGCCGCTGCGGAGGCGTCGATCACCGCAGTGTGCTGGGCGACGCGCTGCCCGACGGCATCGCTCGAGATCAGGACGACGACGTCGCCGGCACCGATGACGTCAGCGATCGTGCTCGGACGGGTGTAGTCGAGCACGGCGGTCCGGACGCCCAGTGTCGCGAGGTCTGCGAGGCGAGTGATGTTGCGTGAGGTCGCGATGACCGACTCGGGGTCGGCCCCGCGTTCGATGAGAGCTTCGACGACGAGGCGGCCGAGCTGGCCGGAAGCGGCGGTGACGATGATGGACACGAGGTCTCCTTCTGCGATCTTCAGCGGGTGATCGCAGCATCGCAGGAAACTCTCCTGTACGGAGGTACGCACCTTTTTGTAAGGTACTTACATGGATGTCGGAATCGTGGAGGCCCTTGCACCGCCCGTGCAGAATCCGGATGCGTTCGCGCGCTTCCCAGCGGCGTGTCCTACGCGAGTTGTGCTCACCCACGTCACGAGTCGGTGGGGTGTCCTCGTGCTCCTCGCGCTCGAGCCGGGCAGCATGCGCTGGGGGGAACTTCGACGCACCATCGAGGGGATCAGCGAGAAGATGCTCGCCTCGACCCTGCGGACACTGGAACACGACGGGATCGTGAACCGGGTCGCGCAGCCCACGATCCCGCCTCGAGTGGACTACTCGCTCACCGACAGCGGTAGCGAACTGGCAGCTCGACTCGTTCCCCTCATGGACTGGATAGTCGATCACGCCGACGCCATCGTCGATCGGCCTTCCGGCGACTGACACCCCGCGGTCCTGAGCGGGATCTGTGTCACGCGGCCGCCGGGCTCACGACGGCGAATCGGCCGCGGCGCTGCGAGCGGAAGCGGACCAGTCAGCGACCCAGCCGGGCACAACGAGATCGTCCCCGTCGAGGAGAGCGCGGAGATCGTCGGTCACGACGGGGCCGTCGTGTCGCGTCAAGAACTTCGTCCGCACGACGGCGTGCGCGTGCAGGTTTCCGCGTCGAACGAAGATCTGCTCGGTGTAGCTGCCGTGATCGTCGGAACCGAGGTACCTCGTGCGGAGTTCGAAGCGCTGGCCGACTCGGAGGGGCCTCCGGTAGGTCACCGTTTGCTGCGCCACGACCGCTGCCCAGCCTTCGGCTCGGGTCCGATCGAAGATCCCGGTGCGTCGAAGCCACCGCAGTCTTCCGAGATCCATGATCGTGAGGTAGCGGCCGTTGTTCATGTGGCCGTACACATCGATGTCACCGACCGTCACACGGAAGATTGCGTTGTCGGTTCCGTGGATGTCGAAGCCTCGTCGGAAGCGCTGTCCGAAAAGCACCAGAAGAAGTCGGAAGTACAGGTTCACGGGGCTCCTCGCCGGCGAGTCGTGTCTTGACGGCGCTCGGTTCCGAAGCGCCCGCGGTCGCATGACCGCGGTCCTGCGGTCGCATCACGCCATACGACCGTATGTCGAAAAGTGGGTCCTGCTCGATGAGGGCATGCTCAGTGAGTGAGGCCTGTTGTGGCAGCCCCGCGATCAGCCTGACCGATGGGGGTGCGCGGGCGGGTGCGTGCCGAGCCGAGCCGAACGGCAGCATTGAACTCCTTGAGGTTCTGTAACGAGCAAAACCGTTTTGTACGTTACAGTGAGTCGCATGAGTGAATTGAGCTACGACGTTCTCGTGACCGACGGACCGGAGTGGGCTGGTGACGCACGGCTGCCTGACGGCCGCCCTCTGGTGTGGAACCCAGGCAGCACGGTCCTGATCTCCGGGGCGGAGCACGCGGTGCTCGTTGACGCACCGTTCACCCACGAGCAGATCAAGGCGGTCGGTGATTGGGTCGAAGCGTCCGGCAAGACACTGACGTCCATCTACGCAACCCACGGCCACGGTGACCATTGGTTCGGTGGGCACGCCCTGGTGGAGCGGTTCCCGTCGGCGACGGTGGTCGCGACGAAGCAGACGATCGCGATGATGCACCAGGAGGCGACAACGGGCCGCGAACAGCTGTGGGACCAGATCTTCCCGGGGCTGATCCCGGAGGCACCTGTCATCGCGGAAGAGGTTGGCCCCGACGGGTTCGACCTCGAAGGTCATCGGCTGCTCCCCATCGAGGTCGGACACACCGACACCGACGGCACCACAGTGCTCCACGTCCCGGACTTGCACCTCGTCGTCGCTGGCGACAGCGTCTACAACGGGGTGCACCAGTACCTCCTGGAGGGGCCTGGTGGCGGCTTCGAGCACTGGCTCGCAGCGCTCGACGTCATCGAAGCACTCGGAGCCCATCACGTCGTGGCAGGCCACAAGAACCGGGCACTGGCGGACAGCCCCGAAACCATCGCCGAAACCCGGATGTACCTGCGCGACGTCATGGCGCTGCTCGATGACGGTGTCACCCCGGAGCGGTTCCTGCAGGAGATGACCACCCGCTACCCTCACCACCTCAATCTCAGCCCTGTCTGGTTCGGTGGTCTCACCCTCCTGGGGGGAGCGGCTTGATGCTCGAGGGCACCGCGACGACCCGGTACGAGGCGAACCCCGCACCGGGTGACCTCGCGCTCCTGCAGGACCTCGTCAACACCGTCAGCGTCGGCCCCGGGGCTGACCTCCTGGGATCCACCGACAGCGCGACGACCTGGCTGGCGTCGATCGGCACCGGCACCGGGGCCGGCGTCGACGTTGACTCCCTCGAACGCCTGCGTCGCCTACGGACAGCCCTCAGGCGACTGCTCGGTGACGGGCCCGCGGAACACCATCAGCCAGTGGATCTCGCCCTCCGCCTGCGCCTCGACGACAACGGCATCACCGTGCCGCACGACGGCGGTGACTTCATCGAGGCGAAAGTCGCAGTCGCGCTGCTCGAAGGGCGCGCCACGGGTGCACTCTCGCGGCTCAAGTTGTGCGCGAACCCGGACTGCCAGGTCGCGTTCTTCGATCAGTCCAAGAACGGGGCCGGCAAGTGGCACTCGTCGGCCCGCTGCGGCAACGCGGCCCGCGTCCGTGCACACCGAGACAGGGCCATCAGCCGAACCGACACGAACTCGTCAACCAGTTGAGTCCGCTCCAACTTGACACCCCGCAACACAACTCCGCAGACACAGCAGATCGGAACAAACGCATGACCTCCAAGACCTGGTTCATCACTGGCGCCGGCCGCGGCTTCGGCCGGCAGTTCACGGTTGCCGCCCTCGAACGCGGCGACCGCGTCGCAGCGACCGCTCGGGACCTCGCCGCACTCAACGACCTCGCCGCCACCCACGGCGACCGCCTCTTCGCCATCGCACTCGACGTCACCGACGCCGCCGCCGTCCACGCGGCGGTCGACGCGGCGGCCGAACGCTTCGGCACGCTCGACGTCGTCGTGAACAACGCCGGGTACGGCCTGTTCGGGATGGTCGAGGAACTCAGCGAAACCGAACTCCGCCAGCAGTTCGACGTCAACTTCTTCGGCGCGTTCAACGTCACGCAGGCGGCGCTGCCCGTCCTGCGCGCTCAGGGAAGCGGCCACATCGTGCAGATCTCCACCATCGGCGGGGTCATCGCGTTCCCCGGCCTCGGCGGGTACAACGCCTCCAAGTGGGCACTCGAGGGCCTCTCGGACGCCCTCGCCCAGGAAGTAGCCCCGTTCGGGATCAACGTCACCCTGGTCGAACCGGGGCAGTACGGCACCGACTGGGCAGGATCGAGCGCTGTCAACGCCACCCCGAACTCGGCGTACGAGGAAGCTCACCGCGCAGCCGAGGCGGCCGAAAGGAACCGACCGGTCGAGTGGCTGGGCAAGCCCGAGGCCGTCGGCGCAGCCATGTTGGAGCTCGTCGACAACCCGACCCCGCCGCTCCGCGTCTTCTTCGGCGCCGCACCGACCGTTGTCGTCCCCCAGGTCTACGCCGCCCGACTGGCGGAGTGGGAGTCCTGGAAGGAGTTCTCCGTCCGAGCCAACGGCTGAGCCGCACCACGACCACCGCTCATCCCGGTCGTCAAGGAGCGCGAAGCGCCCGCCCGAGCCGCAGTCACCAAGAGAAGGCAGACATCGACATGACCGAAGCATCAGGACCGGGACTCGTTGCCATCGCCGGCGCGACGGGGCGGGTCGGCAGGGTGATCGCGGACGGGCTTTCCGCTGCCGGCACCGCGGTACGTGCACTCTGAGGCGCCGACAGCACATGCGCTAGCAGATCGCCTATCGACACGTCGTCGGCACGCAGGTACGGGTCGAGCCGGGGAGGTGTTTCTCCCTTTCTCCCTAGTCCCGGCTCGATCCGCCGGGGCCAGAGGAGTGCGCTGTCCCCATCCAGGACCTCCTCGATCACTCCGCGGGCGGGTTCTGAGCCGAGGCTGCGCTGCAGCGTACCCTCGCGCTGATCGGGCTGGTGCAGGACGAGCGACGGCACGATTGACCGAGCCGGCGGTCTAGGAGTCGAGTGCTGCCTGCGCTGCACGACAGGCGGGGCACCAATCAACGCCGTCTGTTGAGCAGTCCCACTCGTACGATTCCGCGTGGCCGCGCGCACCGTTGTCCCGCTCGCGGACACCAGTGCCCCGCACTGCTCAGGGATCGGTCAGGGTGCCCCGGACGATCGAGTCACCGGAGTGCGCCGGATCACCGTCGTCGGCCTCGGCCGAGACGTCCACGACCGGGAACTCCGCGGTGTCGACGCCGTCGGGCACCGTGAAGCGGCCCTGGTCGCCGTCGAGGTAGCCGACGCTCACCAGTCCGCCGAGGTCCGACCGCATCATCCAGACCTCGCGCAGCGGACCGGTGCCGGAGCGACCGCGCTCTCCGTGCAGGTCGACGAGCAGGGTCACCCGGCCGTCCTGGTCACGTTCGAGTTCGGCGCGGCCGGTCGTCCCCGACCAACCGGGCAGCGCTGCGAGCTCGGTGTTCGCCAGGACGGTCTCGGTGTCGCCGCGGGGGAGTCCGGGGACGACCCCCGACGCCACACCGATGCCGAGGACGACGGCGAGCACGCCGACGCCGGCGATCACCAGCGCCAGGACACGGCGACGACGCGGACGGGATCGGGGTCGGCGGGCCACGGCGAGGTGCTGCGCGTCGGACGGCGTGGCGACGGATGCGCGTTCGGCCGCTCGTCCGGGGTCGGTCGCCGGCGCCGCACTCTGCTGCGGCGTCCGGGCGATCTCGGCCGCGATCCGGTCCCACACGTGCTCCGGGGGCGCGGCCAGCGTGACGTCCTCGGACGCCCGGGTCACCGCGGCGACCCGCTGCAGCGCGGCCACCTCGTCGCGGCACCGGTCACAGGACGCCAGGTGCTCGGCGACGTCGTCCGCGGCGACCTGGTCGGAGACCGCGAGCATCGCCAGCGTCTCGTCGTCGACGTGCTTCATTCGATCACCTCCAGACGTGTTCGGAGCCGAGCCAGACTTCGGTGGATGTGGCTCTTGACGGTGCCCAGCGGCAGTTCGAGCCGTTCGGCGATCTCACGATGGCTGAGGTCGTCGTAGAACGCCAGTCGCATCACGCGCCGTGGGACCTCGTCGAGCCGCTCGAGCTCGCCGGCGACCAGGGCGCGTTCGGCCAGGTCGAAGGCCGGTTCCGGCGCCGGGGTGGTCTCCTCGACCACGTCCGGGTCGGCGGCGCTGGCGTGCCGTCGGCGCTCGTTCTGCGCGTCGGCGATGCAGTTCCGGGTGATGCCGACCAGCCACGCGCCGAGCGGGGCGCGGCCGGGGTCGTAGCTCGTGCTGCGCTGCCAGGCCTTCACGAAGACCTGCTGCGTGACGTCCTCCGCGGCGGCCGGGTCGGCCAGGGCGCGCAGGGCCAGCGAGTACACGAGCGACGACCACCGTTCGTAGACGGCTCGCAGGGCGTGCTCGCCCCCGGCGCGGAACGCGTCCGAGAGCTCGCTGTCGTCCGGGAGGATGGTCGTCACGTCTTCCTGTCGCTGGCGCGGTCGTCGTCGACCACGATCCGATCGTAGGGGGCGGATCGTCGCCACGGTCAGGCCGGGACCGCGGTGACGACGAGGTTGCTCTCGTAGTGTCCGGTGGCTGCGTCGAACGTCCCGCCGCAGGTCACCAGGACGAGCCGTCGTGGTCCGTCGTCACGGAACACCTCGCCCCAGGGGAGTCCCTGCTTCTCGAGCATGCTGACGGAGTCGATGCGCCACGCGGTCTCGGCACCGTCCGCGTCGGTCAGGGTGACCCGGGTGCCGGTCGGGGCGTCGCCGAGCCGGGAGAACGGGCCGATGCCGTAGCCGACCGCGTCGACGTGGGCCGCGATGACGACGGTGCCCTCGGTGGACGACGGTGCGGCACCGAACCGGTACCAACCCGCGGTGGCCGGGTCGGGCGGGAGCGCCATGGCGCCGTCCTCGTCGACCCCCTCGGGGCGGATCGGCGCGCGGATGCCGGCGTGGTCGACCGTGATGGTGGTGGGGGCGGGGGCGTCCCGGACCGGGGGGATCGTGGCGGCC
>NZ_QKTB01000015.1:0-81971 GCF_003234405.1 Curtobacterium sp. MCLR17_045
TAAGAGACAGCCTCCCGACCGACGACGGTCGCCACCACCCCCCGGCGCAAGGTGCCCGCACGCCGCGCGGTCGTCATCGGCGGCGGCATCAGCGGCCTGGCGGCTGCCGCGCTGCTCGCACGCGACGGCTTCTCGGTGACGGTGCTCGAGCAGCGCACGCAGCTCGGCGGCCGTGCCGGCTCGTGGGAGCAGGACGGGTTCCGGTTCGACACCGGGCCGTCGTGGTACCTCATGCCCGAGGTCTTCGACCACTTCTTCCAGCTGCTGGGAACGTCGGCCGAGGCCGAACTCGACCTGGTGAAGCTCGACCCCGGTTACCGCGTCTACAGCGAGGGCCACGACGAGCCGATCGACCTGCGCGCCGACGCCGAGGCCAACATCGCGCTGTTCGAGTCCATCGAGCCCGGTGCCGGCGAGCGGATGCGGAAGTACCTCGCGTCGGCCGAGGACACCTACACGATGGCCGTGCGCCGGTTCCTCTACACGAGCTTCCAGGACCTCACGAAGCTCGCCGCACCCGACGTCCTGCGTCGTCTGCCCAAGCTCGCGCGCCTGCTGCTCGAGCCGCTCTCCACCTTCGCCGAGACCGCGGTGCGCGACCGTCGCCTGTGGCAGATCCTCGGCTACCCGGCGGTGTTCCTCGGCACGAGCCCGTACGCGGCGCCGAGCATGTACCACCTGATGAGCCACCTCGACCTGGCCGACGGCGTCCTCTACCCGAAGGGCGGCATCACCGAGGTGATCTCCGCCGTCGAGCGGGTCGCCCGGGCCGAGGGCGCGAAGATCATCGCCGGCGCGAAGGTCGAACGGATCGTCGTCGAGGACGGCGTCGCCACCGGGGTCGTCCACCGCGACCGCGACGGTGTGCAGCACACGGCGCCCGCCGACCTCGTGGTCAGCGCTGCCGACATGCAGCACACCGAGATGCAGCTGCTCGAGCGTGAGCACCGCACCCACGGCGCCGACCACTGGAAGAAGCGGGACCCGGGGCCGAGCGCGGTGCTCGTGTACCTCGGCATCGACGGTCCGACGCCGGGCCTGCTGCACCACACCCTGATGTTCACCGCGGACTGGAAGGCGAACTTCGGCGCGATCTTCGGCGACGACCGGCACGTGCCGGACCCCGCCTCGATCTACGTCTGCGCCCCGTCCGAGACCGACCCGAGCGTCTCCCCGCCCGGCACCAGCAACCTGTTCATCCTGGTGCCGCTGCCCGCCGACCTGTCGATCGGCAAGGGCGGCATCGACGGTGCCGGTGACTACCAGGTCGAGCAGATCGCCGACCGTGCCATCGACGTGCTGGCCGAGCGCGCCGGGGTGCCGGACCTGCGCGACCGCATCCGGGTCCGACGGACGATCGGACCGCGCGACTTCGCCGACGACCTGAACGCCTGGAACGGCTCGATGCTCGGCCCGGCGCACACCCTGAAGCAGAGCGCGTTCTTCCGCGAGAAGAACGCGTCGAAGAAGGTCGAGGGGCTGTACTACGTCGGTGCCTCGACGATCCCGGGCATCGGTCTGCCGATGTGCCTGATCAGCGCCGAGGTCCTGCTCAAGCGCATCCACGGCGACCGGAGCACCGAGCCGCTGCCGACGCCCCTCGGGGCTCCGCGGGACCGGACCGAGACCGCCTGATGCCCGGGGTCTACCTCGCCGGCCTGGTGGTGTCCCTGGTCGGCATGACCGTGCTGGACGCCCGCTTCCGGTTGTTCTTCTGGCGGGCACCGTGGCGGGCGGCGGCCGTGATGGTCGTCGGAGTCGCGTTCTTCATGGTGTGGGACGTCGCCGGTGTCGCTGCCGGCATCTTCTTCATCGGGCCGCAGAACCTGCTCACCGGGGTGCTCCTGGCGCCCGAGGTCCCGCTCGAGGAGCTCTTCTTCCTGCTGCTGCTCTGCTACTCGACGATGGACCTGGTCGGCTTCGTCCGGCCCCTGGTGCAGCGGGCGACCGATCGGCGGCGGGCGTGAACGGCACCGGGGCGTACGCGCTCCTGGCCCTGCCGTTCTTCGGCGTCACGGCCGTTGTGGCCGTGGTCGCCGGCGTCGTCGCCGCCCGCCGGGCCCGTGCGGCGGGTCGACGGCCCGCGGTCGGGCGCCGGGTCGCGGTGCTCACGTCCGTGATCGCGGGCGTCGCGTTGCTGGTGATGACGATGGTGTTCGACAACGTCATCGTCACGCTGCGGATCGTCGCCTACGACCCCTCGCTCATCAGCGGTGCGAAGATCGGTGCGATCCCGGTCGAGGACCTCGCCTACGCGATGTCCGCCATCGTGCTGCTGCCCAGCCTGTGGGTCCTGTTCGACCGGACGGGCGCACGCGACCGGACCGGCGCACGCGACCGGACGGGCGCGCGCCCCGCGCTCGGCCCGACCACAGCACCAGCAGAGGACATGAAGTGAACGCCAGCACCGCCTCCAGGCCGTCGACCCTGCGCGCCCTGTTCGTGTCGTCGCGCCCGATCAGCTGGGTGAACACCGCCTACCCGTTCGGCGCCGCGTACCTGCTCGGCAGCGGGGTCGGCGTCGAGGGCGGCGGCGGGTTCTCGCTCGTCGCGTTCCTGGTCGGTGTCGTGTACTTCCTGGTGCCCTACAACCTGGCGATGTACGGCATCAACGACGTCTTCGACTACGAGTCCGACCTGCGCAACCCGCGCAAGGGCGGCGTCGAGGGCGCCCTGCTCGACAAGAGCGTCCACCGCACCACGCTGTGGGCCGTCGTCGTCACGAACGTCCCCTTCCTCGTCGCGCTCGTGGTGCTCGGCGCGGTCAGCGGCAACGGGCCGTGGTCGTGGCTCGTCCTGGCGATCAGCGTGTTCGCGGTCATCGCGTACTCGGCACCGGGGCTGCGGTTCAAGGAGAAGCCGTTCCTCGACTCGCTGACGTCGAGCACCCACTTCGTCTCGCCGGCGATCTACGGCCTCGCCCTGGCGGGCCCGCACTGGACCGGCGAGCTCGTCGCCGTGTGCATCGCGTTCTTCCTGTGGGGTGTGGCCTCGCACGCGTTCGGTGCCGTGCAGGACGTCCTGGCCGACCGTGCCGGCGGCATCGGCTCCGTCGCGACCGTGATCGGCGCCCGGGCCACCGTCCGCCTGGCCTTCGTCGCCTACCTGGTCGCCGGCGTCGCGCTGCTGTTCTCGGCGTTCCCCGGGCCGATCGCCGCGATCGTGGTCATCCCGTACGCGCTCAACGTGCTGCCGTGGTGGAACATCACCGACCAGGGCGCCGAGGCCGCGAACGCCGGGTGGAAGCGCTTCCTCTGGATCAACTACCTGGCGGGCTTCATCGTCACGATGGCACTCATCGCGTACGCCTTCACGCACTGACAGACTGGACGCACGCACCGCGGCGTCCGTGGTGCGTCACCAGTCACGACGGCAGTCACGAAGGAGTGCGCGCATGAGCGTCCGGATCATCCACGTCGGTCTCGGAGGGTGGGGCGGCAACTGGGCCCGCACCGCCATCCCAGAGGTGTCGGAAGTGCAGGTGGTCGGGATCGTCGACCCGTCGGCACCGACGCTCGAGGCCGTGCGGACCGACCTCGGGCTCCCGGCCTCCGCGGCGTTCGGGTCCCTGACCGAGGCGCTCGCCGCGGTGGAGGCCGACGCCGTCGTCATCACCGCCCCGGCCGTGACGCACGTGCCGCTCGCGCTCGAGGCCCTCGACGCCGGCAAGCACGTCCTGGTCGAGAAGCCGTTCGCCAACACCACCGACGAGGCCGTCACCGCGGTCCGTCGCGCCGAGGAGCTCGGTCTGGTGCTGCAGGTCAGCCAGAACTACCGCTGGTACCCGGCACCGCGGGTCGTGCAGGAGATGCTCGAGGCGGACGTCGTCGGCGAGGTCTCCGCGATCAACGTCGACTTCCGGCAGTGGGACAACGACCAGCCCGCCGAGACGTACCCGCACTACCGGTTCCCGCACGCGATGATCAACGACATGGCGATCCACCACTTCGACCTGCTCCGGATGATCACCGGGCAAGAGGCCGTCCGGGTTTTCGCCAAGGCCAGCTACCCCGCGTACAGCAAGTACCAGGACGAAGCGGTCGCCTCGATGATCATCGAGCTCGACGGCGGCACGGTCGTCAACTACCGCGGCAGCTGGCTGAGCCGTGGCCCGCGCACCGCCTGGGCCGGGGAGTGGAGCATCGAGGGCGAGGACGGCGAGCTCTGGTTCACGAGCCGCGATGGTGAACCGAACGCGGTCGACGGCGACCGGGTCACCGTCCGCCGCACGCAGGACGACGTCGCCGAGCTGGTCGAGCTCCCCGTGCTCGCGCACACCGACCGCCAGGGCGGGCTGCAGGCGTTCGCCCGATCGGTGCAGGGCGGCCCCGCCCCCGAGACGAGCGGTCGTGACAACCTGCGGAGCCTCGCGCTGATGGAAGCCGCCGGCCGCTCCGCGGCGTCCGGCCTGCCCGAGGACGTCGTCGTCCCGTCCTGACCGCACCCACCCACGGCCTGGAGGCGCGGGGCGGGCCCGCACCGCGCCTCCAGGCCGGCCCTGGTCGCGCCCACCGCGTCGGCGACCTTTCGCGCACGCCCCTTCTGCGACGTTTCGCGCTCACCGACAGTCCACGCGTCGGAGCGCCCGTGAGGTGTCGCTGAGCGCGTGGACTCGCGAGCTGGTCGCCGCGTCAGGCGGCGCCGGCCGCCCGCCGCGCCTGCGCGACGGCCCGGCGCACGCCGAGCGACCAGCCCGGCCCGTGGCCGGGCAGCACGTGCTTCGCCTCGGTGTCCGCGAGCCGGTCGAGCGACGCGACCGCCGTGTCGACGTCGGAGGTCGCGGCGGGTGCGACGATCCGCGGTCCGATCCCGCCCGTGTACGGGTCGAAGGTGACGAGCGCGTCCCCGGCGATCACGGCGTCACGGTCGGCGAAGTGCAGGGCCACGTGGCCGTCGGTGTGCCCCGGGGTCTCGATGATCCACGGGTTGCCCGGCACGTCGGCGCGGCTCTCCAGCGGTTCGGTGTCCGCGATGCCGTCGACCGTGACCGCACCGGCCAGCAGCATCCGGCCCAGGGGGCGCAGACCACCCGGGTGGAGCGCCACGAACCCGAAGCGGTTCGTCTGCGGCCGGTACGAGTACGGGTGCGCGGCGAGGTGCCGGTCGCCCGGGTGGACGAACACGGGCGTACCCCAGTCGCGGTGCATCCGTGCGGCGGTGCCGACGTGGTCGAAGTGGCCGTGCGTGAGCAGGAGCCCCTCGACCTGGTCGGGCGTGTAGCCCAGGTCGTGCACGGCGAGCTGCAGGTGCGGCCACGCGGCGGGCAACCCCGCGTCGACGACGAGCAACCGATCGCCGGTCTCGACGAGGTACGTGTTGGTGTGTGCGATCTCGAGGCGGTGGATCCCCGCGGCGGCGTCCCGGAAGAGCATGTGCGGCACGGTAGACGCGGCCTGCTGGGCACGATCCCGGGTGGGACGTGTACGAAATGGGGAATGGCCAAGGACAGTCTGCCCGAGCTCGAACTCGCCAACGTGCGCACCCGTGAGGGCATCACGGACACCGTGACGGAGCTGAAGCGACGCGCGGACCTGCCCGCCCGCACGCGGCTCGCGGTCGCCAAGACGAAGCAGCGGTGGCACCGGGATCCCACGCCGCTGGTGGCGATGGGCATCACGGGACTGACCGGTGTCGCGGCGATCGTCCTCGGCATCGCGCTGCGGAACCGCCCCGCCGGGCACCTGGCCCAGCCGCCGGCGAACTCGGCCTTCACCGCGTTGCTGCCGTTCGGCGCGCGTGGCGACGCCCCCTCGGCGAAGGAGCAGGCGCAGGCAGGTCGCAAGGGCCGGAAGGCGCGGGCCAAGGCGGCGGAGGAAGCCCTGGAGCAGGACCCGGCGCACCGCGCCCGCGTGAAGCAGCAGGTCGGCATCGCGGCGGTGCAGCGACGGGCGAACAAGAACCGCAAGCAGGCGGTCAAGCGGTCGAAGCAGGCCGTGAAGGCGAGAGGGTAGTCACATGGCGCACGAAGAGCACAAGCCGGACCCGGACGACGCCCGGAAGCCCGACAACCCCACCGACCTCAAGAAGCCGACGCTCGTCTACACGCTGAAGAAGACGCTGCGCGAGTTCACGAGCGACCAGTGCACCGACCTGGCGGCGAGCCTGACGTACTACTCCGTGCTCGCGCTGTTCCCCGGGCTGCTGGCGGTCGTGTCGATCCTGGGCCTGGTGTCGGACCCGGCGAAGACCATCGAGACCCTGCTCCAGGTGATCCGCAACGTCGGCGGCGGTGACGTCGCGAGCCTGCTGAAGGAGCCGGTGAACGGCCTGGTCCGCTCGCCCGCTGCGCCGGTGACGTTCATCGTCGGTCTGCTCGGCGCCCTCTGGTCGGCCTCCGGGTACGTCGGCGCCTTCGGCCGTGCCATGAACCGGATCTACAACGTCCGCGAGGGCCGCCCGATCTGGAAGCTCCGCCCGACGATGCTCGGCGTCACGGTGACCACCGTCGTCCTGCTCGTGGTCGGACTGCTGGTGCTGGTGAGCGGACCGCTCGCCCGCAGCTTCGGCGACGTCATCGGGCTCGGTGACGTGGCCGCGACCGTGCTGCTCATCGTGCAGTGGCCGATCCTGCTCGTCATCGCGATCATCGTCGTCGCGGTGCTCTACTACTGGTCGCCGAACGTCAAGCAGCCGAAGTTCACCTGGGTCAGCGGCGGCTCGATCCTGGCGCTCCTCATCTGGATCATCGCCAGTGTCGGCTTCGGGTTCTACGTCGGGAACTTCTCGAACTACAACGCCACGTACGGCTCCCTCGGTGGGGTCATCGTGTTCCTGCTGTGGATCTGGATCACGAACAATGCCCTGCTCTTCGGTGCCGAGTTCGACGCCGAGATCGAGCGGGGTCGCGAGCTGCAGGCCGGCATCCGTGCGGAGGAGGACATCCAGCTCCCCGAGCGCGACACCCGCCAGATCGAGAAGCAGGACGAGAAGCGGGCGCAGGACGTGCTCGAGGGCATCCGCATCCGCCAGGGCGTCGACAACGACTGAGGGTCGTTCGTCCGATCGGCGCTGACGGGCGCTCTCCGGGTCGGGACGCTACGGTGCGAGCGTGCCGTCCTTCCTCGAGGGGCTCCCGTTCCGGTGGCTCGTCCTCGCGCTCTTCCTGATCGTGTTCTGCCGTGCGCAGGCCACGTACTGGGTGGCGCGGCTCGCGGTGACGGGTGCGTCCCGATCACGGTGGGGCGGCTGGCTGCGGTCACCGGCGGTCCGCCGCGGGTCGGCGCTGCTGGATCGCTGGGGATTGCCGATCGTGACGGTGAGCTTCGTCGTGGTCGGCCTGCAGACGGTGATGAACGCCGCAGCGGGGCTGGCACGGGTCGCCTGGTGGCGGTACACGATCGCGATGGTGCCGGGATGCGTGGCATGGGCGTTCCTGTACGCGACGGTCGGGCTCGCCGTGTTCTGGGCGGTCGTCGCGGCGCTCGCCGGCTCGCCGTGGGGCATCGCGGCGCTCGTGGGCCTGGTGGTCGTCGCCGGTGTCGCGCTGACGGTCCTGCGCCGTCGTCGCGACCGCACAGGAGGCCCGGCCCGGCTTCCGTAGGCTGGCCTCCGTGACGACAGACCAGCTCCAGAACCGTCCGGTCGCCCTGGTGACCGGAGCCACCCGCGGCATCGGCCGCGCGATCGCCGCCGACCTCGGCCGCACCCACCACGTGCTCGTGGGCGGCCGGTCCGCCGACGCCGTGGACGCCCTCGTCCAGGAGCTGCCGAGCGCGGCGCCGTTCGTCGGTGACCTGGGCGCGGGCGAGGTCCCCGCGCTGCCGGATCGGCTCGACGTCCTCGTGCACTCGGCCGGTGTCGAGCAGGGCACCACCGTCGCCGACACCCCGCGCGCGGTGTGGGAGCAGGTCTTCGCGACGAACGTGTTCGCGGTCGCCGAGCTCACCCGGCTGGCGCTGCCGGCACTGCGGGCAGCCCGGGGCATCGTCGTACCGATCAACAGCGGCTCCGGGTTCCACTCGGGCCCCGGTGGTGGGGTGTACGCGGCGTCGAAGTTCGCGCTGCGGGCCTTCGCCGACGCCCTGCGCGAAGAGGAGCGGGCGAACGGCGTGCGGGTGTCGAGCGTGCACCCGGGCCGGACCGACTCGGACATGCAGCGGCAGCTCGTGGCGAAGCTCGGGGAGTCCTACGACACCGACTACTACCTGGCACCCGAAGACGTGGCCGCCGCGGTCCGCACCGTCGTCGACCTGCCCGAGCGCGGCACCGTCGAGTCGCTCGCGATCCGGCCGACCCGACGGCGCTGACGTCCGTCCCTCGACGGGTCACCGCAGCTCGATCCGTTCGTCGAGCTCGAGCCGTTCCAGGAACGTCTCGTCGTGGCTCACCACGACGAGTGCTCCCCGGTAGGCCCGCAGCGCGTCGACGAGCTGGTCGACGCTCGTCAGGTCGAGGTCGTTCGTCGGCTCGTCGAGCACGAGCAGCTGCGGCGGCGGGTCGGCGAGCACCAGGGCCGCCAGCGCCACCCGGAACCGCTCGCCGCCGGACAGGTCCCCGGCCGGGCGGTCGACGGTGTCCCCGCGCACCAGGAACTTCGCCAGCCGGTTGCGGACCTCGGCGACGGGCACGTGCGGGGCGTCCCGGCGCACGTTGTCGAGCACCGTCGCGGTGTCGTCCAGGCTGTCCTTCCGCTGCGGCAGGTACGCGATCCGGTCGACGTGGGCGACGGCCGTGGTCTCGGGCAGCGGGTGCTCCCGGGCCGCGGGGTCGCCGACGAGCTGCTCGAGCAGGGTGGACTTGCCGACGCCGTTGTCCCCGGTGACGGCGATCCGTTCCGGCCCCTGCACGATGACGTCCCGTCCGCGGACGGTCACGGTGGCGATCCGACGCGAGGCCGGCACGTCCGGGTCGGGCAGGGTGACGTGGATCGACTCGTCGTCGCGCAGACGGAGTTCAGCCTCGCGCTTGGTGGCGAGTGCGGCGGCTTCGTCGTCCGCGTACCCGACGCGGAGCCGGCCGGCGGTCTCCTGCGCCCTCTTCCGCTGCTCGTTCGCCAGGATCTTCGGCATCGAGCGGCCCGCCTTCTCACCGGCCTTGGCACGACGCGCGATCTTGGTCTCCGCCTCGATGCGCTGCCGCTTCTCGGTGCGGTGCCGCTGATCGGCGACGCGGACCTCGCGCTCGACGGCCGCCTGCTGCACGGCCAGGTGCTCCTCGAACGCGCTGAACGTCCCACCGAAGACCGTCATCGCCCCGGCGCGGAGCTCCACGGTCTCGTCGACGTGCTCCAGGAGTTCCCGGTCGTGGCTGACGAGCACCAGGGTGCCGCGCCAGTCGTCGACCAGGTCGAGGAGCAGCCCGCGGGCCCGGCGGTCCAGGTTGTTCGTCGGCTCGTCCAGGAACACGATCGGCCGAGCGCGCAACCGAACCCCGGCGACGGCGACGAGCACCGACTGCCCGCCGGACAGCGTCGACACCGGCCGGTCGAGGTCGGTGCCGTCGAGCCCGACCCGGTCGAGCACCGCGGCGGCCCGTTCCTCCAGGTCCCAGTCGTCACCGACCGCCTCGAGCTGTGCTGGCGTGGCGTCGCCGGCCAGGACGGCCCGGAGCGCGGTGAGGGTCGACCGGATGCCGAGCAGGTCGGCGACGGTGTCGTCCTCGCCTGCGTGGGCCCACGCCGCCGGTTCCTGATCGACGCGCCAGCGGCGATCAGGCCGTGCCGGTGGGGAGAGGCGTTGCGGCAGGTGGTCGACGGGACCCGACGTCGCGATGCTGCCCGACGTGGGGTGGAGCCGGCCGGTCGCGAGCCGGACCAGCGTGGACTTGCCGGCCCCGTTCCTCCCGACCAGGCCGGTCCGGCCACGTCCGAAGGCGGCGGTGAGGTGGTCGAGCGCGACGGTGCCGTCGGGCCAGGCGAAGGTGACGTCGTGCAGGACGACGGACGGACTGGTGGGCATGGGGGTGTCTCCCGGTGTCGATGCTGGGCGCACGACACCGAGGCCACCGCGTTGCGGTGGAGCGCCCGACGGGGCGCGCGATCACGGTGTCAGCGCGTGGGCTGAGCGGTACCGGTGATCGACAGCAATCCGTCTGCTTCCGTCGGGGGACCCCCGTGTCCGCCATCCGTTCCGCCGGTCGGTCTCCCGCCCCGGCGGCCCCGCGATGACGACGAGGTGACCTCCACGGTAATCCCGTGACACGGGCACCCGCAAGGGATGACAGGCTGGGGGCATGCCGGAGAACCTGTTGCCGACCCCGTCGTCGAACCCCGAGACCCTGCTGCCCGCCGAGCCGGAGGTGACCGCCGCGATCGAGGCGGAGGCCCCCGTCGCCAGCGTGGTGGTGTCCTACCCGTCGTCGAGCCTGGCGTGGGCGCTGCTCGCCGACGAGGCGTGGGCGCGCGGCGCGACCCTCGAGTCCTACGCGTACGCCCGTGTCGGGTACCACCGTGGGCTCGATGCCCTGCGCAAGGCCGGCTGGCGCGGTGTCGGTCCGGTGCCGTGGTCGCACGAGCCCAACCGTGGCGTGCTGCGGGCGCTGTTCGCCCTGCGCCGTGCCGCCGAGGCGATCGACGAGCCGGGTGAGGCCGAGCGCCTGACCGACTTCCTGAACGCGAGCGACCCCGAGGCCCTGCGCGCCCTGTCCGCCGGCGCGTAGCTCCCGCACGCAAAACACCGGTGTTCGCACTGCACGCCGCGGGGTGCGGGTGTGCAACGTGCGAACACCGGTGTTTTGCGCGTGACCGCCTAGCCCAGCAGCACGCTCCAACTGAACGCCTGCGGCCAGAGCTGGTGCTCCGGCAGCACGTCGAGCCCGCACGCCCGGCTGCCGAGCCCGTGCTGCGCGGCGTCGAGGTACAGGTACAGGTGGTCCGACGTCGGCAGCTCGTACGGGTGCTCGGCGCGGTCGATCTGCTGCGCGGTCCACGGCGACAGGGTGAACCCCGCACGGTGCGACCCGACCGTCGACACCGTGAACGGCCCGACGGACAGCTCCCGCAGGTCGGGTCGGTGCCCGGTCTCCTGCGGCCGCGAGTACTCCGCCCCGAGCGAGCGCACCGGCGCGGTGAACCGGCCGACACGGGCAGCGTGCGAGGAATCCGCGTACGACTCCAGCGGTCCGGTCCCGAACCAGGTCGCGTCCGCATCCGCCAGCGACGCCGGCAGGTCGAACCGCACCCCGATCCGCGGCCATGTGACGTCCCAGGCGCCGAACGGCACGGCGTCGGTCTGCAGCACGAGCCCGTCGGACGTCAGGGTCCAGCGGTGCGTGACCTCGAGCCCCCACCCGCTGTTCGCCGCCGCGACGCGGACACGCTGCTCCAGACCGGAGTCGGTGCGCGACACCGACACCAGCCGGTGCGTCAGCCGGTCCAGCCCTCGGTCGCGCCAGCGCGTCGCAGACGGGGGAGCGGTCGGGTCGCCGACCCCGTGCGTGAGCACCGGGTCCGCGGTCTCGTAGCCGCCCTGTGACGCCAGGCTGTCGTTGTCCGTCGGTGCACGCCAGAGCTCCAGGCGGGGCCCGGCGACCTCGTGGCCCTTCCACGACACCAGGTCGCCACGGGCGTTGAACGTGCCGTCACCCAGGTGGTCGCCGTCCCACCCCTGTCGGGAGGCCCGTGGTGCGTCCGCCGCGCGCGCTGCGACGAGCCGCTGGGTGCGTGCGACGACGTGGCCGGTGTCCGCCCACGCGGTCGGCCCCGCCAGTTCCACGGTCAGGTCGAACCAGAGCTCGTCGCCGGGTGCGAGTTCGGACGTGGCTGCGTCGAGCACCTCGGAGGGCACCGGGACCGTCGCCGACTCACGGGCGGCGACGATGCCCGTGGACAGGCGCCCCGAGGCCTCGACGACGCCGTTCCGCGACAGGGTCCAGCACAGCCGGAGCCCGGCGGTCGATGCCGAGTGGTACCGGTTCTCGACCAGCACCGTGGTGTCCGAGACCGCGAGCCGGATCGGGGCCACGACGGCCGCGAACTCGGCGAGCCCCGGTGTCGGGGTGTCGTCGGGCAGCACCAGGCCGTCCATCACGAAGTTGCCGTCGTGCACGACCTCGCCGAAGTCCCCGCCGTACGCGTAGTAGTCCTCGCCGGCGGGCGTCTTCGCGAGCAGGCCGTGGTCCCGCCACTCCCACACGAACCCGCCGTGCAGCCGCGGGTACCGGTCGACCAGGGCCTCGTACTCGGCGATCTGCCCGGGGCCGTTGCCCATCGCGTGCACGTACTCGCAGTGGATGAAGGGCTTCGACCGCTGCCGTGCGGCCTCGGCCGGGCCGCAGCCGAGCAGGGGCGTCGGGGTGCCGCCGCCGATCGACTCGGTCTCCTGCAGCGTCGGGTACATCCGCGAGTAGACGTCGGTGTACTCGCCCGTGTAGTCGCCCTCGTAGTGCACGGGGCGCTCGGCGTCGCGGTCGTGCACCCACTGCGACATCGCCGCGAGGTTCCGGCCGGTGCCCGACTCGTTGCCGAGCGACCACATCACGATCGACGCGTGGTTCTTGTCGCGCTCGACGGTGCGGGCGATGCGGTCGAGGTAGGCCTCGGCCCACGCCGGGTCGTCGGAGGGGTTGCCGACCCAGTCGGTGAACAGGAACCCGTGGGTCTCCAGGTCGCACTCCAGGATCACCCAGAACCCGAGCTCGTCGGCCAGGTCGAGCACGCGGGGGTGCGGCGGGTAGTGCGAGGTGCGGATGGCGTTGACGTTGTTCCGCTTCATCAGCGCCATGTCGGCGCGGGCGTGCTCCTCGTCGAACACCCGGCCGCGCACGGGGTGGGTCTCGTGCCGGTTCACGCCGTGGAACACCACACGCTCACCGTTCACCAGGAACCGGTCGCCGACGATCGACACGGTGCGGAACCCGAGCCGGAGTGAGACGGTCTCGCCACCGGCGCCACCGCCCGAGCCGCCCGCAGCGGAACCGGTCGACAGCGTCGCGTCGTACAGCTTCGGCAGCTCGGCACTCCACGGCTCGACACCCTCGACCTCGATCGGCGCGACGTCGTCCGCCGTGGCCCAGGTCACGTCCACGCCCAGGTCGGGCACCGAGAACCGCACCGGGAACACCGCGTCGAGCGTCGGGAACGTGATCGTGCCGGTCCCCGTCTCCGGCCGTCCCGACGCCGCGGTGCCCGCCGACGCAGCCGTGCCGAGCGTCGCTCGCCAACCGGCACGCACGAACACGTCGTCGATCGGTGCCGTGGGCCGGGCGAGCAGGGTGACGTCGCGGAAGATGCCCGGTAGCCACCACTGGTCCTGGTCCTCCAGGTAGGACGCCGCCGACCACTGGTGCACCCGGACCGCGAGTTCGTTCGCCCCCGGGCGCACCAGTTCGGTGACGTCGAACTCGGTCGCCAGGCGCGAGCCCGTCGACCACCCCACGAGCGTCCCGTTCAGCCACACCCGGAAGTGCGACTCGACCCCGTCGAACCGCAGCAGCACCCGGCCGGCACCGTCGAACGACGACGGCAGCTCGAACGTGCGGCGGTGGTCACCGGTCGGGTTCTCCTCCGGCGGGTGCGGCGGGTCGATCGGGAACGGGTACTGCAGGTTCGTGTAGCTCGGAGCGCCGTGGCCGTGCAGCACCCAGTGCGACGGCACCGGGAGCTCGCCCCAGGCCGGGTCGTCGTCCTCCCCACCCTCGGTTGCGAAGTCCTCGGAGACCGAGGCGACGGGCGACCACCGGAACCGCCAGTCCCCGTTCAGCGACAGGGACGGGGCGTCGGTGTGCAGCCAGGCACGGGGTGCCAGCCGCGAGTCGGAGCCGGGTGCGGTGGACGAGAGTGCGGAGTGGGTCAACCCTTGACCGATCCTTCCGTGAGGCCTCCACGCCAGAAGCGCTGGAGGACGATGATGGCGATGACGAGCGGGATGACCGAGACGAGCACCCCGCCGGTGGTGAGCTGGTAGAACTCCGGCAGGCGGTCGACCTGCGAGCGCCAGTTGTTCAGACCCAGTGTTATCGGGTACAGCTTCTGGTCTGCCAGCATGATGAGCGGCAGGAAGAAGTTGTTCCAGATCCCGACCACCTGGAACAGGAACACGGTGACGAGCGCCGGGGTCATCTGCCGGAGCACCACGGTGTGGAAGATCCGCAGTTCACCGGCCCCGTCGATGCGTGCCTGTTCGAGCAGGGTGGTGTCCACCGACGCGGCGGCGTACACCCGGCACAGGAACAGCCCGAACGGTGACACCAGGCTCGGGATGAGCACGCTCCAGTACGTGTCGGTCAGGCCCATCGACGAGAACAGCAGGAACAGCGGCAGTGCGGTCGCGGTCCCCGGCACGAGCACGCCGCCGAGGATCGTGCCGAACACGAACTGGCGCCCCCGGAAGTCGTACTTCGCCAGCGCGTACCCGCCGGCCGCGGCGAAGTAGGTCGCCAGGACAGCACCGACGCCGGAGTACAGGATGCTGTTCGCGATCCACCGGACGAAGATGCCGCCGTCGTAGGTGAACACCTGCTGCAGGTTGCTCCAGAGCGCGAACTCGCCGCCGAACCAGAACCCGTTGGTCGAGAACAGCGCGCCCGTGGTCTTCGTCGCGGCGATGACGACCCAGTACAGCGGGACGATGAAGTACAGCGCGACGACGACGAGGATCCCCGTGACGACGATCTGCGAGCGCGGCGACCGGTCGAGCTTCCGTCGCTGGTGCGCCGAGATCGACGTGGTGTCCACGGGGACGGCGGTCTTCGCCGTGGCCGGCGCTTCGATGGCTTCGCTGGTCATGCGTCGGCCCCCTTCGTTCCGTTCTGCAGACCGGACTTGGCCTGGAGGCCCGGTGCGGCTTGGGTGGTGACCGTGCTGCCCGCCGCAGCGCGCGTCTGGAGCGCGGTGCGGGCCTCCCGGCCGTCGCGCCGTGCGCGCTTGCGGCGGTCGCGTTCGTCCTTGGGTGGTCGGTTCGTCAGCGCGAGGAACGTGAACGACAGGATGAACGCGGCCAGCGCGATGATGACCGCCTGCGCACTCGCGACGCCGTACTCGTTGAACGCGAACGCGTTCGTGTAGGCGGCGTAGTTCGGCGTGTACTCGGTGTCGATCGCCGGGGCGACGGTCGACAGGATCTGCGGCTCCGCGAAGAGCTGCAGGGTGCCGATGATCGAGAACACCGTCGTGAGCACCAGGGCCGGTGCGATGAGCGGGATCTGGATCCGCCACGCGACCTGGAACGCGTTCGCGCCGTCGACCTTGGCGGCCTCGTAGACCTCGCCGGGGATGGACTTCAGCTGCGCCACGATGATGAGCATGTTGTAGCCGGTGTAGGTCCACGTGACGATGTTCGCGATCGACCACAGCACACTGTTGGCTCCGAGGAAGTCCGGCTGCAGCCCCATCGACTGCAGCAGCGACACGATCGGCGACAGGCCGGGCACGTACAGGAACGACCACAGGATCGTGGCGATGACGCCCGGGACGCCGTAGGGCATGAAGTAGATCGCCCGGAAGAAGCCCGGCCAGCGGGCGCTCGCCGACTCGAGCAGCAGCGCGAGGATCGTGCAGGCGATGATCATCACCGGGACCTGGACGATGCCGAACAGCAGCATGCGGCCGATCGAGGCGACGAACCCGCTGTCCTGCAGGGCGATCGCGTAGTTGTCGAACCCGGCGAACCGGCCGACCACACCGTCCTCACCGAACAGGCCCTCACGGTCGACGGTGGTGAACGACTGGAACAGGGCGCTGATGATCGGGATGACGAACGTCAGCAGGAACAGGGCAAGGAACGGGGCGAGCAGGATCCACGGGGCACGCTTCTGCGCGCTCGTGGCCTTCGTGCTCGTGCGGAACGCGGGCGTCCCGCCGGCCGGTCGGCCGGTGGACCGTGGGGTGGTGGTCTGCTGGGTCATCGTGCCGTCCTGACGCTGAGGCCCTTGTCCTTGAAGGACTGGACGATCTCCCGCTGTGCGAGCTCCACGGCGTCACTGAGCTTCAGGCCCGAGGTGAGCTTGCGGCGGAACTGGTTCTGCAGGCTGGTGAAGGCCGACTGGGTCACCGGGGACCACGACCAGTCGATGTTCTGTTCCTTCGAGGCCGGCACGAAGACGTCCTCGTTGTAGTTCTGGCCGGAGAACCACTTCGACGGCTTCTCGCGCTGCGCCCCGATGTAGTCGACGGCGGGCGACCAGCCGATGCCGCAGTGCTTGATCATCGCGTCGATCCCCTCCTTCGAGGTGGTCATCCACGTGATGAACTCGAGCGCCTCCTTCGGGTGCTTCGCGTTCGCCAGCACCGCGGCCGTCGAACCGCCGATGGCGCTCGAGCCGAAGCCGTCGGCGCCCCACTTCTGCATCGGGGCGACCTTCCACTTGCCCTCGCCGCCCTGCACCGACTCGATCAGGGCGTCACCCCAGCTCGCGCTCGTGACCGCGGCGATCTTGCCGCTCGCGGCCGCGGCGTACCACCCGGGGGAGTACGCACCGGCACTGGTGTCGACGAGCTCGTCGTCGATGACCCCGTCGAAGAAGTCCGCGACCATCAGGGTCTTGTCGTCGGTCATGTCGACGACCCACTCGTCGCCGTCGACCTTGAACCAGCGCGCGCCGGCCTGCTGTGCGTACGCGGCGAACGGCGACGCGTCGGCGACCGGGAACACCTCGAGGTAGTTCTGCTTCCCGGTGCTCCGGACCTTGTCGGCCAGGTCACGCCACTCGTCCCACGTCGTCGGGGGTTCGCCGCCGGCCTGCTCGAGGATCGCGGTCTGGTAGTAGAACCCCATCGGGCCGGTGTCCTGCGGGATGCCGTAGATGCCGTCGACGAACGACACCTGCGCCCACGCGGCCTCGTCGTACTTCGACTCGAAGTCCTTCGCGCCGTACCGGGCCAGGTCGACCAGGCCGTTCGCGAGCATGAACTCGGGGATCTGCCGGAGCTCGACCTGCCCGATGTCCGGGCCCCCGCCAGCCGCGAGCGCGGAGTACATCTTCTGGTACCCGCCGCTGTTGCCGCCGGGGATCCAGTTCGCCGACACCTGGATGTCCGGATGTGTCCTGTTCCAGACGTCGCAGACCTTCTGCAGGTCCTTGAGCCAGGCCCAGTAGGTGAGCTGGACGGTCTCACCCGAGGCCGCGGCGGGCACGAGGGCCGCCTTGTTGACGTTGGTCGAGCCCGGGACCGCACAGCCGGCGAGGAGTCCCGCCGCCGCGGTGCCGAGGCCGAAGCCCAACAGGTGTCGTCTCGTGATGGGTCGTGGTCGTGGCGCCATTGCCGCACTCCGTTCGTCGTTGATCGGGGTTGTCGACACCCAATCACAGAACCGAACGCCGTTGTGGTTTCGTGACCGTACCGACACTGCGCGTTCCCTGCGCACCTTGGAACGGCCCCAGGCCCGGGCGCGGACCGTGGGGTCACAGAGCAGACACCGACGCCCCGGACGGCGAAGGCCGCCGGTGGCACGACCGGGAGGAGAAGCGATGACCGAACGCGGGAACACCACCCATCGCCCCGAACTCGACGAGCAGCTCGCGCACGAGGCGCAGAGCATCGTCCAGGGGCACGGCAGCAACGCCCACGTCGAGGAGTTCCGGCAGTCCGAGCCGGTCCCCGACGACACCGACAGCCCGGAGACCCTCGCCGCGTCGGGCTACGACGGCGAGCTCGAGGGCGAGCTGCAGGACGACACCACCGACGTGCTCCCCGAGGACGACGCCGACCGGGCCGACCCGTTGCCCACCGGCGACGGCGACGGAGCCGACGCGACCGTGTACCGCACCGAGACCGGGGAGGGCAGCACCGATGGCTCTGACGCAGAATGACGCCCCGCACCTGCAGTCCGGGATCGCCGAACGCCTGAAGCGCGGGGGCACGTGGACGTGGGCCTACGTCGACGCGTCCGGTGACCGTGAGGACCCGCAGCACCTCGCCGCCCTGCAGCGCCGGAAGGCCGAGGACGTGCTGCGGTCGGCCGGGGCGGACGCCGAGGTCATCGACACGGTGATGGCCGAGCTCGAGGAGACACCCGGTGTGCCGGCACCCGTCAGCCGGTACGTGCTCGTGCACGACGGCGAACTCGTGCTCAGCGAGGTCCTGCCCGGGGCGATGCACGCCCCGACGTCGATCGGCCACGACCCCGTGCCCGACCTGCTGCCGCTCCTGGCGCACCGGCCGCTCGACCTGCCGTTCCTGATCGTCGAGGTCGGTCGCGAAGGTGGTGGCTACCGCGCCTACCGCCTGGGCCACGCCGACGTGCCGGACCGTCGCGACGAGCAGCGCGTGCAGGGCCGCACCGACACGCTCCACAAGTTCCAGGGCGGCGGCTGGTCGCACCTGCGGTGGCAGCACCACACCGAGGAGATCTGGCGCGACAACCAGAACGAGGTCGCCACGTCCGTCGACGAGGCCTTCCGGCGGCTGCAGCCGAAGCTCATCGTGGTCGCAGGGGACATCCGCGCACGGGGGCTCCTGCTCGACCAGTTGTCCACCGAGGCGCGCGCCGTCGTCTCCGAGGTCCCGGTCGACACCCGGGCTTCGGATGCGTCGGAGACCGCGCTCGTCGAGCACGTCGACATCGCGCTCGCCCGGGTCATCGCGACCCGCCGGCACGACTTCGAGGACCTGCTCCGCACCCACGTCGGCCGCGGGGACAACCAGACGGTCACCGGCCTCGGGTCCGTCGTCGAGGCGCTGCAGCAGGCGCAGGCCTCGGTCGTCGCGATCGACGCCGCCGCGATCGGCGACCGCACCCTGCTCGCGCTGGGAGCGGTGCCGTGGATCGCCACGGCACCCGAGCAGGCGGCGGGCGCACCGGTCATCGGACCGGTCCCGGCCGTGTGCGCGATCGTCCGGGCGGTCGCCCTCACCGACGCGGAGCTGCTGCTCGTGAACGCCGCGTCGCTCCCGAACGGCGCGCCCGCCGCGGCGTTGCTGCGGTGGCCGGTGGGACCGGCGGTGCCGGCCGCCTGAGCGGTGACCGGACGACGGACGGGAGGCCCGGTGCCGGCTGGTACCGGGCCTCCCGTCCGTCTCGGCGCGATCCTGCGGGCCGCCACGACGGCCGCGTATAGCGTCCCGGCCATGACCGACGACCGCCGACGTGAACTCGGCACCAGTGACGCACCCGTGGAGGACGAACTCGCGGAGTCCTTCGACGCGACCATCGAGGAGGGCGCGGAGCGGCTGCAACGGACGACCCGGGCCGTCCTCGTCACGGGGTTCTTCGGCGGCCTCGAGGTCGGTCTCGGGGTGATGGCGTACCTCGCGGTGCTCACCGAGACCGACAGCCACCTGCTCGCCGGGCTGGCCTTCGGCATCGGGTTCATCGCGCTGCACCTGGCGCACAGCGAACTCTTCACCGAGAACTTCCTGATGCCGGTCGCGGCCGTGGTCGCCCGCGAGGGGACCGTGCTGCAGCTCGTGCGACTGTGGGGCGGCACCCTCGTGGCGAACCTGGCCGGGGGATGGGTGTTCATGTGGCTCGTCGTCCAGGCGTTCCCGCAGTGGCACGCCACGCTCTCGGAGTCGGCGCACCACTACGTCGACGCGCCGTTCGGACTGCAGAGCATCGTGCTGGCGGTCCTGGGCGGCAGCACCATCACCCTGATGACGCGGATGCAGCAGGGCACCGACTCGGACCCCGCGAAGCTCGTCGCCGCCGTCGCCGGAGGCTTCCTGCTCGCCGGGCTGCAGCTCTTCCACTCGATCCTCGACTCGCTGCTCGTCTTCGGGGCGATCCAGTCGGGCGCGGACATCACCTCCGGGCAGTGGCTCGGCTGGTTCGGGTACACGCTGCTGTTCAACGTCCTCGGTGGGCTGGTGCTCGTGACGGCCCTGCGCCTGCTCCGGACGAAGGAGCTCATGCAGGACCGCCGCCGGGAATCCCAGGACGACCCCGAGCGTGCGGACCACGAACAGGGGTGACGGGCGCGACGGGCGGAGCGGACCGACGGGGCCGTTCGCAGTCAGTCGTGCGGACGGTCAGTCGTGCGAACGGTCGCGTCGGGGCACCAGCGGGACCGCGAGCAGCGGGAGCACCGCCACGATGCCGAACGACGCCGCGAACCCGAGCGCACCGACCAGCGCCCCGATGCCCGGACCCACGGCGCTCGCCGCGATGAACTGCCCGGTGTTCTGCGCCCCGAGCGCCCGGCCGGACCAGAACGGCCCCGCCGCCTCGGCGACCGACGTGTACGCCAGCCCGTTGTCGGCGACCGTCACGCTCGTCGCGAGCACCAGGAACACCGCGGCCCCGGCCAGGTGCGTCGCATCGACGACCGCGAGCACCGCCATCACCACCGCGGCGCTCACCGCGACGATGCGCAGGGGGCCGACGCGCGATCCGGCCCGGTCGCTCCAGCCACCGACCAGGATCCGGCCGATCGCCCCGACGAACTGCGCGGCGCCGACGAGCAGCCCGGCCGCCGGTGTCGACCAGCCGAGGCCGACGAGCCAGACGAGCCCGTACGTCGACAGGGTGAACTGCGGCACCACGAGGAGGACCGACACCGCGTGCACCCGCCACAGGAAGCCGCTCGAGCGGTAGGGGTTCGCGGTCGCCGTCGTCGCCACCGTGGTCCGGGCAGGGCGTGGCGGGTCGGTGATCCCGATCGCGCAGCAGACGGCGAGCACCGCGCACAGCACGATCGGCAGGACCAGGGCCGCGCGGATCCCGGAGCCCTCGGCGAGCTGCGGCACCGTGACCGCCGCGAGTGTCACGCCGAGCGGCTGCGACATCTGCCGGATGCCCATCGCGAGCCCCCGGCGCTCCTTCGGGAACCACCCCACCACGACCCGACCGCTCGCGGCGTTCGTCGAGGCGCTCGTCATGCCGCCGGCCAGGAACGCCAACCCGAGCAGCACCGGGTCGCCCGCAGCGAGCCAGGCGCCGACAACCGCCAGCGTGGTGAGTACGAGTCCGCCGGCGATGACGACGCGCTCGCCGAACCGGTCGGTGATCGCACCCCAGGCGATGAGCGTCAGGACCATGCCGAAGGTCGGGGCGGCGGCGAGCAGCCCGGCGGCCGGCAGGGACGTGCCGCTACTGAGCAGGTGGGGGATGAGGAGCGCCGGCGCGGACACGACGAGTGTCCCCGCCGCCTGGGCCGCGACCCCGAGGGCGAGCATCGTCCAGGCGCGGGCGGAGACCGGCGGCGTCGTGGTGGATCGCTGCGGGGCGTCGGTCGTGGGCATGGGTCGTCTCGGCCGTTCGTCGTCGTTCCATCGCGGAACGGATTGGTATACCAGAACGGTATACCATTCTCGCCGTCGCGCCGCTAGGCTTGTCCGCCGTGACCGACACGACCGACGCCGCGCCCGTGTCGCAGACGGCCCAGCTCTACGACAACCTGCGCGCGGCCATCCTGACCCTCGACATCGCACCGGGGGAGCGCATCTCGGAGCGGGGGCTCGAGGCACGGTTCCACGCCTCGCGCACACCGGTCCGCGCCGCACTGTCGCGGCTCGAGCGCGAGGGACTCATCCTGCACGAGGGTCGTTCGTGGACGGTCACCCCGATCGACCTCGACGAGATCGCCTCGCTCGCCGAGCTCCGCGGCATCCTCGAGCCCGCTGCCGTCCGGTTGGCCGTCCAGCGTGCCACCCCCGAACAGCTGGCCGAGGTCCGCGGGCACCTCGACGCGCTCCAGCCCACCCCCGACCAGCAGGCCGGCATCCGCATGGGGTCGACGTTCCACCTGGACCTCGCCGCGCTCGGTGGCAACCGGTTCGTCACCGACGCCATCGCCGACGCCCTGACGCGGCTCGAGCGCACGCGCTGGATCGAGGTCCGCACGCCCGAGGCGCGCGACGCCGCCTGGGACGAGCACAGCGCCATCATCGACGCCGTGCGCGACGGCGACGCGGACCGCGCAGCGGACCTCGTCGCCGCCCACGTCGCCGGCACGAACGACCGGCTCCTCAGCTGGATCGCGCAGGAGCGCCGACGCCTGCGCGGGGCAGGCATGACGATCGTGGGCGCGACCGAGCGCTGAGTGCGCGCGGACGTGAGCGGTCTGCGGGCGCCTGCCCGGGCCTCCTGGCCGTGTCCGGGGGGAGGCCGGGCGCGAGCCGCTAGCGCAGGTCCGTCGTCTCCTGCGGTGCGTCGAGGTCGTCGAACGTGCGGATCGAATCCGTGCGTTCGAGCAGCGCGTCGCGCACCTCGGCCTCGTCGTGGCTCGCGCGGAGTGCGAGCTTGCTCCCGGAACGTGTCGACTGTGACATGTCGTGTCCTTCCCCTGTGCGTGGGCAACCTGATCGGTGCGGGCACGCGGCCCGCTGGTGCGCTTCCTCACGGGACGTACTGAGGTCGGAACAGTGTCGCGCGACCCCCGCTGTCCCGCAAGCGTTTCCGGCACCGTGTGGAGAACTCCCGGCACACGGCATGCCTAGGATGGTCCGGCCGCACAGCGCGAGGCGCGGCACCAGCGGACGTCGAAGGGGAGGCACGGGTTGGCCGACCAGCGCACCGCACCTCCCACGGTCTACGACGTCGCCTCTGCGGCCGGCGTCTCCATCGCCACCGTCTCGCGCGTGCTCCGCACGCCCGACGCCGTCCGCGAGGGCACCCGGGACCGCGTGCAGGCGGCGATCCGGAGCCTCGGCTACGTCCCGTCCGGCAACGCCCGTGCCCTCGCCGGCAAGCGCACCGGCGTCGTCGGACTGCTGCTGCCCGGGTTCGACGTGGCACCCGACGAGCGGCCGGACCTGGTCACCGACGGCGGCGTCCGCGTGGTCGACGACCGGCGCCACGTGACGCAGCCGTTCTCGTCCAACCTGTACTTCGACGAGGTCCTGCGCGGTGCCGAGACCGAGGCCTGGCAGCGGGGGCTCGCGCTCATGGTCGCCGCCGGGCGGGGCTCGTCGCGCGACGTCATCGTGAACGACGTCGCCGGCCGGGTCGACGGGCTCGCCGTGCTGGCGCAGACCGTGCCCGACGACCTGCTCGAGCACGTCGCCCGCCGCATCCCCGTCGTGGTGCTCGCCGACGACCGGCGCTCGCACGGGTTCGACTCGGTGAGCGTGGACAACGCCGCGGGCATGCGGACCCTGGCGTCGCACGTCATCGGGCGCCTGGGGATCCGGTCCCTCGCGTACGTGGCGGGGCCGATCGACTCGCCCGACGACATGGAGCGCTCGGCGGGGTTCCGCGCGGCGCTGGCCGACCACGGCGTGCCGGCCTCGGCGGTGCGCACCGTGCACGGCGACTTCGGGCGGGCCCGGGCGCGGGAGCTCGCGGTGTCGCTGCTGGCCGACGACGTCCCGCGCGCCGTGGTCTGCTCGAACGACCAGTCTGCGCTCGGGGTGCTCGACGCCGCCGCTGCCCGGGGGCTCCGGGTGCCCGAGGACCTCGTCGTGACCGGGTTCGACGGCATCGACGCCGGTCGGTTCTCGTCGCCGCGCCTGACGACGGTGCACCAGCCGATGGGGGCGCTCGGGCGTGCCGCCGTCCTGGCGATCGTCGACCGGCTCGAACGTCGCGAGGGGCCGCCGCGCGCCGTGCGCCTGCCCGTCGAGGTGCTGCTGCGCGAGAGCTGCCCGCCCGCGCTGTAGGCGTGCGTGCCGTCGCGAGGCCGCACCGTGCGGCCTTCCGCATCCCGTGTGACCTTCCGCGCCCCGTGCGAGTCCGTAGCAGCGCACAGAGCGGGCAACCTCGCACCAGTCGGCGCACCTCGCACCGTGCCGCCCCGCGAAACAACCCCCGCAGTTGCACGCCACGATGTAAGCGCATACATTGAGCACGTACCGAATCGACATGGAGGTCGACCGAGCAATGACGCTTCCCCCACAGCGCACGCGCGGCACGCGTGACCCAGGCCCCCGCCGCCGAGGCCGCCTCGTCGCGGCCATCGCCGGCCTCGCCGCAGTGGCCCTCGTGGCCACCGGCTGCAGCATCCAGGTCCGATCCGAACCCGATCCCACCATCGGCAAGGACACGATGCTCATCAACGCGGACCGCGGCAACCCGCTGTTCGACCGCAACTTCAACCCGTACATCGCGAACGCCCGCACGGCCTCCAAGTGGATGTACGAGCCCCTCATCGAGGTGAACCCCCTCGACGGCAAGCGCAACCCGTGGCTCGCCAGCGCGTGGAGCCAGCCCGACGCGAAGACGATCGACATGACGATCCGCTCGGGTGTCGAGTGGTCCGACGGGTCGCCGTTCAGCGCGAAGGACGTCGTCTTCACCTTCGACCTGCTCAAGAAGTTCCCCGCCATGGACGTCAAGGGCGCCTGGCAGCACATCAAGAGCATCGAGCAGGACGGCGACCACGTCGTCTTCCACCTCAAGAGCGAGGACGTCCCGAGCCTGACGATCATCGGGCAGACGTACATCCTCGGTGAGGACCACTGGGGCGGCGTGAAGGACCCGACGACCTGGCGCGACCCGAACCCGGTCGGCACCGGGCCGTTCGTCCTCGGCAACTACACCGACCAGCAGTACTCGATGAACAAGAACCCGAAGTACTGGCAGGCCGACAAGATCGCCATCAAGCACCTCATCCTGCCGGCGACGAACACGCAGCTCGACACCGTCACCCGCGGCTACGACTGGGCGTACTCGTTCATCTCCGACGTCAAGGGCACCTGGGGCGCCGCGTCGAAGACGAACGAGTGGTGGTTCCCGGCCGGCGGTGTGATCGGCCTCATCCCGAACCTCACGAAGGCGCCGTACAACGACGTCAACGTCCGCCGGGGCATCTCGCTCGCGCTGGACCGTGACGCCATCGCCGAGACCGCGTCCGAGGGCAACCTGTCGGCGGCGGGCCAGACCGGCCTGATCCTGCCGAACCAGGAGCGCTACCTCAACCCGGACATCCCCGACAAGGGCATGATCACGCAGGACACGAAGGCGGCGCTCGCCAGCCTCGAGAAGTCCGGCTACACCGTGCAGGGTGGCAAGGTCGTCAAGGACGGCAAGCAGCTCGCCATCACGATCATGACCGCGAACGGCTACTCCGACTGGCTCCGCGCCGCGCAGGAGGTCCGCCGCGAACTGACGGCCATCGGCATCAAGGTGACGATCCAGGCGCCGCAGCCCGCCGGGTACCAGCAGAACATCAACAACGGCACGTTCGACATGGCGATGGGCGGCATGGGCAACGGTGACGTCTACCAGGCGTTCAACTCCCTGCTCAGCAGCGAGTTCTACCAGCCCGTCGGCAAGTCGACGGTCAACAACTACGAGCGGTACAAGAACGCCGACACCCAGAAGCTCCTCGACGAGTACAAGGCGACGACGGACACCGCGAAGCAGCAGGAGATCCTCGACCAGCTGCAGCAGACCGTCTACGACGAGCTCCCCGTCATCGGCATGTACTACGGCGGGCTCTGGGGCCTGTTCAACACCGGCAAGTTCGTCGGCTGGCCGAGCGCGAAGGACCCCTACATGGCACCGCAGAACTACGACTCGGCACCGCTGCTCATCTTCACGAAGCTCCGGCTCCGCGACAGCGCCGCCGGCAAGCAGATCCTGCAGGAGCAGGACGCCGCGGAGCAGGAGGACCAGAAGTGAAGTACATCCTCCAGAAACTCGTCCTCTTCGTCCTGACCCTCTGGGCCGCGGTCACGCTGAACTTCGTGCTCCCGCGCCTGATGCCCGGCAGCCCGGCCGACGCCGCACTCGCGAAGCTCAGCCAGAACGGTCCGGTCACCGACGCCACCAAGAAGGCGATCGAGGCCCAGCTCGGGGTGCCGACCGGCAACCTCTGGGACCAGTACGTCAGCTACCTGCACCAGGTCATCACCCTCGACTTCGGCACGAGCTACACGTTCTACCCGCAGCCCGTCGGTGACCTCGTGTCGAAGGCCCTGCCCTACACGCTGATCCTCGTCGGGGTCGTCACGATCCTGGCGTTCGTCCTCGGCACCCTGATCGGTGTCGCGGCGGCGTGGAAGCGCGGCACCTGGCTCGACTCACTGCCCACCCTGTCGGGCAGCTTCATGTCGACGTTCCCGTACTTCTGGACCGCCCTGCTGCTGCTGTTCTTCCTCGGTTACGTGCTGCACTGGTTCCCGACCACGGGCGCCTACTCGGCCACGACGACGCCGGGCCTGAACGGTGCCTTCTTCGGCGACGCACTGCAGCACGCGGTGCTGCCGGCGGTCACGATCCTGGTGACGAGCCTCGGCGGCTGGATCATCGGCATGCGCAACGCGATGATCAACACCCTCGGTGACGACTACGTGACCTTCGCCGAGGCCAACGGCCTCCGCGGACGCACCGTCGCCATCCGCTACGCGGCCCGCAACGCGATCCTGCCGAACCTGACCGGCTTCGGTCTGGCGCTCGGTGGTGTGGTCGGCGGTTCCGTCCTGGTCGAGCAGGTCTTCGGCTACCCGGGCATCGGCTACCTGCTGTTCAACGCCGTCATCGGGCAGGACTACCCGCTCATGCAGGCCCTCTTCCTGATGATCACCGTGTCGGTGCTCATCGCCAACTTCATCGTGGACGTCATGTACGGCGTCCTGGACCCGAGGACGCGTCGATGACCAACACCACCACCCCGGACGCCACAGTCGCAGTCCGCACGCAAGAAGAAGCAGCCCAGGCGCCGTCCAAGTGGCGCGCCGCCGCCCGCCAGTTCGGCGTCGTCTGGTCGAACAAGAAGGCCCGGATCGGCATCATCATCCTCGGCGTCTTCGTGTTCGTCGCGATCTTCGCCCCGCTCCTGGCCCCGTACGGCGCCAGCCAGAACGGCTTCGCCCGGTCCGCCGACGCGACGCCCGACCACTGGATGGGCACCACCGCCGCCGGCGAGGACGTCCTGTCCCAGATCATCTACGGCGCCCGCATCTCGGTCATGGTCGGCGCGGTCGCGGGCATCCTGTCCACGCTCGTCGCCGTCGCGATCGGCCTCAGCTGGGGCTACGTCCGCGGCTGGATCGCCGAGGTCATCGGGTTCATCGTGAACCTGTTCCTCGTCATCCCGGGCCTGCCCCTGATGATCGTCATCGCCGCCTACCTGCAGAACGGCGGCATCGCGGTGATCATCGCGGTCATCGTCGTGACCGGTTGGGCGTGGGGCGCTCGCGTGCTCCGCTCGCAGACGCAGTCGCTGCGCGGTCGGGACTTCGTCACCGCCGCCCAGTTCTCCGGTGAGGGCGCGACCCGCATCGTGTTCCGCGAGATCCTGCCGAACATGACGAGCCTCATCGTCGGCAGCTTCTTCGGGGCCGCCACCAGCGCCATCCTCGCCGAGGCGGGCCTCGAGTTCCTCGGACTCGGCGACTCGTCGATCGTCAGCTGGGGCACGATCCTGTACTGGGCGCAGAACTCGAACGCGCTCCTCACCGGGCAGTGGATCCTGCTCTTCGCGCCGGGTCTCTGCATCGCGCTGCTCGCGATGAGCCTCACCCTGATCAACTTCGGCGTCGACGCCGTGTCCAACCCGCGGCTGCGCGACGGCGCACGGCCCCGTAAGGAGAAGCGCGCATGAGCGGCTTGCCAGAAACGCACCCGGCAGACGGCCTGGAGGCGCCCACCGGCGCCGCCACGGGCCTCCAGTCCGACGCCCGTCACGACCAGGGCGACGCCTCCGTCCTGCTCGACGTCCGCGACCTGTCGGTCGTCTACGAATCGGCCGGCCAGACGGCCGTCCAAGCCGTCGACCACGTGTCGTTCCAGCTCAAGAAGGGCGAGTTCGTCGGCCTGGTCGGCGAGTCCGGTTCCGGCAAGTCGACGCTCGGCTACGCGCTGACCCGGCTGCAGAAGCCGCCGGCGCGCACGAACGGCGGCAGCATCGTCTTCGCGGGCAAGGACATCCGCGACCTCGACGACGAAGCCCTGCGCCAGCAGCGGCAGGGCGGCTTCGCCATGGTGCTGCAGTCCGGCATGAACGCGCTCAACCCGGTGCGCACCATCCGGAACCACTTCATCGACGTCTTCAAGGCGCACGGCCACGTGTCGCGCGACCGCTGGGACGCCCGGATGAAGGAGCTCATCGAGAAGGTGAAGCTGCCGACGTCGATGCTCGCCCGGTTCCCCGGGGAGCTCTCCGGCGGCATGCGGCAGCGCGTCTCCATCGCCCTGGCACTCTCGCTCGAGCCGCAGCTCATGGTGTTCGACGAGCCGACGACGGCGCTCGACGTCCTCGTGCAGCACGCCGTGATGGACACCATCATCGAGCTGCAGCGCACCGAGGGCTTCACCGCGATCCTGATCAGCCACGACCTCGGCATCGTCCTCGAGGCCACCGAGCGCGTCCTCGTCATGCACGAGGGCCGGATCGTCGAGGACGGCGGCTCCCGCGAGATCCTCCGCGACCCGCAGGACGAGTACACGCAGATGCTCCTGTCGCACTACGCCGACCCCCGCGCCGAGGTGGTGTCGCTGCCGGGCTTCCCGGACCGCTCGCTCCGTGCCGAGGCCGGCGAGAAGCGGCAGGAGACGACCTCGTCGTTCAGCACCGTCGGGTCCCGCGAGCGCAGTGCCGCCCGCAACCCGATCGTCGTCGACCACATCGTGAAGACCTACCCGGCTCCCCGACGCGGTGAGCAGCCGGTGCAGGCCGTGCGCGACGTGTCGTTCACCCTCGAGCCCGGGCAGTCGCTCGCCCTGGTCGGCCAGTCCGGTTCGGGCAAGTCGACCATCGCGAAGCTGCTCACCGGCGTCGAGAAGCCGACCACCGGCACGGTCCGGTTCGGGGACCTCGACGTCGCCCGCCTCGGCAAGCGCGGCCTGCGGGACCTCCGCTCCGAGGTCCAGATGGTGTTCCAGGACCCGTACTCGGCGCTCAACCCGCTGCACACGGTCGAGTACACGCTGTCCCGGCCGATCGCGAACTACACCGGGCTCACCGGCCGCGATGCCCGGCGCCGGGTGCTCGAGCTGCTCGAGACGGTCGGGCTCACCCCCGTCGAGCAGTTCGCGCAGAAGCTCCCGCACCAGCTCTCCGGCGGGCAGCGGCAGCGCGTGGTGATCGCCCGGGCGCTCGCGAGCGACCCGCAGGTGATCATCGCCGACGAGCCGGTCTCGATGCTCGACGTGACGCTGCGCGCCGGTGTGCTCGCACTGCTCGAGGACCTCCGCGAGCAGTGGGGCGTCTCGCTCCTCTACATCACGCACGACCTGCTGAGTGCGCGGCTCATCACGGACGACATCATGGTGCTCCACGAGGGCGCCGTGGTCGAGCGGGGTCACACGGCCCAGGTGCTGCAGGACCCGCAGGACCCGTACACGATCGCCCTCCTCGACGCTGTTCCCAACCCGCGGAGGACCCTGCGCGCATGACGAACCTGCACGACTTCCCGACGGTCCCGCCCTTCGGACACCTGCCCACCCCGGACGGCGTCGACGTCGTCGGGATCGACGTCCCGGTCGGGCGGCTCACGGCCTACCGGATCGTGCCCGAGGGCGTGTCGAAGGGCACCGTGCTGATCGTCCCCGGGTACACCGGCTCGAAGGAGGACTGGCGGACCTTCCTGCCCGTCCTCCGCGACGCCGGGTGGACCGCGGTCGCGATCAGCCGGCGTGGTCAGGCCGACTCGGCAGCACCGACCGAACCCCGTGACTACTCCCTCGACGAAGAAGCCGCCGACGTCGTCCGGGTCGCGCGCCTGCTCGACGACGGTGCCCCCGTGCACCTGGTCGGGCACTCGCTCGGCGGGGTGATCGTCCGGGCCGCCGCGCTCCAGGACCCGACGGCGTTCCGCGACGTCGTGCAGTTCTGCTCCGGGCCGCACGGGTGGCCGTACCGCAAGGTCGCCGAGCTGACGATCCTGCACGACACCGGCGGGAACCTCCGGCAGCTGTTCGACTCGACGAACCCGCTCTGGGCGTACCGGCCCGACGAGGAGCTGCCCGACGACGTCCGGATGGTGCGCGACCGCTTCGACGCGACGAGCCCGCTCAGCGTCGTCGCCGGTGGTCACATCCTCGAGGACCACACCGACGCCTCCGACGCCCTGCGCGCCACCGGCCTGCCGGTCCTCGTCGCCCACGGCGAGTGGGACAACGCCTGGCCGATCCCGTGGCAGCGGGCGATGGCCGAGCAGACCGGCGCCGAGTACGTCGTCATTCCCGCGAGCTACCACGGCCCCCAGGTCGAGAACCCGCTCGGGACGGTCGCCGTCTTCGACGCATTCCTGAGCCAGCACTGACTCGAACAAGCACTGAAAGGCACCATCATCTCCACGCTGCAGTTCCCCGACGGCTTCCTCTGGGGTGCCGCCACCGCCGCCCACCAGATCGAGGGCAACAACGTCAACAGCAACTGGTGGGTGCACGAGCACGAGCCGGACACCACCATCGTCGAGCCCTCGGGCGACGCGGCGGACAGCTACCACCGGTACCGCGAGGACATCCGCATCGCGGCCGAGCTCGGGCTGAACTCCTACCGGTTCAGCATCGAGTGGGCCCGCATCGAGCCCGAGCGCGGGTTCGTCAGCCGTGCCGAGGTCGACCACTACCGCCGCATGGTCGACGCCTGCCACGAGTTCGGCATCGAGCCGATCGTCACCCTCATGCACTTCACGGTGCCGCGCTGGTTCGAACGCGACGGCTTCTGGCGGGCACCCGACGCCGCCGACCTGTTCGCCCGCTACACCGAGGCCGCGCTCCCCGTGGTGCAGGACGGCGTCCGCTACGTCTGCACGATCAACGAGCCGAACATCGCGGCGATGCTCGCCGGCGGCGAGGACGCGGCCAACCTGGTGGCCTTCGGTCTGCCGAACCCGGACCTGGGGGTCGCCGACGCCCTGCTGGCCAGCCACAAGCGGTCGCGCGAGGTCCTGTCACAGGTGTCGGGCCTCCAATCGGGGTGGACCATCGCGACCCAGGCCTTCAAGTCGTCCGGCGAGCCCGGGGCGGACGCCATGCTCCGCGAGTACGGGTACCCGCGCGACGACTGGTACCTCGAGCAGGCCGCCGGCGACGACTTCCTGGGCGTGCAGGCCTACACCCGCACGTTCATCGGTCCGGACGGGCCCCTGCCAGTGACGGACGACGTCGAGACGACCCTCACCGGCTGGGAGTTCTACCCCGAGGCCTCGGCCGACGGGCTCCGCAGCGCGTGGGAGCTCTCCGGCGGCGTCCCGCTGATGATCACCGAGAACGGCATCGCCACCGCCGACGACTCCCGCCGGCAGGCGTACACGCAGGGCGCCCTCGAGGGCATCCACCGCTGCATCGAGGACGGCATCGAGGTCCTGGGCTACCAGCACTGGTCGCTCCTGGACAACTACGAGTGGGCCTCCGGCTTCCGCCCGACGTTCGGGTTGGTCGCGTGGGACCGCGAGACCTTCGAGCGCACGCCGAAGGACTCCGCCCGCTGGTACGGGCGGGTCGCGCAGGCGAACGCCCTCGAGTCGGTCACCGTCTAGGACGGTCGACCCCGCAGGCGCGCGGCGGACGGGAGGCCCTGCTCCCGTCCGCCGCGCTTCGTCACGTCCGGCACGGGTCGGCCCACGGGCCGTGGTGCGGACAGCGCTCAGGCGGCGGCGAGCAGGTCGGCGACGGCCGTCTCGCGGAGCAGTTCCGCCCTGTCCGCGGCGCTCGAGCCCTCGTCGTCGACGGCGTCCCGGTCGACGTCGAGCGACAGCACGACCCGGACCGTGTCGAGGTCGCCGGAGTCGACGGCCGCGATCAGCAGCGTCGCGCCCCGTGACCCGCGCGCCCTGGTGTCCGCACCCGCGGTGGCGAGCGCACGCACGATCGCGGCGTGCCCACCCCACGCAGCGCGGACGATCGGGGTGTTGCCGTCGCCGTCACGGGCCTCCAGGTCGGCACCCGCTCCGACCAGCACGTCGACCGCCCGTCGCGCGTCGCGGTCGATCGCCAGCGTCAGCGGCGTCCGCCCCTCGGTGTCCTCCAGCTGCAGGGTCGCGCCGCGGCGCAGGAGTTCCTCGAGCATCTCGGGGTGGTCGAACCACGCGGCGGCGTGCAGCGGGGCGAAGCCCCAGCGGGGGTCGACGTCGTCGACGTCGCTCGCGTCGTCGGCCAGGTGCAGTCCGCCGAGGTCGCCGTAGGCCGCTGCCCGCACCACCTCGGTCGTCCACTCGACCCAGCCGTCCGGCACCGGGCCGTGCCAGCCGCGTGCCGGGCGCGCCTCGAGGTCGGCGTACACGCTCTCGGCGACGCTCCGGATCGCCACCCGGACGCCCCGGAACCGGATCGCGACCTCGCCGACGGGGGAGATCAGCAGGCGGAGTTCCCAGGCGTCGTGCTCGTTCAGGTACTCGAGTTCGCCCCGGGCGACGTGGGCGTCACCGGCGAGCAGTGCTGCGGGATCGACACCCGGCGGGTCGATGACGGCGTCCCGGAGCCGGAGCGACACCCTGGCGTGGTTCCAGCGGCGCCACAGGCCGCTCGGGGTGTCGAGGACCTCGTCGTTGCGCACCACGATGTCGGCGTGCACGACGACCGGGTCGGGCACACCGTGTCCCGGCAGGTCGACGGGGGTCGTCACGTCGTCCTCGTCGGCGTCCGGGTCGACGACGGCGTCGGCGGACTCCACGACCCAGCGTTCGATCCTCGAGTCGGTCCACTTGACGGTCAGGAGCGCGGCGACCGTGGGTGGGGCGTCCTCGAGCAACCGGGTCACGTGTTCGCGCTGGCCGTCGAAGTCCTCGAGGGAGACGTAGCCAACGGAGGGCCAGTTCACTCGACTCCATCGCACGGGACGACACTACCGGCGTCCGGCGGCGGGGCTGCGGTGAGAACCCATCGCACTCGCGATCATCACACTTGATATGTCGTACCGGTATATCGTATGGTGATGCGGCAGCGGAGGTCCCGCCGCGCCTGATCCGGAAGCGCACCCATGACCCCCAGTCCCACCCTCCCGACGGCGTTCATCGCCCCGGCAGCCGTCGTGTCGCCCTCGGCGGCCGTCGCTCCCGGGGTCCGCATCTGGGACGACTCCCACGTCGAGGCGCACGCGTCCGTCGGCAGCGAGACCCTCGTCGGCCGCGGCGTCACGATCGGCGCCGGCGTCCAGATCGGTGCACGCTGCAAGATCCAGAACGGCGCCCTCGTCTACGGACCGGCGGTCGTCGGCGACGGAGTCTTCATCGGCCCCGGTGCCGTCCTCACCAACGACAACACGCCGCGGGCGATCAACCCGGACGGCTCCGTGCAGGACGCCGACGACTGGAGGCCCACGGCCGTCGTCGTCGAGCACGGCGCGTCGATCGGCGCCGGGGCGCTCTGCGTCGCCCCCATCCGCATCGGCCGGTGGGCGATGGTCGCGGCCGGCGCCGTCGTCGTCCACGACGTCCCGGACCACGCGCTCGTCGCCGGGTCCCCGCCCGCCGCATCGGCTGGGTGAGCCGGACCGGCCGACGGCTGGCGCAGGTCGACGACCGAACGCTGGTCTGCACCGAGACCGGCGACCGCTTCCTCCACTCCGAGACCACCGACACGATCGAGGCGATCCGTTGACCACCACACTCGAACTCATCCCCGCGGCGAAGCCCCTCATCGGCCTCGAGGAACGCCGCGCCGTCGATGCCGTCCTCGAGGGGGGTGGTCTTGCGCAGGGCCCCGAGGTCGCCGCCTTCGAGCGCGAGTTCGGCGACGTCCTCGTCGCCGGAGCCTCGGTCACCGCGGTCAACAGCGGCACCGCTGCACTGCACCTGGCGCTCGTCGCGCTCGGCATCGGTCCTGGTGACGAGGTCATCGTCCCCTCGTTCACCTTCGCGGCCACGGCGAACGCGGTCCGACTCGTCGGCGCCGAGCCGGTGTTCGTCGACATCGATCCCCTGACCTACTGCGTGGACCCGGCGGCTGTCCGGGCCGCCGTCACCCCGGCGACCCGCGCGGTCATGCCGGTGCACCTCTACGGGCACCCGGCCGACATGACCGCGATCGCCCGGATCGCCGAGGAGCACGACCTGCTCGTCGTCGAGGACGCTGCGCAGGCGCACGGTGCCCGGTGGGCCGGCACGCGCGTCGGCAGCTCGTCCGACGCCGCGGCGTTCAGCCTCTACCCCACCAAGAACATGACCGCGGGCGAAGGGGGCATGGTCTCGACCCGCGACGCCGCGGTGGACCGCATGCTCCGGCTGCTGCGGAACCAGGGCATGGAGCAGCGCTACGCGAACGAGGTCATCGGCTTCAACGCGCGGATGACCGACATCCACGCCGCGATCGGGCGTGTGCAGCTCCGCAAGGTGCTCGGGTGGACCGCACAGCGGCAGGCGAACGCGGCCTACTTCAGCCGTGAACTCGACGGGGTGGTGACACCGACGACCGACCCCCGAGCCGAGCACGTCTTCCACCAGTACGTCGTGCGGGTGCCGTCCGACCGCGACGGCTTCGCGGCCGCACTGCGCTCCGAGTTCGGCATCGGGACCGGGGTCTACTACCCGACGCCCGTCCACCGCCTCCCGTCGTTCGCACACGACCTCGACCTGCCCGAGACCGAGCGTGCCGCGTCCGAGGTCCTCGCGCTCCCCGTCTACCCGACCCTGACGCTCTCGCAGCTCGACCGCGTCGTCGAGGCCGTCAACACCCTCGCCGGGGCCGGACGATGAGCGGCGTGCTGCGGGCCGGGGTCATCGGCCTCGGGATGATGGGGCGGCACCACGCCCGGGTCCTCCGGTCGCTCGAGGGGGTCGAGCTCATCGGCGTCGCCGATGCCCTCGGTGACCCGCACGACGTCGCCCAGGGCGTGCCGGTCGTCCGGTCCGTCGGTGAGCTCGTCGCACTCGGCCTCGACACCGCGGTCGTCGCGGTCCCCACGGCGCACCACGAAACCGTCGGTCTGGAACTCGCCGCGGCGGGGGTGCACGCCCTGATCGAGAAGCCCGTCGCGGTCGACGGTCCGGCTGCCGCGCGCCTCGTGGCCGCCTTCGACCGCGCCGGACTCGTCGGCGCGGTGGGCCACATCGAGCGCTACAACCCGGCGTTGCAGGCGCTGCGACAGCGGCTCGACGCCGGTGAGCTTGGCGACGTGTACCAGATCGTCACGCGTCGCCAGGGGCCCTTCCCCGCACGGATCGCCGACGTCGGTGTGGTGAAGGACCTCGCCACGCATGACATCGATTCGACTTCGTGGATCGCCCGGTCACCGTTCGTCCACGTCGGAGCGCTCGCGGGCACCAAGAGCGGGCGTCCCCACGAGGACCTCGTCACCGTCACCGGACGCCTGGCCGACGGCACCCTGACCTCGCACCTCGTGAACTGGCTCACCCCGTACAAGGAGCGCCTGTTGGTCGTCACCGGTGACCGCGGCACGTTCGTCGCCGACACCCTGACCGCCGACCTGACCTTCCACGAGAACGGCACCGTCCAGACCGAGTGGGACCAGGTCGCCGCGTTCCGGGGTGTGTCCGAGGGGGCCAGCACCCGGTTCGCCATCACCAAGCGCGAGCCGCTCCTGGTCGAGCACGAGGCGTTCCGCGACGCCGTGCTCGGGCGGCCGTCGGACATCGTCACCCTCCGCGACGGCCTCCGGACGGTGCTCGTCGCCGAGGCCGTCCTCGAGTCCTCGCGGATCCAGCAGACCGTGCAGCTCGGCACGGACGCCGAAGGAGCAGCAGCATGAACGTCGTCGTCGTCGGTCTCGGCAAGATCGGGCTCCCGCTGGCCGTCCAGTACGCACGATCCGGTGCACACGTCACCGGCCTCGACGTCGCGAGCGGGGTGGTCGACGCCGTGAACGCTGCGACCGAGCCATTCCCCGGCGAGCACGGGCTCGCCGACGGCCTGCGTGAGGTCGTCCCCGCGGGGCTGCTCCGCGCGACCACGGACGCCGCGGCAGCGATCCCCGACGCCGACGTCGTCGTGGTCGTCGTGCCGCTCTTCGTCGATGCTGACGGCATCCCCGACTTCGGCTGGATGGACGCCGCCACCGACACGATCGGCGACCACCTGCGACCCGGCACCCTGGTCGCGTACGAGACGACGCTGCCGGTCGGGACGACCCGTGGCCGCTGGGCGCCCCGGCTCGAGGCCCGCTCCGGACTCGTCGAGGGGCAGGACTTCCATGTCGTCTTCTCGCCGGAGCGGGTCCTGACCGGCCGGGTGTTCGCCGACCTCCGGCGCTACCCGAAGCTCGTCGGTGGTCTCTCCGACCAGGGCTCGGCGCGCGGCCGGGCCTTCTACGAAGCGGTGCTGCAGTTCGACGAGCGCGACGACCTCGGTCGTCCGAACGGCGTCTGGGACCTCCGTACCGCCGAGGCCGCCGAGCTCGCGAAGCTCGCCGAGACCACCTACCGCGACGTCAACATCGCGCTGGCGAACGAGTTCGCCCGGTTCGCCGAACGGCAGTCCATCGACATCGCCGCGGTCATCGACGCCTGCAACTCCCAGCCGTACAGCCACATCCACCGCCCCGGGATCGCGGTCGGCGGTCACTGCATCCCGGTGTACCCGAGGCTGTACCTCTGGAACGACCCGGAGGCCACGGTCGTCCGTGCCGCACGTGCCAGGAACGCCGCGATGCCGGCCCACGCGGTCGACCTCCTCGAGCGCCTGCACGGGGACCTGCGGGGGCAGCGGGTCGTGGTCCTCGGTGCCGCCTACCGTGGCGGCGTGAAGGAGACCGCCTTCTCCGGAGTGTTCGGCACGGTCGACGCACTCCTGGCGCACGGCGCGCTCGTGACGGTCTCCGACCCGCTCTACTCCGACGACGAACTCCGCCGTCTCGGCTTCGAGCCCCACACCGACGGCGAGCCCGTCGACGCCGCGGTCGTGCAGGCCGACCACGCCGAGTACGCGACGTGGGACGAGTCCCGGGTCCCCGGCGTCCGCACGGTCGTCGACGGCCGACGGGTCCTCGACGTCGAACGGTGGGCGTCCACCACGGTGACCGCGATCGGTGCTCCGCCCGTGGTCCCCGTGGCCTGACACCGTGCGGTCCTCGCCCCGACGGCGCCTCCCGGCGATCGCGACGATCCTCGTCGGCACGGTCCTCGGGCAGGGGCTCGTCGTGGCGATCTCGCCGCTGCTGACGCGGCTGTACACCCCGGCGGACTTCGGTACGCTCGCGGTCGTCACGGCGGTCGCGAGCATCCTCGGAGCCGGTGCGACGCTCGGCACCGACCGTGCGCTGGTCGTCGCACACGACCGGGCGACGAGCAGCGCGCTGGTCGCACTCGGTCTGCTCTCGACGCTGGTCGTCGGCGTCGGCACCGCCGGGGTCGCTTGGGTCCTCCGCGGACACGCGGCACGGTGGTTCACCGCACCGGCCCTCGAAGACCTGTGGTGGACCGTCCCCGTGACGGTCGTCGCGGTGGGGGCGCAACGAATCGCCTCCGCCGTGCTCGCGCGGCGGCAGCAGCACCGGTCCATCGCCGTGCGCAACGCCTGCCAGGGCATCGGCCAGTCCGTCTGGAACCTGGCGATGGCCGCGGCCGGTCCGGTCGGGCTGGTGGGTGGCCTGGCGGTCGGCCGGATCGCGGCCGTGCTCGGGATGGTTCGGTTCCGGCGGGGTGACGGCGGGCGGATCACCCCTCGGTCGCTCTCGGCCGCCGCCCGTCACCACCGGCGGTTCCTCGTCATCACGCCGTGGTCCTCGATGCTGAACGTCGTCGGCCAGCAGGCTCCGGGTCTGCTCATCGCGGCGCTGCACGGCAGCGTCGCCGCGGGCTTCGTCGCCCTCACGATGCGGGTGCTCGGTGCGCCCGTCGGCATGGTCGCCGACGCGACCGCGCAGTACGCCGCCGGGGCGTTCGGACTCCGCATCCGCTCGGCCGATCCGGTCCGCGGGCTGCTGGTCCGCCTCGTCGTGCGGTTGGCGCTCGCCGGGGCGGTGGCCGCGGTGGTGGTGGTGCTCCTCGGCCCGGCGGTGTTCTCGACGGTGTTCGGCCCGGAGTGGGCCGTCTCGGGGACGTACGCACAGGTGCTCGTCCCGGCCTTCGCGATCCAGGTCGCGGTGTCGCCGGTCACGCAGGTGCTGTCGATGCTGCAGCGGCAGGGAGCACAACTGGCCTGGGACGGAGCACGGCTCGCGCTGTCCGCTTCGGCAGTGCTCGTGCCGTCGCTGCTCGGTGCGCCGATGCCCGTCGTGCTCCTGTCGCTCGCCTCGGCGATGGCGATCTCGTACGCGGCGGTGCTCCTCATGGTCCTCCGGGCCGCCCGGATCCACGACCGTGGCGCAAGCGGTCGACGGACTACCAGACGCCGACGAAAATATGACATGTAGATAACTCGCGTCGAGGGTGAACGGGCCCATAGTTTCGGTGCATGGCTTCTCGACCGCGTCCGTTCGACATCGTCCACGTCTCGAGTGCGCACCCATGGACCGACAACCGAGTGCACCTCCGTGCTGCGGCGAGCGCAGCGCGTGCCGGGTACCGCACGGCGTTGGTCGCCGTCGCTGCCGCAGGCGTCGGTGCCGATCCGGACTGGCACCTGCCCGATCCCGAGACGGGGGTGTACGTCCGACGCATCCCGGCTCGGCGTCGCGGGCGACGGGTCCTGGTGTCCTCGGTCCAGGTCATCGGGGCGGCACTGTCGTCCCGGGCGCCGATCGTGCACCTGCACGACCCCGAACTGTTGTGGGCGCTCCCGCTCCTGCGCGTGCTGCACCGGACGGTGGTGTACGACGCCCACGAAGACCTGCCGGAGCAGGTGCGGGGCAAGGAGTACCTCGGCCCCGTCGCCCGCCGTGGCAGCACGGTGGCGGCGCACGCGGCAGTGGCCCTCGCACGCCGGTCACGCACCGTGGTGGCCGCGACGCCCACCATCGCGCGCCGCTTCCGCGCCGACCGGACCGTCCTGGTCCGGAACGTCCCACGGCTCCGTGCCCAGGACACCGACGCCCCGCCGGCCGCTGCTCGTGGTCAGGTGGCCGTCTACCTCGGGTCGATGAGCCGCGACCGGGGGATCGACGTCCTGACCGGCGTCGCGGCCTCACCCGGGCTCCCGGACGGCTGGCGTGTGGTCACCGCCGGTCCGATCGACTCGGCGGTCGACCGCGGTGCGTTCGACGCACTGGTCGACACCGGGCGCATCGACCACCGGGGCGTCCTGGCACCGCACGCTGCCCGCGACCTGTTGGTGACGGCTCGCGTCGGGCTCCTCCCACTCCTGCCGACGCCGGCCTACGCGGCGTCGATCCCCACGAAGCTCTTCGAGTACCTGGCGGCCGGACTGGCGGTCGTCGCCACCGACGTCCCGCTCTGGCGGGAGCTGCTCGACGGCGCCGACTGCGCGACGTGGGTGCCACCGGGCGACCCCGAAGCCGTCGTGGCCGCACTCCGCCGGTACGACGGCGATCCTGAGCTGCTGCGACGGCACGCCGAAGCCGGCCGCGCCCTGGTGCTCGAACGCTTCCGGTGGGACCACGAAGAGCACGTCCTGCTCGACCTGTACCGCTCGCTGTCCGGCGCCTCGCCGATGCCGGAAGCCGTCGGGCGGTGACGCCGCTCCGGACACCCCGGTCGGTCGTGAGCCGACGGGGTGCGCTGTTCGGCGCGGCCGGAGCGATCCCCGCAGCGCTGCTCGCCACCGGGACCCGGCCGGCCGCCGCGTCCGGGCGCTCGAGTCCCGCGCCGGCGGACACGGCCCGGACGGTGACCGACGCCGGGGTCGCCCGGTTGCAGGACGCCGTCGCGGCCACCGACGCCGGTGCCGTGCTCGTCGTGACCCGGCACTGGGCGCTGTCCGAGCCGCTGCGGATCGACCGCGCGATGACGATCCGGTTCGTCGGCGGATCGCTCTCCACCACGCGCGACATCGACCTGGTCGTCGTCGCCGCGTCGGACGTCACCATCATCGACGCGGTCCTCCGGGGTTCCGGGGCGGACCACTCCGGGCTCGGTCGGGGTGTCCACGTCGTCGGCACCGTCACCCGGCCGTTCCGCGACGTCCGGATCCTCGGCGCCGACATCCGCGACTTCTCCCACGACGGTGTCCTGCTCGACCACTGCGCGGCGTTCACCGTCGCGGACTGCGTCATCGCCGACGTCGGCTACGCCGGGGTGCTCATGTTCTCTTGCATCGACGGCACGGTGCGCGGCAACCGCATCGCCCGGGTGACCCAGCCTGCGCCGTACCTGAACTCGTACGGCATCGAGGCGGTCCGCGTGACCACCACCGGGCTCCTCGGCGCACCACGTTCGGCCCGGATCGTCATCGCGGACAACCACGTCTCCGACGTCCCCGCGTGGGAAGGCATCGACACCCACGGCGGGCAGTCCATCGCGATCCTCCGCAACCTCGTCGAGAACTGCCGGGTCGGGATCGCCATCGTCCCCTCGAAGGACGAGGCGAACGCCGGCGCCACGAAGTACGCGCCCCTCGACTGCTCGGTCATCGACAACGTCGTCCGCCGCACGACGTCCGGCCCCGGGTCCGGCATCGTCATCCGCGGCGCGGGCGAGACCGTCGGTGACCCCGCCGAACGGGCGAACGGCATCGTCCTCCGCAACACCGTGACGGGGTACGGGGACGGCGACCGCGACGGGGCCGTCCTCGTCTACCTGACGCGGCACCTGATCGTCGCGCACAACCACTGCCCGGGCGGAGTCCGTCGCGGGCTCTCCCTGTACCACTCGAACGACGGCATCACGCTCGTCGGCAACCGGATCGCGGGGCTGCGGCGACAGGGCACGGCGACGTCGGTCGCGATCGACGTCCGCGCCACCGAGAACCGCGGGCACCTGGTGGGCAACCGGTACGAGGGCAGCGTCGAGAGCGGTGCCGTCTACGGGGTGCTGTGCCGCCAGACGGCCAACGACCTGGTGCTCGTGGACAACGACTGGGCCGCGGCGACGACCGCGGTCGTGGCCGGTGCCGGCGCGGTGCTCCGGGTCCGCGAGGGCTGAGCTGCCCGACGGCCGGGCACCTTCCGCCGGTCGGTCCGGCCAGCGGTCCGCGCACGTGCTGCAGCATCGCGGCGCCCAGCACCCTGCACCGGCGCCGCGCGGAGCAGCATCGGTGCCGGTGCCGGTGCCGGTGCCGGTGCCGCTGCCTGTGTCAGCGCGGGCGCGGGTGCTCCGCCCACGAGTGCCGAACGGCGTCCGCCCCGGGACCGTGCTCGCAGCCGATCGTCGCCCGGAGCGGTGGGCCGCCGTCTGGGCGAGGCCCGCTCCCAGCCGCTGCGCGGAGCGATCAGCAGGATCAGCGTCCCCATCAGCAGCCCGTGCGAGAGCATCGCCGTGAAGATGGAGGTGTTGGACAGCATGATGCTCGGCATCACCACTGCCATCGCCGCGACCCGCATCGGGAGTCCCCGGCTCGCGCCGTCGAGGAACCGCAGCCAGACGAACAGCGCGGCCGCCGCGACGAAGATCCCGATCCACCCCAGGTTCGCGAAGCCGTCGGCGAACAGGTTGGCGTTCGCGTAGCCCACCGACCCGGGCACCAGGTAGTCGGAGATCCGTTTCGGCGGCGGCAGATCGTACGGGTACTCGATCCAGGGGCTGAGGAACGAGTACCCGTACCGGGCGACGGGATTGTCGGAGAAGTAGTCGACGTAGACCGATGACAGCAGCCCCGGCGTCAGCATGAAGCGACGGGTGAACACCGACGTCCAGGTGATGCCGCCCTGCACCTCGTCGGCGACCGCGGAAACGATCATGATCGCGAGGGGCGCGCCGAGGAATGCGAGCGACCGCGCCGGCTTCGCGCCCCGGAACAGCACCGCCATCCCGAGGACGGCGATGAACGAGAACAGGACCGCCTTGAACCCGGTGCTCGAGTACAGCAGGAACTGCCCGGCCAGGGCGAGGACCACCAGGGACGGGCGGCGACGGAAGATGCCGCGCGCAAGGACCAGCGGGTTGATCACGTACGCCTGACCGGTCAACAGGTACCCGAGGGCCCCGCCGGTCCCGACGTCGGCCGAGTAGTCGGCACGCACCTCGTAGATGTCGTCGAGCGCTAGGAACCGGATGTGGATGCCGACCGTGGCCGCCATCAGGCCGTAGGTGACGAGGGAGTAGAGGCCGCACACCAGCCAGGTGAGCGTGCCACGGTCGATCCGCCGCGCGCCGATGGCCAGCACGTCGTCCGCCGGCTCGACCCGGGCTGCCGGAGCAGTCGCGACGCTCGGCGTGGCCAGGCTGACCAGTGCGAACGCCGTCCCGACCGCGGCACTCAGCGCGATCGCCGTGGCGGTGGACACGTACCCGGTCGAGATGCTCATGATCATCGTCGGGCTCACGCACACCACGAAGATCGTCCAGAGCACGACGTGCGACGGCCGGACGAGCACCCGGGGGAGCGTCAGTGCCACCCCGGTCGTCAGCACGATGACGACGAGCAGTGCCTGCCAGGGTGCGGGGACGTAGCCGTACCCCAGGTACGAGAAGATCGGTGCGACGAGGTTCGCCGAGATCCAGTTCATCGTGAGGCCGAGGAGCCCGACCGCGACGAACACGCCCGTCACCCGTCCGACCGGACGTGCGAGCTCGGCCCGGTCGATCGTCGCCCGCGTCACCGGGTGGCCGTCGGCGTCGGTCGCGCTGCGCGGACGCCGGGCAGGAGTTCGTCGTACATCTCGACCAACCGCTCGGCCTCCGGAGCCCAGGTGAACCGCGCGGCCGCCCGCCGGGCCTCGGCACCGTGCCGCTCGAGGAGCGCGGGGTCGTCCGCGTACCGGCGGATCGCCTCGGCGATGGCCGTGGGGTCGTCAGCGGGGACGAAGGTCACGCACTCGACCCCGCGCAACAGGTGCCGCCACAGGGGGATGTCGGTGGCGATGACGGCGAGTCCGGCCGCGAGGTACTCGAACAGCTTCGTCGGGAAGATCTGGTCGGTGACGGGCGTCCGACGGAAGGGGACCACGCCGATCCGGGCGCGGAGGAGCAGGTCGCGCGCCTCCATCGGACCGACGACGCCGCCGTGCAAAGCACGGCCGGTGGCCTCGGCGGCACGCAACCGCTCCGTCGACGTCGCCCGGTCGATCGAGCCGACCATCTCGACCCGCCATCCGGCCGGGAACGACGGTTCCTCGACGACGGACGCGAGCACGTCGATGCCACGGTCGTGACTCAGGACGCCGACGTGCGCGACCAGGGCGGGCCGCGCCTCCAGGCCGACCTGGGCGTCGTCTTCCGGACGCGCGAAGGGGAAGTTGTGGATCGCGATCCGGCGCGGTGCCGGGAACCGGCGTCCGGTCCACTCGGTCGCGGTGACCACCCGGTTCGCGGTCCCGGCCACGCGGAGCAGCCCGTGCGAGAGCCACGCGAACACGGCACGCTGCCGGTGGGTCAGGTAGTCCTTGCCCCAGACCTGGTCGGGCAGGTCCTCGTGCGCGTCGTAGACGACGGTGCGACCGGCAAGCCGGAGCACCGGGATGGTCCAGATGAGCTCGGGATCGTGCAGGTGCACCACCCGGGCACGCGACCGCAGCGCGAGGGCGAGTGCCTGCGTCGTCGACACGACCATGCGTCGGACACGCGCTCGCCGTGGGATCCGCACCACCTCGACGGCCGTGGGTGGGGCGCCGAGGTCGGACTCGACCGCGATGAGGCGGACGCGGTAGCCGGCGTCGGCGGCTGCCGCGGCTTCCCGCAGGTGGACGCGGTTGTCGACCCAGGGGTGGGCGCTGGAGACGTGGACGATGTCGGGGAGCATGCTCGGGTTTCCTCGGACGGGACGGGACGGGACGGGACGGGACGGGACAGGGGAGGGTCAGGCGGCGACGGTGTCGTCGAGGACGCCGGCCAGGACGCCGGCCAGCCGGCGGTAGTCGTGCTCGCGGACGACGTGGTCGCGGCCGCGGGCACCCATGGCCTCGCGTTCGGCGGCGGGCATCGCCGCGAGCGCGAGGATGCCCTCGGCGATCGCCTCGGGGTCGTCCGGCCGGACGTGCAGGCCGCTGGCCGAAGCGACCACCGGTTCGAGCGTGACGGGTGCTCCGACGAGCAGCGGGCGGCCGAGCAGCATGTACTCGTACTGCTTGTTCATCGAGACGCCGTGTCGGTAGAGCGGCAGGTCGTGCATGTTGACGACCAGGCAGTCCGCTCGGCGTCCGATGCGGCGGGCGTCGTCCTGCGGCACCCGTCCGTCCCAGATCACGTCCACGCCGGCCTGGAGGCGCGACGCGCGTTCCCGGAGCGCGCTGACGTCCGATCCGTCCCCGACCATGCGGAGCACCAGACGCCGGCCGCCGCTCGCGGCTGCCCGGCGGGCGGCGAGGTCGAAGCCGTCGAGGACGGCTTCGAGCGCGTTCGCCGGCCCCATCGAGCCGATGTAGGTGACCGTGAAGCGGTCGTCAGCGGGCTCGTTCTTGCCAGCGTCGGGTGCGTCGGGCTCGTCCGAGGGCTCATCGGGCTCGCCGGCTTGCTCGTCGAGCGCGACACCGTTCGGGACCCAGGTGAAGGGCGTGGGTTGGCCGCGGACGGCATAGTACCGGCCGACACCCTCGAGCGGGGAGACGATGTGCGCTGCCCGACGGACGACGGTCCGTTCCAGCCGTCGGAGCAGCCGGACCACCGGGTGCCGTTCGGTCATGCCCGCCAGCCCGAGGGCTGACTCCGGCCAGAGGTCGCGCGGCTCGAAGACGAACGGCACGCCCATCCGTCGAGCGAGCACCGAGGCGCCCCACGCGGCCAGGGGATGGAAGGACCCGCCGATCACGACGTCCGGTCGGGGGAGCCCTCGGAGCGAGCCCGGTCGGAGCAGCAGCGCGGTGAACAGGCCGATGTCGGCGATGCGACGGATCGCCCGGCGGGCGCCCGCACCACGGTGGTCGACTCCGCGGAGCCAGCAGAACTCGTACCCGTCGCCCGTCCAGCGCTCGCGCAGGGTCCTCCCGTGCAGGTGGGAGCGGCCGGACGGGTGGTCCGTGCCGGCAGCGATGACCACCGTGCGCCACCCGTGCTCGGTCAGACCCGCGGCGAGGTGCTGGTGCCGGGTCGCGCGGCCGTCCCGCTCGCGGTGGTGCGCGTAGTGGTTGACGATCCAGACGGTCCTCACCGTGATCCACCCGTCATCGCCGCGGTCCCCTCGAAGACGTCGGAACTGACGTGGCCCGGCGCGGCGATGCCCTCGCGTCGGAGCACGACGACGACCGTGCGGAGCAGGATGCGGAGGTCGAGACCGAGCGAAACGGTGTCGACGTACTCGACGTCCGACCGGAGCCGCTCGGGCCACGGGAGCGCGTTGCGGCCACGGACCTGAGCGAGACCGGTCAGACCGGGCAGGACGTCGTGTCGGCGGGACTCCTCGGCGGTGTAGAGGTCGAGGTACCGGCAGAGGGTCGGGCGGGGCCCGACGAAGCTCATGTCGCCCCGCAGGATGTTCCACAGGCTGGGGAGTTCGTCCAGGCTCGTCGACCGCAGGAACGAACCGAACGGCGTGAGGCGGTCGCTGTCGCTCACCAGTCCGGCCGCGGGGTCCGGCTCGAGCATCGTGCGGAACTTCAGGATGGTGAACGTCTTGCCGTGGAGCCCGGGGCGGGGCTGCCGGAACAGCACGGGACGACCGAGCCGAGCCGCGACCAGGACGGCGACGACGGCGAGCACCGGAGCGAGTGCGACGAGCGCGAGGGAGGCGCCGACGATGTCGGAGCAGCGCTTGGCGCGGAGCGTGCGCGTGCGGCGGGGGGACTGCATGGGACGTGTCCTTGTCATCGGTCAGAAGGGCGAGCGCTCTTGTACTCAGAGCGGTAGTACGCGCTCCGGGAGGCCTTGTGCTTGGTCTTGGTCAGGACGATGCCGGCGACCTGCTGGCCGACGCGGGCCAGTGCCTCGATCGCGAGTCGGACGTCGGAACGCTTCGTCTGGTTGGCGGCGGTGACCAGCAGGGTCGTCGACACGAGCGTGCTGACGAGCGCCGAGTCGGTGACCGCGAGGACCGGCGGTGTGTCGACCAGGACGACGTCGTAGTTGGCGGCCAGCTCGGCGAGGACCCGTGCCATCGCCTCGGACCCGATCAGCTCGCTGGGGTTCGGGGGGATCGTGCCGGCGGGCAGGACCGAGAGGCCGTCCAGGCCCCAGTCCTGCAGGACGTCGTCGAGTTCGACGCGGCCGACGAGCAGATCGGTGAGCCCGCCGGCGCCTTCGAGGCTCATCACGGCGGCGACGTTCGGGCGACGGAGGTCGGCGTCGATGATGACGGTCCGCATGCCGCTCTTGCTCAGGGCGATCCCGAGGTTGGCGGTGGTGGTCGTCTTGCCCTCGGACGGCCTGGCGCTGGTCACGGCGATGGTCGGTGCGCCGCTGGTCCGGAGGAACTGGATGTTCGTGCGGAGGCTGCGGAAGGCCTCGGACCGCGCCGAGTTCACCTCGTCGCGGATGATCAGCGGGTGCCGGGCAGCGTCGGCGTCGAACGCGATGTCGCCGACCACGGGGACGTCGCCGTCCAGGTCCTCACTGGAGCGGACGCGCGTGTCGACCGCAGCGCGGAGCAGCGCGAGTGCCGCGCCCGCTGCGAGACCGCCGAGCAGACCGAGTGCGAGGTCGGCGGCCTTGCGCGGGGCGATGGGACTCAGCGGTCGGGACGCGGGTGTGACCTCTTCGAGCCTGACGGACGGCGCTTGGTCGGCGCCGGCGGGCTCGATCTCCTGCACGACCGTGGCGAGGCTCTTGCCGATCTGCTCGGCGATCGTGGCCGCTGCCTTGGCGGACCCGTCCTGCACGGCGATCTTGATGATCACGGTGCCGGCGTCGACCGAGGTGGTGACCTGGGAGGCGAGTGCCGCGGGGGTGGTGTCGAGGTCGAGCTCGTCGATCACGCCCTGCAGCACGCGGGGAGAGGTCGCGAGTTGCATGTACGACTTGATCTTCTGCTGCGCGGCGGTCGACCCCTGTGCGATCTCGCCCGCGGTCGCCGAGGTGTCGCCGGCGACCGAGACGTAGTACGAGGTCGACGCCTCGTAGGTGGGTGGGGTGACGCTCGTGATGACGAGGGATGCACCGGCTCCGAGGAGCGTTGCACCGGCGATGATCCACCAGCCTGAGAGGAGGGCGCGGATGACGGCGAGGTAGTTCAAGAGGAGCCTCCGGTCGGGTTGCTGGACCAGTGTAAAACATCACATCTGAAAGAACAATACGGCGCGCAGAAGGGGACGGAAGTGATGCTCCCGTCCCCTCCTGACTCCGTCGGCGGTCGGACTCAGCCGGCTGCCGTGATGGTGTTCCCCCTGCCCTGGTCGTCGACCTTGGGCGCTTCCCCCTTGTAGGTGAGCGTGTTGTTCGACCCGCTGAAGTAGACCTTCTTCGTCGAGGAGACCGAGATCGTGGCGTTGCTCGCCTCGACGGTGATGGTGTCGATCGTGCCGAGGTCGTAGGTGCGGTCGGAACTGATGAGGTTCGCCGCTGCGCAGTCCTCGGTCGTGATCGTCTTGTCGGAGTCCTCGTCGTCATCCCAGAGCTGCACGGCCCCGTCGATGCACTCGTTGTAGGTGGTCTGGGCCGCCTTCGTGGTGCTCGAGGCGGTCGGGGCGGGGTCCTTCGCGTCGGACGAGCTGCACGCCGTGACGCCGAGTGCGGCGACGAGGGCGATGGATGCGGCGGCGAGACCGCGGCGGATCGTGGTGTTCATCGGGTTTCCTCTCCGAGGAGTTCGTTCGGCGGTGGCGCCGTGCGGAAGAAGGGGAGGCCCCTCCCGTCGCGTGGACGGGAGGGGCCAGGGTGCTACTTGGTGTCGGCCGGCAGGGTGAAGAGCTCGCTGAGCTCGACCTTGCCGTTCTTGGTCTGCTCGAGGGCGAACCGGAACTCGGTCGCGCCGCGCGAGACCGCACGGTCGAAGGTCCAGTTGCCCTCGGCGTCGACCTCGAAGGTGCCGGGGACGATCTGCGTGCCGGTGATGTTCAGCACGCGGTAGCTCGCGCCGGGCTCACCGGTACCGGTGAAGGTGTTCACGGCACCGGGAGTGACGGAACGGTTGGCGACGGTGACCGGAGCGAAGTCTGCGGCGTTGATCGTGAACAGCTCGGACTTCTCGACCTGGCCGTTCTTGGTCTGCTCGATCACGAAGCGGAAGTTCGACGCACCGTTGGAGACGACGCGGTCGAACGTCCAGTTGCCCTGGGCGTCGACGTCGTGGGTGCCGGGGACGATCTGCGTGCCCGAGATGTTCAGGACGCGGAACGTCGCGCCGGGCTCACCGGTCCCGGTGAAGGTGTTCGAGCGGCCCGGGGTGACGCGCTCCGGCGTGGTGACGGTCACCGGGGCGAGTGCCGCGGCGTTGATCGTGAACAGCTCGGACTTCTCGACCTGGCCGTTCTTGGTCTGCTCGATCACGAAGCGGAAGTTCGACGCACCAGCGGAGACGACCCGGTCGAACGTCCAGTTGCCCTGCGCGTCGACCTCGAACGTGCCGGGGACGATCTGGGTGCCGGAAACGTTGAGGACGCGGAACGTGGCGCCGGGCTCCGCCGTGCCGGTGAAGGTGTTCGAGAGCCCCGGACGGACGGCGGCCGGCGTGGTGACGGTCACCGGTGCGAGGGCCGACGCGTTCACCGTGAACAGCTCGGACTTGGCGACCTGGCCGTTCTTGGTCTGCTCGATCACGAAGCGGAAGTTCGACGCGCCGTTGGAGACGACGCGGTCGAAGCTCCAGCGGCCATCGGCGCCGACCTCGAAGGTCCCAGGGACGATCTGGGTGCCGGAGACGTTGAGCACGCGGAAGGTGGCGCCGGGCTCGGCCGTACCGGTGAAGGTGTTCGAGCGACCCGGGGTGACCGAGGCCGGACCGGACAGCGTGATCGGGGCCAGCTCCGTGCGACCCTCGACCGTCGCGGTGACGGTCTTGCGGTCGATCTCGCGGTCGTTGATCTTCTGGACCACGACGAGGGCGTTGTCGCCGACCTCGAGGTCGTCGACCGTGATGGACCAGGCGCCGGTGGTGGCGTCGGCCTTGGCGGTCTCGTCGCCGATCGAGATGTCGGCACCGGGGGTGGCGGTACCGGTCACCACGGCCGAGCGGGCCTCGTTGTCGACCGACGCGACCTCGGCGGTCAGGTCCACGACGGAGGTCCCGATCGTGGTGGACGTCGAGCCCTGTGCACGGAAGTCGTTCGTGCTGCTCGTTCCGCTGAAGTCGAATTCCATCGCGCTCGGCGCCTCGGGCGCATCTGCCGCAGCGGTGACGTCGACCATGAAGCGGTACTGCTGGTCGGCCGGACGCTCGCTGGCCCAGTCCGCGTCGAACGTCAGGGTGGTGTTGTCGTTCGACAGGCGGCCGTTGGTGAGCGGGATCGACGTGGAGGCGTTCCACGCGGTGTTGCCGACGCGACGCCACGAGCCCTGGACGGTGTCCTGCTCGGAGAAGGTCGCACCATCCGGAGCGGTCAGCACCACGGTGCCCTTGGTGTCCGTGCGCGAGACGCGGTTCTCGACGACGAACGGGACCTTCGTGGTCTCGCCGCGCTCGAGTTCGACCGGGCCCTGGTCGACGGCGAAGAGGCCGCCGCCCTCGACGATCGTGACTGAGACGGGCTTCCGGTCGAACTCCGTGCCGTCGATCTTCTGGATCACGACCAGGTCGTTCATGCCCGCGGCAAGTTCAGTAACCGTCATCGACCATGCGCCGGTGGTCTTGTCGGCCTCGACCTCTTGGCCGCCAATCGACACCTTCGCGCCCGGCGTCGCTGTCCCGGAGACGACCGCACTCTTCGCGATGTTGTTCACGGCCTTCACTGCCGCGACGAGGTCGTGCTGCTCAGACTTCCTGACCTGTTCCGCGATTCCGGCGAACTGGAAGCCTGACCCTCCGAGAAACATGAGGCGTCCCGTGCCACCGGCATTCGATCCACGCGTGGACCCGAGCACGGTGTTCCGTTGCACCTGGATCAAGCGCCCGCTCGAGTCGAGGCGGAAGCGCCCTGACTCGTGTGTGCAGGTTCCGGACGTCGGGTTGGATCGAGAGAAGCCGTACCCGGCACCGAACGAGTAAGAGTCGTCCCACTGAGCAATGAATACACAGTTGCTCGAGGCGCTCTTGAAGTTCAGCGTACCGTCGGCCCACCGGTAGATCGTGACCTTCGAAGCGGAAGCGATCGCCTGCGCCTCGGTGCTGTAGGTCTGGGGTGTCCCGTAGAAGCCGCCATATGTGGAAGATACGAGAGCTGCGAAGCCCGATCCGCTCTTGTAGTAGTTGGCGACAGTTCCGATGTTCACCGGCGTCTCCATGGGGGAGGACGTGGTAGCGGAGGATGCGGTGGCGCCGAAGGAAAGGCCGCTGACGATGGTGGCTGCGACCAGGCCGGCGGCACCCATGGACTTGAGAGCGAAGGAAGCCCTCTTCTTGTGAGACATGTGCATCTTTCAGGACAGGCCGCGCGACGGCGGCTGTGCGGGAAGGGACACGCCCGTCGAGGTACTCCAACGGCGCATGTACATCCAGAATATCATGTGAAATACCAACATACGGCCTCGCTCGAGCGTCAAGCCGGGCTGGGAGTTGAGTGGGACTGACGCAGGTTCGCTCTCCCTGAAGTTGACTCCAGTCGACTCAGGAGTAGAATTGAGCCCATCGGACGCAAGTCCAACGACTTACCCCAAGCAAGAGGAGCAACACATGGGACGTGCAGTAGGCATCGACCTCGGAACCACCAACTCCGTCGTCGCAGTTCTCGAAGGTGGCGAGCCCACCGTCATCGCCAACGCCGAGGGCATGCGCACGACGCCCTCGATCGTGGCGTTCACCAAGGACGGCGAGGTCCTGGTCGGCGAGACCGCCAAGCGCCAGGCCGTGACGAACGTCGACCGCACCATCGCGTCGGTCAAGCGTCACGTCGGCACTGACTGGACCACCGAGATCGACGGCAAGAAGTACACGCCGCAGGAGATCTCGGCCCGCACCCTCGGCAAGCTCAAGCGTGACGCCGAGCAGTACCTCGGCGAGGACGTCACGGACGCGGTCATCACCGTTCCGGCGTACTTCAACGACGCCGAGCGTCAGGCCACGAAGGACGCCGGTGAGATCGCCGGCCTCAACGTCCTCCGCATCATCAACGAGCCGACCGCGGCCGCACTGGCCTACGGCCTCGACAAGGGCAAGGAAGACGAGCTCATCCTGGTCTTCGACCTCGGCGGTGGCACGTTCGACGTCTCCCTGCTCGAGGTGGGCAAGGACGACGACTTCTCGACGATCCAGGTCCGCGCGACCTCCGGTGACAACCGCCTCGGTGGCGACGACTGGGACCAGCGCATCGTCGACTACCTGGTCAAGAAGTTCAAGGACGAGCACGGCGTCGACCTGTCCACGGACAAGATCGCCAAGCAGCGTCTGAAGGAAGCGGCTGAGCAGGCCAAGAAGGAGCTGTCGTCGCAGATGTCGGCGAACATCCAGCTCCCGTACCTGACGCTCACCGCCGAGGGCCCGCTGAACCTGGACGAGACCATCTCGCGCGCACAGTTCGAGCAGATGACCTCCGACCTGCTCGACCGCACCAAGAAGCCGTTCAACGACGTCATCAAGGAAGCCGGTGTCTCGGTCAACGACATCGCCCACGTGGTGCTCGTCGGCGGCTCGACCCGCATGCCCGCCGTGGCCGAGGTCGTCAAGTCGCTGACCGGTGGCAAGTCCCCGAACCAGGGCGTCAACCCGGACGAGGTCGTCGCCGTCGGCGCCGCACTGCAGGCCGGTGTCCTGAAGGGCGAGCGCAAGGACGTCCTGCTCATCGACGTCACGCCGCTGTCGCTCGGCATCGAGACCAAGGGCGGCCTGATGACGAAGCTCATCGACCGCAACACCGCGATCCCGACCAAGCGGAGCGAGACCTTCACGACCGCTGACGACAACCAGCCGTCGGTCGCCATCCAGGTCTTCCAGGGCGAGCGCGAGTTCACCCGCGACAACAAGCCGCTCGGTACCTTCGAGCTCACCGGCATCGCACCGGCTCCCCGTGGCGTCCCGCAGGTCGAGGTCACCTTCGACATCGACGCCAACGGCATCGTGCACGTGTCCGCGAAGGACAAGGGCACCGGCAAGGAGCAGTCGATGGTCATCTCCGGCGGTTCGTCGCTGCCGAAGGAGGACATCGAGCGCATGGTCCGCGAGGCCGAGGAGCACGCCGCCGAGGACAAGGCCCGTCGCGAGGCCAACGAGCGTCGCAACCAGGCCGAGCAGCTCGTCTACTCGATCGAGAAGCTGATCAAGGAGAACGACGAGAAGCTCCCCGCGGACGTCAAGTCCGAGGTGCAGGCCGACGTCGACGCGCTCAAGTCCGCACTCGCGGGCGAGGACGACGACGCCGTGAAGTCCGCCTTCGACAAGCTCAACGAGTCGCAGGGCAAGCTCGGCCAGGCCATCTACAGCCAGCAGGACGCAGCAGCCGGCACCGCCGGTGGCGAGCAGCCCGCGGGTGAGCAGCCGGCCGACGACGAGGACATCGTCGACGCCGAGGTCGTGGACGACGAGGACGACAAGGACAAGAAGTAACGATGACGGATCCCAAGGACAACGCGCCCCACGAGGACGAGCCCCAGGTCGAGGGCGACGCCACGAACGCTGCCGAGCCCGAGGACCTCATCGAGGCGGAGGGGCCCGACGTCGAAGTACCGACGGACGGCCCCGCCGCCGGGGGCCCGGCGGCCGATGCAGCGAACGACCTCTCCCCGGAGGACGAAGCGCTGCTCGCCGACGCCGCCCGAGGCATCGCCGAGGACAAGCTGAGCACCGAGGACCGCGACCTCGTCGCCGAGATGCGTGCGGACATGCTCCGAGCGCAGGCCGAGCTGGTGAACTTCCGGAAGCGCGTCGAGCGTGACCGTGAGGCCAACCGCGAGGTCGCCATCGCCGAAGTGGTGCGGGCCCTGCTGCCGGCGCTCGACGACCTCACCCGGGCCGAGGCCCACGGTGACCTCGCCGAGGGCCCGATGCAGGTCATCGGCCAGAAGATCCGCGGGGGCTTCGAGAAGTTCAAGCTCGTGCAGATCGGCGAGAAGGGCGAGGCGTTCGACCCGAACATCCACGAGGCGATCGTCCAGCTCCCCACCCCGGGTGCCACCGGACAGACCGTCGCGGACGTCGTCGAGCCGGGCTACAAGCTCGGTGAGCGGGTCCTCCGCGCGGCCAAGGTCGCGGTGGCGGTCCCGGCCTGAGCCGGGTCCCCACGGTGACGACAGAAGAAGGCAGGTGATCCATGGCCAGTCAGGATTGGTTCGACAAGGACTTCTACAAGGTCCTCGGCGTGTCCAAGGACGCCTCCGACGCCGAGCTGAAGAAGACGTACCGGAAGCTCGCGCGGCAGTTCCACCCGGACTCCAACCCGGGTGACGCCGCCGCCGAGAACCGCTTCAAGGAGATCAGCGAGGCGTACTCGGTGCTCTCCGACAAGGAGCAGCGCCAGGAGTACGACCAGGTGCGCGCCATGGGCTCCGGCGCTCGCTTCACGGCGGGCGGCGGGGGCCAGGGCGGGTTCGAGGACGTCTTCGGCGGGATGTTCGGGCAGCAGGGCGGTGGCGGACAGCGCGTCCGCTTCGGCCAGGGCGGCCCCGGCGGTGCCGGCGGTTTCGAGGACATCCTCGGCGGGATGTTCGGCGGGGGTGGCGGCTTCGGCCAGACCTCCGGCGGCTACCGCGGCTTCGGTGGGCCGACGAAGGGCCGCGACGTCACGGCGTCGACGACCCTCGACTTCACGACGGCCATCGCCGGTGACACCGTCAAGCTGTCGCAGGGCAACGGTCGACCGGTGAACGTCCGCATCCCCGCGGGTGTCGCCGACGGTCAGAAGATCCGTCTGCGCGGCCGCGGCGAGCCCTCGCCCGACGGTGGTGAGGCAGGTGACCTCGTGGTCGCCGTGTCGGTGCGGAAGCACCCGGTGTTCGAGCGCGACGGGCTCAACCTGCGCGTGGACGTCCCCGTGACGTTCACCGAGGCAGCGCTCGGCGCGACGATCGAGGTCCCGACGCTCGGCGGTTCGCCCGTGAAGCTCAAGGTCGCCCCCGGCACACCGTCGGGTCGTGTCCTGCGCGTCAAGGGCCGCGGCGTCACGACGAAGAACGGCACGGGCGACCTGCTCGCGACCGTCCAGGTCGCGGTGCCGTCACACCTGTCGGACAAGCAGCGCGAGGCCGTCGAGGCACTCGCGGCTGCGCTGCCCGACGAGAACCCCCGCGAGGACCTCCTCGCCAAGGCGCGTGACTAGCGTCGCGCAACCACAGCAGTAGACCGGTCTGGAGGCCCGGCGCGGCTCCGTCAGGAAGCCGCACCGAGCCTCCAGGCTGGTTTCCACCCCACGCGGACTACGGAAAGGAACGCGCCATGACCGACATGGACGAGAACTCGCCCGTCTTCGCGATCGCGGTCGCTGCGGAGCTCGCCGAGATGCACCCGCAGACGCTGCGGCAGTACGACCGGCTCGGCCTGGTCGTACCGGGCCGCACCCGGGGTGGATCGCGGCGGTACTCGATGCGTGACGTCGCGCAGCTGCGCGAGATCGCGCGGCTCGGCTCCGAGGGAGTGTCGCTGGAGGGGATCCGGCGGGTGCTCGACCTGGAGAACGAGAACAAGGCGCTGCGCGACCGGGTGCGCGAACTCGAGTCGGCGCTGGCCGACCAGCTCATCAACCGGCCAGGCGCGCGGGTCTTCGCCGCCACCGCCAGCGGTGCGGCGATCTCGCTCAAGGCGGGGTCGCGGCCGCAGCGGAACACTCAGATCGTGCTGTACCGCGGACCGCGCTGACACGGGTGTTCGTGCCGACGGCGGACAGCGCGGACGCCTCCTGCTCGGAGGCGTCCGCTGTCCGTTCGTGGGAGTTCTCAGCGAGTGGGAGCGACGCCGACCGGGTACTCGAAGCCGGTGACGGCCCGAGCCGTGATCGTGTTCGCGTTGCCGAAGTACTCGAGTGCTCGAGCGGGAGTCCCCGTGATCCGCAGGGCCCCCGAATCGGTTCGAGTCCATAGTGTGCGCGCGGAGTCGCACGAGTTCGAGACGATGGTCCACCCGTTGCCGTTCGGACCGAAGGCCTGTAGGCACTTCCCGTTCTCGAACGTCACCTGACCTGTCTTGCCGACGGCGGGAGCGGTGACCGTCGCCGCGCGCGATGCGGCGCCCTCGAACGAGGTGAGGATGCCTGCCGACGCGACCACCGCGCCGTCCGATCGGAGGTCGAACGGCATGTAGACGTCGGCCTGCCGTTCCACCACAAGAGGGATGCGTTCCGTGGTGTCGGGCGCGTCGCCGGTGGCGGCGTGTGCCGCCGTGGGGACGAGGGTGATCGCTGCGATGGCGGCGAGGATGATGGACAGGCCGCGGAGGGGCCGAGCATGCTTGAGCTTGTTCATCTCTCCAGCATATGTGTATCAATGTGAAATACAAAAGGGGCGCCCGGGCAGAGCCGCGCGCCCCTCTCTCAACAGGCGGTCACCGGGTGTTCGCGAAGATTTCAGTCAGCGCCGTCTCGTAGGTGGTCCCCGAGATCGACACCCGGAACATGAACTGGAACTTCGTGGCGCCGCGGGAGACGACCCGCTCGAAGCTCCAGTTGCCCTCGGGGTCGACCGTGACGGTGCCGCGCACGATCTGTGTGCCCGATGCGTTGAGCACGACCATCGTCGCCCCGGCCGGTCCGGTGCCCTCGAAGGTGTTCAGGACGCCGGGGTCGACGGCGCGTGTGGTGATCTCGACCGGCGCGAAGCCTTCGTTGGCAGCGATCGTGAAGAGCTCGGACGGCTCTGGTCCCTGTTCGCCCTTCGTCTGCTCGATGACGAACTGGAAGCTCGCGGAACCGCTCGTCACCACCCGGTCGAAGGACCACTTGCCCTCGTCGTCGACCTGGTGCGTGCTGGGCACGATCTGCGTGCCCGAGACGTTCAGGACGCGGTAGCTCGCGCCGGGTTCGCCGGTCCCGGAGATCCGGTTCGACACCCCGGGGGTGACGGTCGCCGGCCCCGAGAGTCGGACCTCGGTCAGGCGGCCGGTCTCGCCGGGGTTGATCGTGACCTGTGCGGTGGTCGTGTTGTCGCCCTTCGAGCCCTGGACCACGCGGAGGACGTGCTCGGCTCGGTCCAGCGAGTCGGTGTCGACGAACCAGCGGCCGCTGGGCAGGACCCCCTCGGTGCTGCGTCCGACCGTGCGCTCGCCGTCGGCGGTCACCTCGACCACCTCGATGGTGGACCCCGGTTCGCCACTACCCGACATCGAGACCGAACCGCCAGCGTGGGCGGCGCCCTCGGCCGGGGTGGCGATGCTCACCGCGGCCCCGTAGTCGACGTTGCGGGTCACCTCGTTCGCGGTGTCGCGGACGCCGTCGACGAACTGTGCGGCAGTGACCCGCAGGACACCGCCGGCATCGGGTGCGGGGATCGTCGTCTCCCACGCTCCGTCCGGACCTGCCGTGACCGTGTCGCCGAGCTGGTTCCCCGCGGAGTCGTAGAGGCGGACCGCGGCCTCGGGCTGCGCGCTCCCACTGGCCGTCACCGGATCGGACAGGGCGTCGGCGAAGGTCGTCTCGAACGTGAGCGGTGCCACCGTCAGCGTGATCTCGAGCTCTGCGGCGCCGGTGCGTTCGGTTCCCTCGTACTGCTCGAGCTCGAGGGTGCTGGTGCCGAGGGGCAGGTTCGTGACGCGGGCCGTCCAGCGACCGTCGGGCCCGACGACCTGCGGGTTCCGACCGTCGATGAGGACCGTCGCGTCGGGGGTCCCCGTGCCGGAGACCTGGGCGCTCCGCGTCGTGACGTCCGTGGAGTCGACCCGTGCGGTGAACGAGGGCGTGAAGTCCTCGGTGTTCGGCAGTCGGTCGGCGACGTTCTGGGACTGCAGGCGCATCACCCGGTCGGTGTTGAACAGCCCGAGGAACCCGCGGTTGTAGGTCGACTGCAGGCCGGTGCCGATCGGGTTGTTCGAGCCGGTGTTCGCCGCGGTGCGGAACCGCTGCTTGGCGTCACCGTCGACGCACGTCTCGAGGGTGACGGGCGAGTAGCTCGTGATCGACGCGGTCCCGGCCGTCAGGCAGAGATCAGGGGCGGAGAGGGGCCGCACGGTGGTGACCGCTCCCGGGGCCGGGACGGACCACCGCACGGCTGCAGCCCGAGCGGCAGCCAGGGTGCTCGCTCGGTTCGCCGGGATCTCTGCGCCGGCCGCCGCCGCCGCCGAGGGGGCGCTGTACCGCGGGGTGGACGGGTCGCCGGCGAACGCCGAGGTCTCGGTGACGAGCGGGCCGACCATGGTCAGCTCCGACTCGTCGAGCTCAGCGGCGGCGGCCGGGGACAGCCCGGCGGTCGCGGCGATCGTCAGGACCGTCAGGCCGATTGCCGTGCGAGCGGTGGTCCTGCGGGGGTGTCTCGTCATCGATGTCTCTCTCGTCTCTGAGGGTGGATGGGCGGTACCGATCGGGTCCGTGTGACCTGATCGGAACGCAACATATCAGAGCTGAAAACCCATCGACTATGCGGCAACGCGAGATACAGAATGCCTTCCGTATTCTGAAATTCCGACGTCTCGACACGGCGCCTGGCGCGCCGTAGTGTTGCGGCGCAAGGCCGGGTGATCGGCTCGACGACAGGGGCAAGGATGGACGATCGGGTGCGGCCAGAGGAACGGAGTCGGCGTCGTGTGCTGGTCGCTGCCGTGGTCGGCGGACTCGGGCTGGCGGCGGCCGTGGTCCTGGGGCAACGCCCCGGATCCACCGAAGCGGTGGGCGACGCTGACGACGACCTGCAGACGGCACTGGACGCGGTGCCCTCCGGAGGGGAGTACGTGATCGACCGGGCCTGGACGCGTTCGCGGAGCCTCGTCGTCCGGCGTCCACTGCGGTTGCGGTTCACCGGCACCGGTGCCCTCCACATGACGACGGGGTCGAGTGCCCTCCTGGTGCAGGTGTCCGACGTCGAGATCGTGGACGCCGTGATCACGGGCGCCGGTGCCGACAGCGGGGCCCTCGGCCACGGGATCGCGGTGATGGGGCTTCACGGTGCTCCGCTGCACGGGATCGCCGTGCGACGCGGGCACTTCCGGGACATCCCGCACGACGGTGTGCACCTGGAGTACTGCGACCGATTCGAGATCACCGGGACGACCATGGAGCGCCTCGGGTACGCGGGCATCGTCGGGGTCGGCGTCGTCGACGGGGCCATCGACGGCAACACGGTGCGAGATGTCCGGCAGCCCGCGCGTCGAGTCAATTCCTACGGCATCTCCCTGACGCGTGACGCCCGGTACGCCCCCTCGGAGGCCCGCCGGTCGGCTCGGGTCCGGGTGACGGGCAACCGGATCGACGGCGTCCCCGCTTGGGAGGGCATCGACACGCACGCCGGCGAGGACATCGAGATCCGCGGCAACGTCGTGACGGGCTGCCGGGTCGGCATCGCCGCCGTGCCGTCGAAGGACCCCGCCGATCGGGAACAGACGAGCGTGGCGCCGATCGGACTGGTCATCGCGGACAACACCGTGACCAGGTCACCGGGTCTCGCACCGGGGTCCGCCATCATCGTGAGCGGTGCCGGAACGACCGTCGGTTCCACTCGGCCACGGGCAACGGGAGTGGTCTCGGGCAACGTCGTGACCGGTGGCGGCGGGTCCTCGGGTGAGGCGGGCATCCTGCTCAAGCTGACTCGGGGGATGGTGGTCGCCCGCAACCGGATCGAGGCGAGCGTCGACAACGCCGTCTGCCTCGCGCACTCGAACGCGTCGGTCGCGGTCCGTGGGAACCGCATCGTGGGGGTCGGTGGCACCGGGGTCGGGGTGAACGTCCGTGCGGGAGCGAACCACGGCGTGGTCACGCGGAACCACTTCGAGTCCGCACCGCACGCGCTGGCCGTGGCGGTCCGGTTCGGGGACGCGGACAACCGGTTCGCCGTCCGGCACAACACCTGGGGGACGGCACGGGTCCGGATCGCCCACGGCGGAGCGACGGTGACGACCGGCTGACCTCTCGCCCCCGACGCAGAGCACCCCCGGAGCCTCGTGGGCCCGGGGGTGTTCTGGTTCAGCGGTGGTGCGGCGATCAGCTCGCGGCGAGGGAGAAGGTGCCGGACTTCTTCGGGGTGCCGTTGACGGTCTGTTCGATGACGATGTCGAGCTTGGTGGCGCCCTTGGAGACGACGCGGTCGAACGACCAGGTGCCGTCGGCGGTGACCTGGTGGGTGCCGGGGACGATCTGGGTGCCGCTGGGGTTGAGGACCCGGAATGTCGCGCCGGGGGTGGCGGTGCCGGCGATGTGGTTCGAGACGCCAGCGGTCACCGTCTTCGTCGTGACCGTGACGTTCCGTTCCGCGGACGCGGCGAGGGAGAAGACGCCGGACTTCTTCGGGGTGCCGTTGACGGTCTGTTCGATGACGATGTCGAGCTTGGTGGCGCCCTTGGAGACGACGCGGTCGAACGACCAGGTGCCGTCGGCGGTGACCTGGTGGGTGCCGGGGACGATCTGGGTCCCGCTGGGGTTGAGGACCCGGAATGTCGCGCCGGGGGTGGCGGTGCCGGCGATGTGGTTCGAGACGCCGGCGGTCACCGTCTTGGTGGTGACCGTCACCGGGGCGACGGTCTGCGCCTCGGCTTCGAAGGCGATGTCCCGCATCACGGACGTGCGGCCGTCGGTGGTCGTCTGCGTGAAGGTGAGCTCGTACCCGGCCGTGCTGGTCAGGGCGGCCGAGGCCTTCCATGTCCCCACGCCGGAGCGCGCACCGGTGACCGGCGTCGTGAAGAGCTCACGGCCGCGCTGGTCGGTGGCGGTGATCGTCGCACCGGCCTCGGCCGTCCCCTCGAACGCGCGTGCCCCCGGCTTGTAGGTGTTGTCGTCCGTGATGCCGTCGACCTGCAGGAGACGGGGGAGGGCCACGCGCTCCGACAGGGACGAGAACCCCTGCCCGTCGAACCCGAGGTTCGCGATCTCGAGCTGCTTGCCGGTCTCCTGCGCGCGGATGACGTAGCTCCAGAGATCGCTGCGCGAGAAGCCGTCGATGACACGGTCGCCGTCGAGGATCCACAGGCCCGGAGCGCCGTCCGGTTCGCCGACGACCTGGACCCGGCCGTCGGTGTGGACGTAGACCGAGCGCAGTGTCGGCTTCGGCACGGACGCGTCCGTCGGGAGCTGCGCGAGCGGGGCTGCGGTGCGGCTCGAGGGTGTCCCGTCTGCCGCCTTCGCGACGACGTAGACCGTCGAGCCGATGCGTTCCTGCGGGACCTGTGCGACGTAGCCGGACTGGGTGAGGGTCGCTTCGGCGATCGTCGCTCCCGATGCGTCTTCGACGACGACCGAGCCGACGGACTCCGCGTACTGACCGGTCACCACGAACGAGCCGTCCAGGCGCCGTTCCGTGGTCTCGAGGGTGGGTGCGGCCGGGGCGTCGCTCGCGGACGGTGCGAACCGGACGTCGCGCAGCTCGTTGGTCCGACCGTCGGGCGTCGTCTGCGTGAGGGTGATCACGTGGTCGGCGTCGGCGAGGTCGGCGTCGGCGCTCCACGAGCCACTGCCGTTCCGAGCGTTGCTGACGTCGGTCGTGAACAGGGTGTCACCGGACACGGTGTCCTTCGCGACGATCGTGGCTCCTGCGGTCGCACTGCCAGCGAAGTGGGTCGTGCCCGGCGTGTACGTGTTCTGCTCCTGCAGTCCGTCGACACGGATGCTCCGCGGCATCGGGATGCGCTCACCGCGGGTCTGGGTGCCGTCGGCGGCGGTGTGGACCCGGATCACCTCGAGTCCGGCGTCCTGGTGACGGTCCTGCACGTTCAGGAAGAACAGGCCGCCCCCGGTCGAGCGGTCGTAGGCCTTGTTGCCGATGACGAGCCAGACGTCGTCCCCACCGGCATCCCCGGCGACGATGCGGGAGCCGAACGGCGTGCTCCAGTCCTGGTGGAACTTCGGGGCTGTCAGCGAGGGATCGACGGGAATGGCGTCGAAGTCGGGATTGTCCTCCTGCACGGTGGAGCCCGACGATGACGCGGGAGTGGTGGTGGCCGCGGTTGCGACGGCGGGCGTCAGCAGGCCGAAGCCGAGTGAGGCGGTGAGGACACCGCAGACGACTGCGGCGCTCCGGAACGAGGTGGATGCCATTGGGGGCTCCTTCTGGTGGGGGGGATTCCCAGTGTATTGACATGTGAAATACGCAGCCTGTTGATATCGCGAGTGCGATCACCACTCGCTCCGGTGCGGGCCGCCGCCGGGTACGCTGACGCGGTGCCAGACTTCGCCGACCTCTTCCGCCGACGCGACGACGACGCGCCCGACCTCATCGCGATCGACGGCACCGACCGCTTCCTGCTCGACGAAGCCCCGCACGTGCACGGCGACGCGCTCCGCCAACCCGGCGAGGTCGCGGTCGTCGACGACCGGTACGGGGTGCTGACGCTCGGCCTCATCACGCAGTACGGCGCGAGCGACATCCGCGTCGTGCAGGACTCCCTGGTGGGGGAGCGGGCGCTCGAGGCCAACGCCGGCACGTTCGGGCTGCGCGGCTTCCACCACCCCGACTCGCTCGAGGACGCGTTCCGCGACGTGCGGCTCGTGGTGCTGCGGCTGTCGAAGTCGCACGATCGCCTCGACGAGATCGCCCGCGCCGTCGCCCGGTTCGCCGCGCCCGACGTGGTGCTGCTCTGCGGCGGCAACGTGAAGTACATGCACGTGACGCAGAACGACGTGCTCCGGCGCTCGTTCGGCGAGGTTACGGCATCACGAGGCCGTGGCAAGTCGCGACTGCTCATCGCGCAGGACCCGCTCCGCGCACAGGCGAACCGCGCCGCCACGACGAACCCCTGGCCCCGGTCGGTGCACGTCGACGACCTCGGCATGACCCTGGTCGCCCACGGGGGTGTGTTCGCCGGGACGTCGCTCGACCAGGGCACGCGGGTGCTGCTCGACGCGATGGACCAGGCGGTCCCGACCGCGCGCACGATCGTGGACCTGGGGAGCGGCAACGGCGTGATCGCGGCTGCAGTCGCTCGTCGGCGACCGTCGGTGCGGGTGATCGCCACCGACGTGTCCCGCATCGCGGTCGAGTCGACGCGCGCGACGGCGGAGGCCAACGGCGTGGCCGACCGGGTGACGGTGCTGCGGACCGACGCGGGCGACGAGCTCGCCGAGGGGTCCGCACAGCTCGTGCTCTGCAACCCGCCGTTCCACGCGGACACCACGGTGACCACGGACACGGCCGAGGCGATGTTCCGGAACGCGGCCACGATCCTCCAGGCCGGCGGTGAACTGTGGTGCGTCTGGAACACGCACCTGCGCTACCGGCCGGTGCTCTCGCGCCTGGTCGGTCCGACCCGTGAGGTCGTCCGGACCCCGAAGTTCACGGTGACGGCCTCGGTCGCGACCAACCGGTGACGGCCTCGGTCGCGACCAACCGCTGACCGGCCACGGACGGCGAGAGCCGCCCGGGCTGACCCGGACGGCTCTCGCGACGTGGTGCGGTGGGGGACCGATCAGGCCGGCACGTAGTCGAACGTGTCGGGGTCGGGGCCCGTGCGGTGACCCTTGTCGAGGGCGGTGATGTCCGTCATGTCCTCGTCCGAGAGCTCGAAGTCGAAGATCGCGAAGTTCTCCTCGACGCGGGCACGCGTGACCGACTTCGGGAACACGATGTCGCCGCGTTGGATGTGCCAGCGGAGGACGACCTGGGCCGGGGACTTGCCGACCGACGAGGCGACGCGGGTGATGGTCTCGTCGTCGAGGACGAGGCCCTGCGCGATCGGGGACCAGGCCTCGGTCGCGATGCCGAGCTCGCGGTTCACGGCGCGGAGCTCGTCCTGCGCGAGGTACGGGTGCACCTCGATCTGGTTGACCGACGGCGGGACGTCGGTCTCGGCACGCAGGCGGTGCAGGTGGTGCGCCTGGAAGTTCGAGACACCGATCGAGCGGGCGGTGCCGGCGTGGTACAGCTCCTCGAGGGCCTTCCACGTCGGGACGAAGTCCGAGACGGTGGGCAGCGGCCAGTGGATGAGGAACAGGTCGGTGTAGCCGCCGAGCAGGTCGGCCGACTTCTTGCCGTTCTCCAGCGCCGCCTCGGGGGCGTGGAAGCCGTTGTTGAGCTTCGAGGTGACGAAGATCTCGGAACGGTCGATGCCGGACTCGGCGATCGCCTCGCCGACCTCCTTCTCGTTGCCGTACATCTCGGCGGTGTCGATGTGGCGGTAGCCGACCTCGAGCGCGGCCAGTGTGGCGGCCTTCGTCTCGGAGGGGTCGATCTGGAAGACACCGAAGCCGAGCTGCGGGATGGTCTTGCCGTCGTTCAGGGTGATGTTCGGAACGGTCATGGTGTCATGCAACCAAACGCCCCTCAGCGCCCATTCCGCCAACACCCAGGAACGGCGACCCCGGGCGTGCCGTTCATGCGAGCGCGGCCGTGATGTACGCCTGGAGGGCCTGGCCGTACGCGATCGCCGGCACCTCGGACGCGAAGCTGCGGTCGGCCCCGCCGATCGTCGCCGTCACGGTGAAGACCACGCGACCGCCGACCTGCACGCGGGTCAGTCCGATGAACGACGGCCCGAGCAGTTCGCGCAGCTGGTCCTCACGGGGGAGCCAGAGTGACTCGGTGGCGGTGACCGAGTCGAGCGCCCACTCGGTGGTGCCGTTGAAGCCGAGGATCGTGCCGGTGGGGGAGTCGTGCCGTTCGACGGTCATCTCGGACACCGTGTAGACGTCGTCGTCGATGCCGGGCTTGTCGATCACGAACCGGTCCCCGGTCTCGGGGTGCCAGCGGAGGCCGGCGTCACGGAGGGACCTGGCGAGTTCGACGGTGATCACGTTCCCACCTTGCCCGCGCGACCCGCCCCTGTCACCACCTAGGTTGCCGAAAGCATCCCGTACTAGCATCGCCGAGCACCCCTCGCGCGAGCGCAACCCGTTCGTGCGCGCGACGTGACGACGCCCGGGCAACCGGTGCCGAGCCTCCAGGCCGTGGGAACCGGCCGCGGGTCGGACCGCCGGTCGGCGTCCCCGACCGAGGCTGACGGACACCCTGCCGCCGAAGAGAAGGACCCGCATGACCCTCGAACGCGAGGAACTCCGCGACGACTGGACCGTGACGATGGCCGGAGGAACCGGTGCGCCGGACGGCGTCGCGGGCCGCACCATCCCGGCGACGGTGCCGGGTCAGGTCCACACCGACCTGGAGCGGGAGGGCCTGCTGCCGGACCCGACGTTCCACCTGAACGAGCAGGCCGCGAAGTGGGTCGGCCGCGCCGACTGGGCCTACCGCCGCACGGTCGACGTCGACCCGCGGGGCCACGAGCGCGTCGACCTGGTCTGCGACGGCCTGGACACGGTCGCGGAGCTCAGCCTGGACGGCGTCGTCGTGGGCACGACCCGCAACATGCACCGCCGGTACCGGTTCGACGCCCGCGTGCAGACGGGATCCGGCGGCACCACGAAGGACCTCGAGATCCTGTTCGAGTCGCCCTACCGCGAGGCCGGCCGGGTCGCCGCGAAGGCCGGCAGCATGCCCGGTCCGTACGACGAGCCGTTCCCGTACGTCCGCAAGATGGCGTCGAACTTCGGCTGGGACTGGGGGCTGACGGCGGTCACGAGCGGCCCCTGGCGGCCCGTCGCGATCGAGCGCTGGTCGACCGCGCGCCTGCGCGAGGTCCGCCCGCTCGTCGACGTCGAGGCCGGCGAGGGGGTGCTCGACGCGCACATCACCGTCGAGCGCTCCGGCATGAACGACCTGGACCAGGACGGCGAGGACGACGACCTCGTGCTCGTCGTCACCGTCAGCGGCGAGACCGAGGACGGCGGCACCACGCGCCAGCGGTCCCGCGCGCAGCTGACCCCGAAGGACGACGAGACCGTCGTCACCGTGCGCGTCCCCGAGGCGCGGCGCTGGTGGCCGCGCGGCTACGGCGCGCAGCCGCAGTACGACGTCGTGGTCGAGCTGCAGACCGTCGACGGCGAGGTGCTCGACCGCGACACGTTCCGCACCGGGTTCCGGTCCACCCGCATCGAGACCCAGGTCGACGGCATCGGCCGCCCCTTCGCCGTGCACGTCAACGGCACGCTCATCGACGTCCGGGGCGTCAACTGGATCCCCGACGACGTCATCGTCTCGCGCGTCGACCGTGCCCGACTGGAGTCCCGGCTGGGTGCCGCGGCCTCGCTCGGCACGAACCTCGTGCGCGTCTGGGGCGGCGGAGTGTACGAATCGCGCGACTTCTACGAGGTCTGCGACGAACTCGGTCTGCTCGTCTGGCAGGACTTCCCGTTCGCGTGCTCGGCCTACCCGGAGGTCGAGCCGATCCGCAGCGAGGTCATCGCCGAGGCGCGCGACAACGTCGCCCGGCTCGCCCGCCACCCCTCGCTGGTGGTCTGGAACGGCAACAACGAGAACATCTGGCTGCACGACGCCGACGGCTGGGGTGCGGAGCTGGGCGATCGTGGCTGGGGACTCGACTACTACCTCGACCTGCTGCCGACCATCGTCGACGCGGTCGACCCGTCGCGCTTCTACACGGTCGCGTCGCCGTGGTCCGGCTCCGAGTCGCTGCCCGCGAACGAGGTCGACCACGAGACGCACCACTCGTGGGACGTCTGGAACCGGCTGCCCGACACCGCCTACCGCGAGTCGGTGCCGCGGTTCGTGTCGGAGTTCGGCTGGCAGGCGCCGCCCGCCTGGCGCACGCTGCGCGACGCGGTCACGGACGCGCCGCTGCGGGTCGACTCGCCCGGTGTGGTCCACCACCAGAAGGCCGCGGACGGGATGGCCAAGCTGGCCCGCGGGCTGGAGCCGCGCTTCGGCGCGGTCGACCCGGCCGCGTTCGACGCGTGGCACTACCTGACGCAGCTGCAGCAGGCGCGGGCGATCGCGACCGGCATCGAGCACTGGCGCACGCACTGGCCGCGCAACACGGGCGTCGTGGTGTGGCAGTTGAACGACCTGTGGCCGGTGTCGTCGTGGTCGGCGATCGACTCTGCGGGTCGCCTGAAGCCGCTGGCGCACGAGCTGCGCCGCCTGTACGACGACGTGCTGCTGACGATCCGTCCGGTGTCGTCGGTGGCGGTGACGCCGGGTGCGGCCGGTACTGCTGGTGCGTCGGTCGCGGTCGCCGCGTCGGGTGCGTCGGGACCGTCGGGTGCGGAGCGGACTGGAGGCCCGGATCACCCGGGTGCGTCGCCTGCGGTCGGCGAGACGGCCGACCTGGGCGAGCTCGCGGACACGCTCTCGCTGGGCGTCTCACCCGGTGCGTTCGGGTCCTCGCCCGTCGAGGTGGCCGTCCGGTCGACCCGCACCGGGCACGACAGCGTGGTGCGGGTGCGCCGGATCACCACGGCCGGCACGATCCTGGCCGAGGCATCGCTGCCGGTCCGGCTGTCGTCGGCCGGCGTCGCGGTCGTCGCCCTGCCCGAGTCGGTCGGTGTCGTCGACGACCCGGCCAACGAGCTCATCATCGCGGACATGGACTGGCGCCGCGCGGTCTGGACCCCCGGTCCCGACGCCGCGATGCGGTGGGAGCCCGCGCGCTACCGGACCTCGTTCGCGGTGGTCGACGGTGGCCTGGACCTGACCGTCGAGGCCGACTCGCTCGTCCGCGACCTGCTGGTGCAGCCGGACCGGGTCGCGACCGACGGCACGGTGGACCGCGGGTTCATGACGCTGCTGCCCGGCGAGCGGGTGGTGTTCCGGCTCGGCGGTGTGACCGAGGCCGACATCCCGGCGCTCCGTGAGGCGCCCGTGCTGTGGAGCATCGACGGCGTCCTGCGGTGACCGGAGCGCTTCCCTGGGCGAACGGTGTCCGTTCCGAGGACCGGCCTGGGCATCCAGGGGCGGGGGAGTTACCATGGGGGGACACGGACTTCCGCCGCGGTGATCGACGACGATCAGTGGACGGCGACCAGTTCCAGACCAAGGAGTCATGATGCTCGGAAACCTGACCGGCCTTCACCTGCTGATCATCCTCGGGATCGTCATCCTGCTGTTCGGCGCGACCAAGCTCCCGGCCCTCGCCAAGGGCCTCGGCCAGTCGATCAACATCTTCAAGAAGGAGATGTCCGACGACGAGAAGAAGGCGCAGGCCAACGGCACGGCTCCGGACGGCACCGTGCAGAACAGCACCGTCCAGAACGTCCCCGCCGAGCCCGCCGCCGGTCCGGTCCTGAACCCGGGGCCGACCGCGCAGCCGAACACCGACTCCCGGCGTTAGGACACCCAGCCCCGTCCTGTCGGCAGCCCCCGCGACCACTTGGGTCGCGGGGGCTTCGTCGTGCGGGATCGACCGCGGGGTACCCGGTGCCGCAGGATGAGCACATGACCGCTCCCGTTCCGGCCCCCGTGCCGCACGGCGTCGCGCCGCTCCGGGACGACCGGCGGATCGTGCTGGTGGTGGCGATCCTGGCGTCGTTCGTCGTCGGGCTCGACTCGAGCGTCGTGAACGTCGCACTCCCCGCGATCCGGCAGGAGCTCGGCGGCGGACTCGTCGTGCAGCAGTGGGTCGTCGACGCGTACCTGGTCACCCTCGGCTCGCTCATCCTGGTCGCCGGCAGCCTGTCCGACCTGTTCGGCCGCGTCCGGATCATCACGTGGGGGCTCGTGGTCTTCGGCATCGCGTCCGTGGTGTGTGCGATCGCCCCGACCGGCGAGGTGCTCATCGTCGCCCGGGCGCTGCAGGGCGTCGGCGGGGCGCTCGTCATGCCGAGCGCGCTCGCCCTCATCGTCGCCGCGTTCCGCGGGGCGGCGCAGGCGAAGGCCATCGGCACGTGGACGGCGTGGTCGAGTGCAGCCACGATCCTCGGTCCCGTGGTCGGCGGGCTCGTGGTGGACGGCATCGGGTGGCGGTGGGTCTTCGTGCTCACCGCGGTGCCGATCGCCGTGACGATCCCGCTGGTCCTGCGCATCACCGGTGACGTGCACCCCGCTGTCCGCCCGCGCATCGACGTCGTCGGGGCCGTGCTCGCCGTGGTGGGTGTCGGCGGTGTCGTGCTCGGGCTCATCGAGCAGGAGCGGTTGGGGTGGGGTGCGCCCGTGGTGGTCGGCGCGCTCGTGCTCGGCGCCGCCGCACTGGTGGCGTTCGTGCCGTGGGAACTGCGGGTGACCCGGACGACGGGGTCGCCGCTCGTGCCGCTCGAGCTGTTCCGGGCGCGGAACTTCACGGTCGGCAACCTCGCGACGCTATCCATCTACGGGGCGCTCGGCATGGTGTTCTTCGTCGTCACCCTGTTCCTGCAGGAGGTCTGGCGGTTCCCGGCCTGGCTCGCCGGCCTCGCGACGCTGCCGCCGACGATCATGCTGCTCGCGCTGTCCACCGCCGTCGGGTCCTTCGCCGGTCGGTACGGTCCGCGGTGGTTCATGGCCGCCGGGCCGGCGGTGGGCGCGGTCGGGGCGCTCCTGCTGCTGCTCGCCGGCGACGACCCGAACGGCTACTGGTGGTCGGTGTTCCCGGGGCTGGTGCTGATCGGCGTGGGCATCGCCCTGATGGTCACGCCCCTGACCAGCGCGGTGCTCGGGTCGGTGCCGCAGTCCGAGGCCGGGTCCGGTTCGGCCGTGAACAACGCGGTCGCGCGGATCGCCGGACTCGTGACGGTGGCACTGGCCGGCGTGGTGCTCGGCGGTGAGGTGAGCGTCGACGGGCTGCACCGGGCCATGGTGGTGATGGCGCTCCTGCTGGCGGCCGGTGCTGTCGTCTGCGCCGTCGGTATCAGGAATGTCCCGGAGCGCACGTAAGTTGAGTGGAGTAGACTCAACTCCAGGACCACCGCAACGAAAGGACGGAACGCATGGCGAACCTCCAGGGCGCTCCTGACTCGCAAGAACGACAGAAGACCGCCCTCGAGCAGTACGGCATCGACCTCACGGCGATCGCCCGCAGCGGCAAGCTCGACCCCGTGATCGGCCGCGACTCCGAGATCCGGCGCGTCTCCCAGGTGCTGACGCGGCGCACCAAGAACAACCCGGTGCTCATCGGCGAGCCCGGCGTCGGCAAGACCGCCGTCGTCGAGGGGCTCGCGCAGCGCATCGTCGCCGGGGACGTCGCCGACTCCCTCAAGGACAAGCGGCTCATCTCGCTCGACATCTCCGCCCTCATCGCCGGCGCCAAGTACCGCGGCGAGTTCGAGGAGCGGCTCAAGGCCGTGCTCAAGGAGATCAACGACTCCGACGGGCAGGTCATCACGTTCATCGACGAGCTGCACACCCTGATGGGTGCCGGGGGTGGCGAGGGATCCGTCGCGGCGTCGAACATGCTCAAGCCGATGCTCGCCCGTGGGGAACTCCGGCTCATCGGCGCGACGACCCTCGACGAGTACCGCGAGTACATCGAGAAGGACGCCGCGCTCGAGCGTCGCTTCCAGCAGGTCTACGTCGGTGAGCCGAGCGTCGAGGACGCCGTGGCGATCCTCCGCGGACTCAAGGAACGCTACGAGGCGCACCACAAGGTGACGATCAACGACTCCGCGCTGGTCGCGGCCGCGAGCCTGTCGAACCGGTACATCTCCGGCCGGCAGCTGCCCGACAAGGCCATCGACCTGATCGACGAGGCCGCGAGCCGACTCCGCATGGAGATCGACTCCAGCCCCGTCGAGATCGACGAGCTGAAGCGGAACGTCGACCGTCTGCGTGTCGAGGAGTTCGCGCTCAAGCAGGAGAAGGACGACGCCTCGAAGGCCCGGCTCGAGACCCTGCGCAACGAGCTGCGGACCCGCGAGGAACGGCTGGCCGAGCTCGAGCAGCGCTGGCAGGCCGAGCGCGCGAGCCTGAACCGGATCGGTGAGCTCAAGCAGCAGCTCGACGACCTGAACATGCGGTCGCAGCGAGCCCAGCGCGAGGCCGACTACGAACTCGTCTCCCGACTGGAGTACGGCGAGAAGCCCCGCATCGAGGCCGAGCTCGCCGCCGCCGAACAGGCCGAGAGCGCCGACCGGATGGTGAACGACAGCGTCACCGACGAGGACATCGCCGCCGTGATCGCGCAGTGGACGGGCATCCCGCTCGGCCGGCTGCTGCAGGGTGAGACCGAGAAGCTCCTGCACCTCGAGAGCGAGCTCGGCCGCCGGATCATCGGGCAGCGCACCGCCGTGACCACCGTGTCCGAGGCCGTTCGTCGCACCCGCGCCGGCATCTCCGACCCGGACCGCCCGACCGGTTCGTTCCTGTTCCTCGGCCCGACGGGTGTCGGCAAGACCGAGCTGGCCAAGGCGCTCGCCGAGTTCCTGTTCGACGACGAGAAGGCCCTCGTCCGCATCGACATGAGCGAGTACGGCGAGAAGCACTCCGTGGCCCGCCTGATCGGTGCCCCGCCCGGGTACGTCGGGTACGAGGCCGGTGGACAGCTCACCGAGGCGGTCCGCCGCCGTCCGTACTCGGTGATCCTGCTCGACGAGATCGAGAAGGCCCACCCCGAGGTGTTCGACGTGCTGCTCCAGGTGCTCGACGACGGGCGACTGACCGACGGCCAGGGGCGCACCGTCGACTTCCGGAACACGATCCTCGTGCTGACGTCGAACCTGGGGTCGCAGTTCATGACGGACCTGTCCCTGAGCGACGCGCAGCGGGAAGAGGCGGTCCGTGAACTCGTGCAGCAGGCGTTCCGGCCGGAGTTCATCAACCGGCTCGACGACATCGTGGTGTTCCAGGCCCTGACGGCCGACGACCTCGGGCAGATCGTGTCGCTCTACGTCGACCGGCTGGCCCGCCGTCTGACCGACCGCCGACTCGAGCTCGCCGTCACTCCCGAGGCACGCGGCTGGCTGGCCGAGCGCGGGTACGACCCGCTCTATGGTGCGCGGCCGCTCCGCCGCCTGATGCAGCGGCAGATCGACGACCGGTTGGCGCGCGCCATCCTGTCGGGTGATGTCCGCGACGGTGACACCGTCCGGGTGGACGTCGCGGCGGACGGCGACGGCCTGACGGTCGAGCCCTTCGAGCTGGCCGAGATCGTCGAGGAGTAGCCCACCACGACGGACAGGAGGCCCGTCACCGGTTCCTGGGACCGGTGACGGGCCGTTCGTCTACCGTCCACGGCATGCCTGAGATCCGCGCGATCCGTCGCCTCACCGACGCCGTCGAGCACGCGAGTGTGCTCGACAAGGCCGTCGACATCGACCGTGCCGTCGTGAACGCCCTCGCCAAGCCGAAGGCGCTGCGCCAGCTGTTGCACGGTGTGCCGTTCGGCCACCCGATCCACCCGCTCATGGTGCAGGTACCCCTCGGTGCCTGGATCTCCGCCGCGGTGCTCGACCTGGTCGGCGGGAAGGGCAACGCGAAGGCGGCCAAGACCCTGGTCGGCGTCGGGGTCGTCTCGGCGAGCAGCGCCTCGGTCGCCGGCTACGTCGACTGGTCCGAACTGAACCGCGAGCAGCTCCGCACCGGATGGGTGCACCAGGCCGTGAACTGGACCGGTCTGTCGCTGTACGGCCTGTCGTGGCTGCAGCGGAAGCGCGGCAACCACGGCGCCGGCAAGCTGCTCGGCTTCGCGGGTCTCGCCGTCGTCAGTGTCGGCGGGTACCTCGGCGGACACCTGTCCTACCGGCAGCGTGCCGGCGTCAGTGACCACGGTGAGGTGCCGTTCGACGCCTGATCCGTTTCCCAGGTCCGTCAAAGGTACGTCACGTGTGATGTATCGATGCGCGTACTCGTGGTGGACGACGAACGGGCCCTCGCCGACCTGGTCGCGACGGGCCTGACCCGGCAGGACATGGCGGTGGACGTCGCCTACCGCGGCGACGACGCCGACGAGCTGCTGGCGGTGCACGACTACGACGTCGTCGTGCTGGACCGTGACGTCCCCGGGCTGCACGGCGACGAGGTCGCCCGGCGGCTCACCGCGCGCGGCGCACTCACGCGGATCCTCCTGCTCACCGCCGCGACGACGTTGAGTGACCGTGTGCACGGGCTCGAGCTCGGTGCCGACGACTACCTGACCAAGCCGTTCGAGTACCCGGAACTCGTCGCCCGGGTCCGCGCACTCGGTCGGCGGAGCGTCGCACCCGTCGCCCCGGTGCTCGAGCGTGCGGGGTTCGTCGTCGACACGAACCGGCGGATGGCCACGCGCGACGGACGGCCGCTCGACCTCACCTCGAAGGAACTCGGGGTGCTCGAGACCCTCCTCCGCGCGGACGGTCGGATCGTCTCCGCCGAGCACCTGCTCGAGAAGGTCTGGGACGTGAACACCGACCCGTTCACCGCCGCGGTCCGCGTGACGATGTCGAAGCTCCGCCGGAAGCTCGGGGACCCGGACCCGATCCGGACGGTGCCCGGCCAGGGCTACGCGCTGTGAGCCGGTGGGCCCGGGGCTGGAGCATCCGGACCCGGACGGCCCTGACGTTCGCGCTCGCGGCCATGGCGCTCGCGACCGGGGTCGTCCTGTTCACGAACACCATGTCGTTGGCCGGTGTCGGTGCCGGCCTCGACACCGCGGCCGTGCAGCGTCCGCCGTCCGGATCACCGGGCGCCACGACCGCTCCGGCCCCGATCGAGGTGGACGGAGCCGACGACGACGGTGCGGTGGCGGTGATCCGGCTCGTGGCCGTGCAGCAGTGGCAGTGGTCCGCGATCGGGATCGCGGGTGCCGGGCTCGCGGCCGGGGGCATCGGCTGGCTCGTCAGCCGCCGGGTCCTCCGGCCCATCGACCGGATCACCGCGACCACGAACCGCATCTCGGCGTCGAACCTGCACGAGCGCATCGCCCTGAACGGTCCCGACGACGAACTCCGGCGGCTCTCGCGCACCGTCGACGACCTGCTGGCCCGCCTGGAGACCGCGTTCGAGAGCCAGCGCCGGTTCGTCGCCCAGGCGTCCCACGAACTCCGGACGCCCCTGGCGGTGCAGCGCGCGGCGGTGCAGATCGGCCTGCACGACGACGCCGACCCCGCGGAGGTCCGAGCGGTCCGGGCGGAGCTGCTGGAGCAGAACCGCCGCACCGAGCGGTTGGTCGAGTCGTTGCTCGTGCTCGCCGAGGCCGATCGTGGCCTTGCGGGCGCGACGCGTGCGGTCGACCTCGACGAGGTGACCGCCGAGGTCGTCGCGGGGTCGGCCCGGGACGCGGCCGAGACGGGGGTGACGCTGACCCACGAGCGCCGCACCGGGCCTCCCGGCCTGGTCGTCCCGGGGGAGCCGACGCTGCTGCGGCAGCTGCTCGGCAACCTGGTCGGCAACGCCGTCGAGTACAACGAACCCGGCGGCGCCGTCCTGGTGACCACGGAGCCGGACGGGTTCGTCGTCGAGAACGGTGGGCCGGTGGTCGCGGCGGACGAGGCGGAGCTGCTCGTCGAACCGTTCCGCCGCGGCGGGACGGACGACGCACGCGGCCAGCACAGCGGTCTCGGGCTGTCGATCGTGGCCGCGATCGTGCACGCGCACGGGTGGCAGCTGTCGATCACCGCACGGCCGATCGGCGGGCTGCTCGTGCGGGTCCGTGTTTCGTCGGTGCAACCCGACGTGCACGCGGGGCGAAACAGCCGTTCCGGTGTGCTGGAGGCATGAACCACACCACGAAGACGACCACCCGGCGCACCCGGTCCCTGATGAGCGCGGCCGCTGCCGTCGTCCTGCTGCCCCTGTTCCTGGTCGGCTGCTCGGACGCGTCACCGGACGCGTCACCGGACGCCGGCGGGACTGCGGCGTCCGGCGGTGCGGCACCCGGCGTCGCCCTCGCCGAGTGCATGCGCGACCGCGGCTACGACATGCCCGACCCGGGCACCGGCGGTGGCTCGATGCAGCTCAGCGCACCCGACGGCGTCGATCCCGAGCAGTACCAGGAGGACCTCAAGGGCTGCCTCGACGACTCCGCAGCGGCCGGGGACGCGCAGGCCGCGCAGCCGATGCCGGGCAGCGAGGAGATCGCGAGGAAGACGGCGGAGTGCCTGCGGGAGCAGGGGTTCCCGGACTTCCCGGACGACCAGGAGGCGCAGACCCGGTTCCAGCCGGACGACCAGCAGGCGTTCGACGAGGCCGCCCACACCTGCACCGACGCGGCCTTCGAGGCCGTCCAGGGCGGAGCCGGGTCGTGACCCACCGTCGCGTCCGTCGCCGGGTGATCGTGTCGGTGTGCCTCGTCGCGGCGGTGGCCGCCAGCGGCGGCGCATGGGCACTCACCACGGTGCCGAGCGGTCCGGGAGCCTCGGCCAGCAGCGGGTCCCGAGGCAGGACCGCGTCGACCGGAGCCACCGCCACGGTCACGCGCGGCGACCTGACCGACTCGAAGGTGTTCGCCGGGACGCTCGGGTACGGCGCGGGGAGGGGGGTCCCCGGTGCCGCCGCCGGCACGATCACCTGGCTGCCCCGTGCGGGTGACGTCATCGAACGCGACGGGGCCCTGTACGCCGTCGACGAGCGGGACGTCCGGTCGATGTACGGCACCGTGCCGCTCTGGCGGGACCTTCAGCGTGGACTGCAGGGCGCCGACGTGCGGCAGCTCAACGAGAACCTGGCCGCGCTCGGGTACGACGTGTCCGTGGACGACCGGTTCGGTCCACGGACCGAGCGAGCCGTCCGGCAGTGGCAGCAGGACCGCGGACACGAGGTGACCGGGGTGCTGACGGCGGACGGCGTCGCCTTCGTGGACGGCGCGGTCCGGGTCGCCTCGGTCGACGGTCGGCTCGGGGAGCGGATCGCCGGCGGAGCCGGAGCGGGAGCGGGTGCCGGTGGCGCTGGTGCGGCGGCCGGCGCGGGTGCGGCGGCCGACGTCCTGCAGGTCACGAGCACCCGGCGTGTCGTCACGGCGACCGTGCCCCAGCGCGACGCGGAACGGCTCGCGGTCGGCACCGACGTCGAGGTCCGGGTGAACGGTGCCGGGGCGGCGATGCCCGGTTCCGTCGTCGACGTGCAGCCGACGACGAGCGAGGACGGCGGCACGGCCGTCGACGTCTCGGTGTCGTTCGACCCCGGGAAGCGCACGTTGCCCGCGGCAGCCTCCGCGCAGGTCGATGCGAAGGGCACCACCGAGCACGACGTCCTGTCCGTGCCGGTCGCCGCACTCGTCGCGGGCGCCGGTGGTCGGTACGCCGTCGACGTCGTGCAGCGGGACGGCACGACGGAGCGGGTCCGGGTCGAGCCCGGCTTCAGCGCGGACGGACGGATCGCGGTCACGGGTGACCTGGCCGCCGGCGACCGCGTGGTGGTGCCCGGATGAACGCCGCCGTGCTGCGATCCGCCGCCGTGCGGCCCACTGCCGCCGTGCTGCCGCCGGACTCCGTCCTGTCACTCCGGGACGTCACGAAGACCTACGGCGACGTCGGGGCCCTGCGCGGGGTGTCGCTCGAGGTCACCGCGGGTGAACTCGTCGCGGTCGTCGGCCCGTCGGGGTCGGGCAAGTCGACGATGCTCAACGTCGTCGGGACCCTCGACCGTCCCACGTCCGGCACGGTGACGATCGCCGGCAACGACGTCGCGACGATGTCCGACGACGCCCTGTCCGGACTCCGTGCCGACCACATCGGGTTCGTCTTCCAGCACTTCCACCTGCAGGCCGGCGCGACCGCCACCGAGAACGTCGCCGACGGCCTGCTCTACCAGGGCGTGCCCCGGCGCGAGCGGCACCGACTGGCGGTCGAGGCCTTGGGACGAGTGGGCCTGGCGCACCGGGTGGACCACCGACCGCACCAGCTCTCCGGCGGGGAGCGCCAACGCGTCGCCATCGCGCGGGCCGTCGTCGGCGACCCGACGATCCTGCTCGCCGACGAACCGACGGGTGCGCTCGACACAGCGTCCGGTGCCGCGGTGGTCGAGCTCCTGCGCGAGCTCAACGCGGCGGGCACGACGGTCGTGGTCATCACGCACGACCTCGACCTGGCGGCGTCGCTGCCCCGGCAGGTCCGGATGCGCGACGGCATGATCGAGCCCGAGGTCACCCGATGAGCCGGCGTCGGTCCGTGGGCGCGGTCGACCTGCTCCGCCTCGGCGTCTTCGGGCTGCGGACCCGGCCCGGACGTGTCGTGCTGTCGGCGCTGGGCATCGCGATCGGCATCGCGGCGATGCTCGCGGTCGTCGGGATCTCGTCGTCGAGCAAGGCGAAGGTCGACCAGGTGCTCGACACGCTCGGCACGAACGTGCTCACCCTCACCCAGGCGCAGGGCCTCGGCGAACCGGTCCCGTTGCCGTCCACCGCACTCGAGTCGGTGCTGCGGCAGGACGACGTCGAGTCGGCCGCCGCCGTCGGCACCGTGCCGGACACCGGCGTGTACCGGAACGACCGCGTGCCGGCGCCCGAGACGAAGGGCCTCGGGGTGCTCGCCGCGTGGGGCGACGTGCCACGGGTCCTCGGCGGGCAGCTCGCAGCCGGGCGGTGGATCGACGACGCCGCCGGGGCGCCGCCGCAGGTCGTGCTGGGGGCACGGGCGGCCGCGGTCCTCGGCATGGAGGACCTGCATCCGGACAGCCGGGTCTGGATCGGCGGGCGGTGGGTGCAGGTGGTCGGGGTGCTCCACCCCGTCGCGCTCGCCGAGGACCTCGACTCGCGGGTGTTCGTGCCCCGCGGGTTCGCCGGGCAGCTGGGCTTCGACGGGGCCCCGACCGCGGTCTACACGCGCGTCGACCCGGCGCACGTCGAACGGTCGAGGGACCTGCTCGCCGGTGCGGTCCGACCCGGGGCACCGCAGGACGTCGGCGTGACACGGCCGTCGGACGCGTTGGCCGCGAAGGACGCCACGGACGACTCCTTCACCGGGCTGCTGGTCGGCATCGGCGGGGTGGCGCTGCTCGTCGGGGGCATCGGGGTGGCGAACACGATGGTGATCACCGTCCTGGAACGCCGCGCCGAGGTCGGCGTCCGTCGTGCGCTGGGCGCCCGTCGTCGGAGCATCCGCGACCAGTTCCTGGTCGAGTCGTTGCTGCTGTCGTTCCTGGGCGGCTTGGCCGGTGTCGTGCTCGGCGTCGCGGTGACGGTGGTGTTCGCCGTCACGCAGGGGTGGCCGGTGGCTCTGCCGGTGTGGGCCGTCGTCGGGGGACTCGGCGCCACGGTCGTCATCGGCGGGGTCTCCGGGCTCTACCCGGCGGCACGCGCGGCGCGGATCCCGCCGACGTCCGCCCTGGCGGCCGTCTGACGCGTGCGGTGGACGCGCGCACGGGAGGCCCGGTGCCGGTCCGGCGGACCGGCACCGGGCCTCCAGGCGGTCGCTTCCCCACACCGGACGCGAGTCGCAGATCATGCCTGGTCATGACCACCTGGTCAAGCATCTGCGTCGATCTGTTCGACATCCGTGATGCCCCGGAAACACGCGGATCGAAAGCGGTCACAGGGACCGATCCAACGGTTGACAAGGGGCCGTGCAGGGTCTTCTATTGCGAATACGCAACGTCCTTTCATAAAGGTCGGACCAAGGGAGTCATCGTGACACGAACGCGTTTCGCCGCACTCGGTGCGCTCGCCCTCGCAGGCGCGCTCGCCCTCACCGGGTGCTCCGCCGGGAGCAACGCCGCTTCCGACGGCGGCACGAAGTCCATCGGCACACCCGATGGCAAGGGCAAGACCATCACCGTCTGGATGATGAACGGCGACCTGAGCGACAAGGTGCTCGACGCCGCCGGCAAGCAGTTCACCGCCGACACCGGGGCGAAGGTGAAGATCCAGACCCAGCAGTGGGACGGGATCACCACCAAGCTCACCACGGCGCTCGCGCAGAGCGACGCCCCCGACGTCGTCGACCTCGGCAACACGCAGGTGCCGGTCTACGCGGCAGCCGGCGGGTTGACCGACCTGACGCCGTACCGCGACGAGCTCAAGGACGGCCAGACCTGGCTCACCGGGCTCGAGGGCCCCGCTACCGTCGACGGCAAGCTCTACGGGGCGCCGCTGTTCGCCGGCAACCGGGCCGTGGTCTACGACAAGCAGGTCTGGAAGGACGCCGGCGTGACCGACGTGCCGACCACCTACGACGAGCTCACGGCCGACCTCGACAAGGTCAAGGCCGCCAACCCGGCCAGTGACTTCTCCGCCTTCTACATGCCCGGGCAGTACTGGTACGGCGGGCTGCAGTGGGTCTGGGACGCCGGTGGCGAGATCGCCACGGACAAGGGCGGCAAGTGGACCGGCACGCTCGACTCCGCGGACGCGGTGAAGGGCCTGACCGCCTGGAAGGACTTCCAGAACGCGTACTCGGCGAAGTCCACCCAGGACATCAACACCGACAAGCCCTCGCAGAGCGACGTCTTCGCACAGGGCAACACCTCGGCGTTCCTCGGGTCCGCCTGGGAGATCGGCTCGATCACCACGGCGAAGCCGGAGCTCGCGGACCGCATCGGCACGTTCCCGATGCCGTCGTCCACGGCGGGGAAGACGCAGCCGGTGTTCCTCGGCGGCTCCGACCTGGGGATCCCGGCCAAGGCGGAGAACCAGGAGCTCGCGCTGTACTACCTGAAGATCCTGACCTCGAAGGAGTTCCAGCAGGTCCAGGTGTTCGGGGTCGACGGCTGGGAGCCGAACTCCACCGAGCTGCTCGACGCGGTCGCCGGCGACGTCGACGAGCTGCACAAGCCGTACTTCGAGGCGGCCGGTACGAGCCGACCGACCCCGGCCACCCCGGGCTGGGCCACCATCGAGGGTGACGCCTCGTTCCAGTCGATGTTCGCCGACGTCGCCACGGGCCGGAAGTCGCCGGAGCAGGCCGCCGAGGGCTTCTCGAAGCACCTCACGACCGCGCTGAACGCGCAGCCGTAGGCGATGACGTCCACTGCGGAGCCGGTGACCGACGCGGAGCAGCCCGCGCCGGTCACCGGCGGGCAGGCCGGCGGACCGGTTCAGGGTCCGTCGCGGGGTTCCCGTCGAGGCGGGCGGGGCACGGGTCGTCGGTCGCCGGTCGGGTCGCGGGCGCCGCTCGTCCTGCTGGCCCCGGCGGCGCTGCTGCTCCTGGCCCTCGTCGTCTACCCGCTCGTCCGGCTCGTCGTCATCTCGTTCCAGGACTACGGGCTGCGGGCGATCTTCACCGGGCAGGCCGGGTTCACCGGGCTGACGAACTACACGGACGTCCTGACCGACGCGTCGTTCTGGCCGGTCATCCTGCGCACCGTGCTCGTGACGGGCGCGATGGTCCTCGGCACGATCGTCATCGGCATGGGGGTGGCGCAGCTGCTCACCCGTCTCGGGGTCGCGATGCGCACGGTCGTCAGCGTCGTGCTCGTGCTGGCCTGGGCGATGCCGAACGTGGCCTCGAGCCTGGTCTGGCAGTGGCTCTTCCAGCCGTTCTACGGCGCGCTCAACTGGCTCATCACGCAACTGCGGGTGTTCGGGGATCACACGCAGGACAACTGGGCGTCGCACCCGGGGCAGGCGTACACGATCGTGCTGACGCTCGTCATCTGGCAGGCCGTGCCGTTCGTGGCGCTGACGCTGTACGCCGCGCAGTCCCAGATCGCGCCGGAGTACTACGAGGCCGGTGCACTCGACGGGGCCTCGGTCTGGACGATGTACCGCGCGATCACGCTGCCGGCCCTCGCACCGACGCTGCTGCTCGTGTCGATCCTGTCGGTGATCTGGGACTTCAACGTCTTCAACCAGATCTGGCTGCTCACCCGCGGCGGACCGGAGGAGGCCACGCTGACCCTCGGCATCTGGACCTTCGTGCAGTCGTTCGTGTCCAACGCCTACGGGCAGGGCGCGGCGATCGCCGTGATCTCGACCCTGATCCTCGGGGTGCTCACCAGCTACTACATCCGCCGGCTCGTCCGCAGCGGTGAGGAGGACCTGTGACCGTCTCGAGAACGACGCCCCGTGCGGGGAGCGCATCCGCGCCGGGCCCTGTGCGGGTGCGCAAACGCAAGCCGCGCATCGTCGCGAACACCATCGCCGTGGTGTTCTGCCTGGTCTGGGTGTTCCCGATCTACTGGATGGTGAACACGGCCTTCAAGCCCGCCGACGAGGTCACCACGATGACCCCGATCTGGGCGCCGCTGCACCCGACGCTCGACAACTTCACACGGGCGCTCACGCAGGAGGGCTTCCTGGTCTACCTGCGGAACTCCACCATCGTCGTGGTGGCTGCCGTGCTGCTGTCGATCGTCGTCGGGTTCCTGGCGTCGGCGGCACTGTCGCGGTTCCGGTTCCGCGGACGGCGGGCGATCCTGGTCGCGATCCTGTTCGTGCAGATGATCCCGTCCGGCGCACTGCTCATCCCGCTGTTCCTGTCGTTCCAGACCCTCGGGCTGCTGAACAGCTACGTCGGGCTGATCCTGGCGTACGTGGCGAGCGTGCTGCCGTTCTCGATCTGGGTGATGCGCGGCTTCTTCGTGGCCGTCCCCGTCGAGATCGAAGAGGCCGCGAAGGTGGACGGCGCCGGCACCTTCCGGATCCTGTGGAGCGTGCTGTTCCCACTCGTCATGCCCGGGGTCATCGCCACGAGCGTGTTCGCGTTCATCGCGGCGTGGAACGACTACCTGATCGCGTACGTGATGCTCAAGGACCAGGGGATGTACACGCTGCCGGTCTGGCTCGCCGGGTTCTCGACGAACAAGGGCACGGACTTCGGTGGGCTGATGGCGGCGAGCGTGCTGTTCTCGATCCCGGTCGTGGTGTTCTTCCTCATCGTGCAGCGCCGGCTGGTCAGCGGGATGACTGCGGGTGCCGTGAAGGGGTAGCGCTCGGACGGCCGGCACCTGTGGACGTGTTGGTTGCATGTCGGAACGGTTGCGTTCTTGTGGGTTTCAGACGTACAGTGCTCGAAACCCAACGGAACGAAGGAGTTCGGGCATGTACGCAACCGAGCGGCACACCGCCATCGCCGCCGAGCTGCAGTCCGCCGGTCGTGTATCGGTCGCCGGTCTGGCCGAGCACTTCGACGTCACCACCGAGACCGTTCGCCGTGACCTCGACGCCCTCGAGTCCGCCGGGGTCCTGCGCCGGGTACACGGGGGAGCGGTCCCCGTCGGCCGCTCGAGCGTCGTCGAACTGAGCGTCGCCGAGCGCGAGGGCCAGCACGGCACCGCGAAGTCCGCCATCGCCCGCGCCGCGATGCGCCTGGTGCCGCCGACCTTCACCGGCTCGATCGCCCTCGACGCCGGCACCACCTGCGCCGCCGTCGCCTCCGAGCTCGCCCGCTGGGAGCCCGAGGTCGCCGGCTCGACCATCACCGTCATCACGAACTCGGTGCCGATCGCCGCGACCCTGCAGCACAGCGAGCACCTCGAACTGCACCTGCTCGGCGGCCGCGTCCGTGGCGTCACGAGCGCCGCCGTCGGCACGGCCACCGTCGAGCAGATCGGCGCGCTCCGGCCCGACGTGGCGTTCATCGGCACGAACGGCCTGTCCGCCGGCTTCGGTCTGAGCACCCCGGACGAGTACGAGGCCGCCGTGAAGGGCGCCTACGTGCTCGCCGCCCGACGGGCCGTGGTGCTCGCCGATGCCGCCAAGCACGGCGTGGAGGCCCTGATGCGGTTCGCGCGCCTGGACGAGATCGACACGCTCGTCACCGATGAGCAGCCCCCGGCCGACCTCGCCGGCGCGCTCGCCGACGCCGACGTCGAGGTGGTCGTCGCGTGAACGCCCGCATCGTCACGGTCACCCCGAACCCGTCCCTCGACCGCACGATCGAGCTCGCCGGTGAACTGCAGCGTGGCGCCGTCCAACGTGCGACCCGGTCCACCGCCGAACCCGGCGGCAAGGGCGTCAACGTCTCTCGCGTGGTCGTCGCGAGCGGCGGGGACACCGTCGCCGTCCTGCCCGGCGACGAGCTCGACCCGGTCCTGCTCGGCCTGGCCACCCGCGGCATCCCGACCGCCGCGCTGCCGATCGGGGCGCCCCTCCGCTCGAACGTCACCGTGACCGAGCCGACCGGCACCACGACGAAGCTCAACGAACCCGGCCCCTCGCTCGCCGGCCGCCTCGACGACCTCGCTGCGCTGGTCGCCGACACCGCCGCTGCGACCGCCACCGGCCCCGCCGCACGCTGGGTCGTGGTCGCCGGGTCGCTGCCGCCCGGTCTGCCCGACGACGCACTCGCCGTGCTCGTCCGGGCCGTCCGTGCCCGCCACGGTGCGGACGTCCGGATCGCCGTCGACTCGTCCGGGGTGCCGTTCACCGCGCTGCTGCAGTCCGGCGAACGGATCGACCTGGTGAAGCCGAACGCCGAGGAACTCGCCGAGGTCGTCGGCGGCGACCCCGAGGAGTACGAGCGCGACCTCGACGCCGCGGTCGCCGGAGCCCAGCGGCTGCGGCGGAAGAACGTCGGCACGGTCCTGCTCACCCTGGGCAGTGCCGGCGCCGTGCTGGTCTCAGACGAAGGGGCCTTCGCCGCCGCCGCACCGAAGATCGTCGCCCGGTCGACCGTCGGAGCGGGGGACTCCTCCCTCGCCGGCTACCTGCTCGCCGAGGTCGCCGGAGCCGCACCCGAGCAGCGTCTCGCACAGGCCGTCGCCACCGGTGCCGCGGCCGCAGCCCTGCCCGGCAGCGACGTGCCGGCACTCGACCACACCGACCCGACGGCGGTCTCCGTCCGGGTGCTCCACACGCACCCGGCCCCCGAGCCCGCCTGATCCC
>NZ_QKTB01000016.1:0-81435 GCF_003234405.1 Curtobacterium sp. MCLR17_045
TAAGAGACAGGGGTTGCGGGTGCCGGGGCGGCGGTCATGACAGGGCGGGGTCTTCCGTGCTGCGTGCTCCCGGCGGAGAGCACGAGGATCCGAAACGGCGGACACCGATCGGTTCGCGCGGGGTGGCGCGGGCACCGATCGGGTGCGTTCGGTTGAGGGGGGACCGCTTGTGACGGAAGCCCGATCATACGACAGATGTCGTCTGCCTGCGAATCAGCCCAGAGTCAGCTGGCCGCAGCGTCCGTCGCCCGTTCGTGCTCAGGCGCCCGCGCCGGCACCCGCTTCGAGGTGCTCGGGCAGCTGGTGGCCCATCCGGTCGCGCTTGGTGTCGAGGTACCCGGCGTTCTGCGCCGAGATGCCGACGACGAGCGGCACGAGGGAGTCGACGGTGATGCCGTGCTCCTCGAGCTGGCGGCGCTTCTCGGGGTTGTTCGACAGCAGCCGGACCCGGGTGATGCCGAGGTCGGCGAGGATGCCCGCGGCGCCGCCGTAGGCACGGGAGTCGGCGGGCAGGCCGAGCGCGAGGTTGGCGTCGAGGGTGTCGAGACCGTCCTCCTGCAGGCGGTAGGCCTTGAGCTTGTTGATGAGGCCGATGCCGCGGCCCTCCTGCCCGCGCAGGTAGATGACCACGCCGCCCTCGGCCGCGATCGTGTCGAGCGCGGCGTCGAGCTGGGGGCCGCACTCGCACTTCAGCGAGCCGAAGGCCTCACCGGTCAGGCACTCGGAGTGCACCCGGACGAGTGCGCCGTCGGTGGGCATCGAGCCGTCCGGCAGGGTGCCGATGATCGCGACGTGCTCCGCGCTCGTCACGAGGTCGCGGTAGGCGCGCATCTGGAAGGTGCCGTGGGTGGTCGGCACGTTCGTCGACACCTCGAACTTGACCGGGCTCCCCGGCGTGGGGGAGGTCAGCGCATCGGTCATGGGGTGCTCCGGTCGTTCGTGGGCCCGTCGTTCCCGAGCCCGGGTGTCGCGTCGTGCTGCTGCTGGCGGTCGTGCTGGTGCTGGTTCTGGTGCTGCGGATGCTGCGGTCGGGCTCGGACCAGCAGGTCGGGGCCGAGGCTGGTGGTCGATAGTACGTCCAACCGCCGACGGTCGGAGATGCTTCCCACCCCCAGGTCGTCGAGGGCGACCCGGGGGCCGCCGAGCAGCACCGGGGCGATGTACACCAGGTACTCGTCGACGAGTCCGGCGGCGATGAGCGCCGAGGCGACCGTGGGGCCACCCTCGACGAACACCGAGTGCACCCCGTGCCCGCGCAGGGCACCGAGCGAGGTGGCCAGGTCGTGTCCGGGCAGGGTGACGAGCCCCCGCGGGTGCCGACGGACCGCGGCGTCGGCCGGTACCGGGCGGTCGCCGAGCACCACGGCGAGGGGCTGGTCGGCGAGCAGTTCGCCGGCATCCCCGCGCGCGGTCAGGCTCGGGTCGTCGGCCAGGACGGTGCCGGTGCCGACGAGGATCGCGTCGTGGGCGGCGCGCTGTTCGTGCACGTGCTGGCGCGCGGCGGCGCCGGTGATCCACTTGCTCGTGCCGTCGGCAGCGGCGGCGCGCCCGTCCAGGCTGGACGCCCACTTCACGGTGACCCACGGTCGGCCGAGACGGACCGAGAGCAGCCAGCGTTCGAGGAACGCCTCGGCCTGGTCGGCCAGGACGCCGGAGACGACCTGGACCCCGGCGGCACGGAGACGGTCGGCGCCGCCGTGCACGTCGGCTCCGGGGTCGTCGATCGCGTACACGACCCGGGCGATCCCGGCGTCGAGCAGGGCCACGGCGCACGGCCCCGTGCGGCCGACGTGGTTGCAGGGTTCGAGGGTGACGACCGCCGTCGCGCCGCGCAGCAGTGCCGGGTCGACCTTGGCCATCGCGTCGACCTCGGCGTGCGGGGTGCCGGCGCCCTTGTGCCATCCCTCGGCGAGGACCTCGCCGGTGGGGGAGAGGATCACGGCGCCGACGCGGGCGTGGTCGCCGACGACGGGCCCGAGGTCCGCGAGTTCGAGCCCGCGGCGCATCGCCCGGACCTCGGTGGGTCGTGCCGTGTCGCTCACGGGCCGAGCCTACCGGCGGTGGTTGGGTGACACGTCACCACGGTTGTGAGCGCGTTCAGGCGACGGGCCAGGGGAGCGCGGAGGCTGGGGTGCCGTCGGCGCGTCGCAGTGCTGTCCACGCCGCGGTCGGGCCGCCGTCCCGGTCCGGCACCCGTGCTGCGCCGAGGCCCGTGAACGAGAACCCGGCCGCACGGGCGACCGCTGCCGACGCTGCGTTGCCCTCGTAGCACTCCCAGTAGACGTCCGGCGCGTCCTGCTCGAACGCCCAGTCGACCACGAGCCGGACGGCGTCGTGCATGAGTCCGGCACCGCGCGCGGACGGTGCGAGCCAGAACCCGAGATCACGGCCGGCGGTGCGGTAGCTGATGATGCCCGCGAGCCACGTCGAACCGGCCGGTCGGATCGCCCACGTGTACTCGCGGTCCGATGCCCACCCCGGTCCGACCAGGGCGTCGACGAAGGTCCGGGCATCCTGCTCGCGGTACGGCGTCGGCACCGTCGTCCACCGGACGATCTCCGGGTCCTGGCAGGCCTCGGTGATCGCCGCGGTGTCGGTGCGGGTGGGCAGGTCGAGCCGGACCCGCGCCGACTCGAGCGTGACGGGCTGCACGGTCAGCCGCGCGACCGCGGGACGAACCCGATGCGGTCGTAGACGCGGGCCAGGGTCTCCTGCGCGATCGACTCGGCGCGGTCGGCGCCGACGGCGAGCAGCCGGTCGAGCTCCGCCGGGTCGTCGAGCAGTTCGAGCGTGCGGGCGCGGACCGGTTCGAGCTCGGCCACGACGGCGTCGGCGACCTCGCCCTTCAGGTCGCCGTAGCCCTTGCCGGCGAACGACTCTTCGAGCGCGGCGATCGAGGTGCCGGTGAACGCCGACAGGATCGACAGCAGGTTCGTCACACCGGGCTTCGTCTGGCGGTCGGCCCGGATCTCGCGCTCGGCGTCGGTGACGGCCGACTTGATCTTCTTCGCGGTGCGCTTCGGGTCGTCGAGCAGGCGGATGAGGCCGTTGTCCGACGCTGCGGACTTGCTCATCTTGCTGGTCGGGTCCTGCAGGTCGTAGATGCGCGCGGTCTCGGTCAGGATGCGTGCCTCGGGCGTGACGAAGGTGTCACCGAACCGCGAGTTGAAGCGTCCGGCCAGGTCGCGCGTGAGCTCCACGTGCTGGCGCTGGTCGTCCCCGACCGGCACGACCTTGGTGTCGTAGAGCAGGATGTCCGCGGCCATCAGGATCGGGTAGGTGAAGAGCCCGACCGACGCAGCCTCGGCACCCTGGCGTGCCGACTTGTCCTTGAACTGGGTCATCCGGCTCGCCTCGCCGAAGCCGGTCAGGGTGTTCAGCACCCAGGCGAGCTCGGCGTGCGCGGGGACGTGCGACTGCACGAACAGCGTCGCCTTGGACGGGTCGATGCCCGACGCGATGTACTGCGCAGCGGTGGCCCGGGTGTTCGCGCGGAGCTCGGCCGGGTCCTGCGGCGAGGTGATGGCATGCATGTCGACGACGCAGTAGATGGCGTCGTAGTCGTCGAGCAGGGTCCTCCACTGCATGAGCGCCCCGACGTAGTTGCCGAGGTGCAGCGATCCGGCGGACGGCTGGATGCCCGAGAAGATGCGGGTCTTGGTCATGGTGGTGCTCCGGTGCGTCAGGTGAAGCGAGAGAAGAGGGGTCAGAGTTCGTAGTCGACGACCACGGGGGCGTGGTCGGACCATCGCTGGTCGTAGGCCGCGGCGCGGTCGACCGTGTACTCCGTGACCTTGGCGGCCAGGTCGGGCGTCGCCATCTGGTAGTCGATGCGCCAGCCGGTGTCGTTGTCGAAGGCCTGCCCGCGCCACGACCACCACGTGTACGGGCCGTCGACGTCGCCGGCCTGGGCACGACCCACGTCGACCCATCCGAGGCCGGGGCCCGTGGAGCCGTCGGCGCCCTCGACCGGTTCGCCGTCGGCGCCGAAGAACCGCGAGAAGTAGGCGCGCTCGCGCGGCAGGAAGCCGGCTCGCTTGACGTTGCCCTTCCAGTTCTTGATGTCGCGCTCGTCGTGCCCGACGTTCAGGTCACCGACGACGACGGCGAGCGGGTTGTGCGCCCGGAGTGCCGGCAGCCGCTCGGTCATGGCGTCGAGGAACTTCCACTTCTCGTCCTGCTTCGGGGTGTCGACCTCGCCCGAGTGTACGTAGGTGGAGACGACGGTGACGGTCGTCCCGCCGATCTCGTAGTCGGCCTCGAGCCAGCGGCCGGCCGAGTCGAAGTCGTCCGGGCCGAGCGCGACGCGGTGGATCTGGGCGGAGTGTCGGGATGCGATCGCGACGCCGGCCCGGCCCTTCGCGGTCGCCGGGTCGTGCACGATGTCCCACTCGTCGCCGAGCAGCGCCGCCAGGTCGTCGCTCGACGCGCGCACCTCCTGCAGGGCCAGCACGTCGACGTCGCGGGTGGCGAGCCAGTCGCCCATGCCCTTGCGGAAGGCGGCGCGGACGCCGTTCACGTTGACGGATGCGAGGCGCAGGCGTGTCATGCAGAACACCTTATCGGCGGGTGCCGACAGCCCTCGGTCGTACGATCTGCCCATGACCGTCGTGATGACCGTCGGCGAGCTGCTCGCTGCGTTCCGACCCGTGGCAGCGCAGATGCTCCGTCCGGACGAGTTCCGCTCCGCCCGCTTCTGGGTGAGCCCGCACGGGGACTGGGAACTCGACCACGAGGAGGACGAACTCATCGACGGCTCGATGAGCGTCGTCTGGGAGATCGGGGGCGAGACCCAGGGGACGAGGAGCCTCGTCGAGGACGTCGACGACCTGCCCGGACTCCTCCAGGACCTCGCCGACGACCTGCAGGACTTCATCGCCGAGAGCTCCTTCGCCTGGGGCGAGCTGCGCGCGATCCCGCCCATCGCGCCGTAGCGGCGACCGGACGACGGACGGGAGGCACGGTGCCAGCTGGCACCGTGCCTCCCGTCCGTCTGGTGGTCGCGTGCAGGACGCGACCTGCGCGATCAGGCCGCGTCGTGGTCCGTCTTCAGGAACTCGACCAGGCTGTCCGCGGTGGTCTCGGCGTCGTCGCCCGAGACGGTGAGGGTGACCTCGTCGCCGTTCTCGATACCGAGCCCGAGCAGGGCGAGGATGCTGCCGGCGTTCCCGGACTTGTCGCCCTTGGCGATCGTGACCTGGTGCCCCGACGCCGTCACGGTCTGGACGAAGAGGGATGCGGGGCGAGCGTGCAGGCCGGATGCGCTGGCGACGGTCACGGTGCGGGTGGCTTCGGACATCGATGTACTCCTGTCGATGGGTGGTTGGCTCATGCTAGCGAGCACTGGGTGGGCGGGGACGGGGCACGGTCAGGGTCGGCCGGGCCAGAAGACCTCGGTGCCGGCGGCCTCGACCTCGCGGACCAGGTCGAGGTTGACGGCGGGGTCGGTGATGATCGTGTCGATCGCGGCGAGCGGGGCGACGCGACCGAACTCCTCGCGGCCGAACTTGGTGTGGTCGGCGAGCAGGATGCTCCGTCGTGCGGACTTGATCATCGCGCTCTTCACGGCGGCCTCGGCCATGTTGTGGGTCGTCAGGCCTCGCTCCGGCGTGATGCCGTTGATGCTGATGAAGGCGACGTCGACGCTGACCATGCCGATGAGCTGGTGCGTCCAGGTGCCGACGCCGGCCAGGGAGTCGCTGCGGATGTTGCCGCCGAGCAGGTGCAGGTCGATGCCCGGGCGGTTCGCGACGGCGGTCGCGACGGGGAGCGAGTGCGTGACGACGGTCAGCCCGCGGTCGGTCGGCAGCAGCTCGGCCAGGCAGATGGTCGAGGTGCCGGCGTCGATCATGATCGAGCCGTTCTCGGGCAGTTCCGCCAGGGCGGCCTCGGCGATGACCATCTTCTCGGTCTGGTTGATGCCGCCGCGGTCCCCGACGCCGGGGTGCAGGGTGATGCGCTCGACAGGGATCGCGCCGCCGTGCGCGCGACGGACGAGACCGCGGCGTTCCAGGCTCGTCAGGTCGCGGCGGATGGTCTCGGGCGTGACGGCGAGCGACTCGGCCAGGTCCTTGACGTCCACCCGGCCCTGCGCGCGCGCCTGCTCGACGATGCGCTGGTGGCGTTCTGGTGCGTACATCGGACCTCGTCGTCTCGGGTCGGAACGGAACGGACATGCTCGGGCACGACATCGGCGATGTCGTCCCGTGCGTTCGATCCGCCAGACGCAAACGGGCATCTGTTTCTGCATTTTTATCCCCGGATGTGTTTGTTTGTCAACGCGAAGCGGGGTAGTGTGCTGATCAGCCGCACGGGCGTGGTCTCTTCCCGTGTCGTGTGCACCGAACGATCCACCCCACCGCAAGCGCGTGTGAGATGAAGGAGTCTCGAATGTCCGAACTGCTCGGCACCGGCGTCGGCCGTGGCGTTGCCCACGGCCCCGTGCTCCGGATGGCTGACCCGCTCGGCGAACCGTCGAAGGACGCCCTGGTGGGCTCGGCGGACGACGCGAAGCAGGCCGTGCACGACGCACTGGCCGCCGTGGCGGACGACCTCAACAAGCGCGGACAGCTCGCCGGTGGCGACGCCCAGGCCGTGCTCGAGGCCCAGGCGCTGATGGCGCAGGACCCGACGCTCCTCGACGACGTGCACACCCGCATCGACGGTGGCACCAACGCCGAGCGTGCCGTGTACGAGGCGTTCGCCCAGTTCCGCGACCTGCTCGTCGGCATGGGCGGCTACATGGGGGAGCGCGCGGCCGACCTCGACGACGTCGCCCAGCGCATCATCGCCAAGCTCCGCGGCGTGCACGCCCCCGGCGTCCCCGAGTCGGACACCCCCTTCGTCCTCGTCGCCCGCGACCTCGCCCCGGCGGACACCGCGCTGCTCGACCTCGAGAAGGTCCTGGCGCTCGTCACCCGTGACGGCGGCCCGACCTCGCACACCGCGATCCTCGCCCGCGCCAAGGGCATCACCGCCATCGTCGGCGTGACCGGTGCCGACGACCTGACCGACGGTCAGTCCGTCGTCGTGGACGCCATCGCCGGCACGGTCGTCACCGACCCCGACGCCGCACTGGTCGCGGACGTCGAGCGCCGCATCGCCGACCGTCTCGCCGCCGCAGCGGCACCGCTCACCGCCGGTGCCCTCGCCGACGGTCACGTCGTGCCCCTGCTCGCGAACCTCGGCAGCCCCGCCGACGCCGCCGGCGCCGTTGCTCTCGGTGCGGAGGGCGTGGGGCTCTTCCGCACCGAGTTCCTCTTCCTCGACTCGCCGAAGGCCCCCACGGTCGACGAGCAGACCGAGTCGTACCGCCAGCTCCTCGCGGCGTTCCCCGGCAAGAAGGTCGTCGTGCGCGCGCTCGACGCCGGCGCCGACAAGCCCCTGCCGTTCCTCACCGACAAGGACGAGGAGAACCCGGCCCTCGGGCGCCGCGGTCTCCGTGCACTGCGGAACCACCCCGAGGTCCTGCGCGACCAGCTCACCGCGCTCGCCCAGGCCGACGCCGCGACCGAGGCCGACCTGTGGGTCATGGCCCCGATGGTCGCCGACGCCGAGGAGACCGAGTACTTCGTCACCCTGGCCCGCGAGCTCGGCATCCGCACCGCGGGTGTCATGGCCGAGGTGCCGTCGCTCGCGCTGATGGCCGAGCAGGTGTTCCAGAACGCCGACTTCGTGTCGATCGGCACGAACGACCTGACCCAGTACACGATGGCCGCCGACCGCATGCTCGGCACCGTCGCGTCCTACCAGGACCCGTGGCACCCCGCCGTCCTGCGCCTCGTCGCGCAGCTCGGCACCGCCGGCGCCACCGCCGGCAAGGCCGTCGGTATCTGCGGCGAGGCAGCAGCCGACCCGCTGCTCGCCGTCGTCCTGGTCGGTCTCGGCGCCACGACCCTCTCCATGACCCCCGCGGCCCTGGCCGACGTGCGCGCCGAACTCGGTCGCTACACGCTCGAACAGGCCCGCGAGATGGCGACGGCGGCACTCGCCGCGAGCACGGCGGCGGCCGCGAAGTCCGCTGCCGCGTCCGCGGTGCACGCCGCCTGACCCACCACCCCCCAGCACCACCCCTCCCAGCACCACGCAGCAGCTCCACCACACAGAAAGTCACCGCACATGACAACGTCGTCCGTTGCAGCGCCCGACGCACCCGCGAAGTCGCGGGGCGGCGCACGCGTCGCCGTTCAGAAGTTCGGCACGTTCCTCTCCGGCATGGTCATGCCCAACATCGCGATCTTCATCGCGTGGGGCATCATCACGGCCTTCTTCATCGAGACCGGGTGGACGCCCGTCGGCATCCTCGGCGGGTTCGGTGAGACGAACGGCATCGCCAACGTCGGCGTCGTCGGCCCGATCCTGACCTACCTGATCCCGCTCGCGATCGCCATCCAGGGTGGTCGCATGGTCTACGAGACCCGCGGCGCCGTCGTCGGCTCGATCATGACCATGGGTGTCATCCTCGGGGCCAACGCGGGCGAGAAGAACCCCACCACGATGATCCTCGGCGCGATGATCTGTGGTCCGCTCGGTGCCTACCTGATCAAGCAGATCGACCGGATCTGGGACGGCAAGATCAAGCCTGGCTTCGAGATGCTCGTCAACAACTACGCGGCCGGCATCCTCGGTTTCGCGCTGGCGATGGCTGGTTTCTTCCTCCTCGCTCCGGTCTTCAAGGCCGTCGCGAACGGACTCGGCGCAGCTGTCGACTTCCTCGTGCAGCACTCGCTCCTGCCGATCGCCAGCGTCATCATCGAACCGGCCAAGGTGTTCTTCCTGAACAACGCCATCAACCACGGCGTGCTCGACCAGCTCGGGGCCGACCAGGTCAAGGAGTCGGGCAAGTCGATCCTGTTCCTGCTCGAGGCGAACCCCGGTCCGGGCCTCGGTCTGCTGCTGGCCTTCACGTTCTTCGGTGTCGGTATCGCCCGCTCGACCGCTCCCGGCGCGATCATCATCCAGTTCTTCGGTGGCATCCACGAGATCTACTTCCCGTTCGTGCTGCAGAAGCCCATCATGTTCATCGCCGTCATCCTCGGTGGTGCGACCGGTGTCGCCACCAACGTGGCTTTCAAGTCCGGGCTCGTCGCTCCGGCGTCGCCCGGTTCGATCATCGCTGTGCTCGGTGCCACAGCGAAGGACAGCTTCGTCGGGGTCATCCTCTCGGTTGTCCTCTCCGCCGCCGTCACCTTCGCGGTCGCGTCGTTCTTCCTCCTCGCCAGCCGCAAGCGTGACCTCGCCTCCGGCAACGGCGGTGACATGAGCGCCGCCATGGCGAAGCTCCAGGCGAACAAGGGCCGCGACGTCAACTCGGCGACCGCCGGCCTGCTCGGCAACAACTCCCCGGCCAACGAGGAAGAGGCCGAGGCCTCCCTCGGCGGCGTCGGCTCGGCGAGCACGGCGACGGCGACGAAGGTCCAGAACCTGGTCTTCGCCTGCGACGCCGGCATGGGCTCGAGTGCGATGGGCGCCAGCGTCCTGCGCAACAAGATCAAGAAGGCGGGCATCGAAGGGGTCACGGTCTCCAACAAGGCGATCGCGAACCTGTCCGGTGACGAGGACCTGATCATCACGCAGGAAGAATTGACGGACCGCGCGAAGCAGAAGAACCCGAACGCGCAGCACGTGTCGGTCGGCAACTTCATGAACGCTCCGCAGTACGACCAGGTCGTCGAGCAGCTGAAGAACCAGTAACGCCACAACCAGTAACGAAGTGCAGTATCGGAGGGGACGGGGCTGACCCGTCCCCTCCATCTCGTCCTCAACACAAGGAGAACCCCCGATGCCCGTCCTGCAGGAGAGCCAGATCCGCATCCACACCGAGGACACCGCGCCGACCAAGTCGGAAGCGATGAAGGAGGCGGCCGAGATCCTCGAGGCTGCGGGCGCGGTCACGGCCGACTACTACCCGGCCATGCTCGAGCGTGAGAAGAGCGTGTCCACCTACATGGGCAACTTCCTCGCCATCCCGCACGGCACCAACGACGCGAAGGACGCCATCAAGTCGTCTGCCCTGTCGTTCATCCGCTACGCCAGCCCGATCGACTGGGACGGCAACCCCGTGCGCTTCGTCGTCGGCATCGCCGGCGTGAACAACGAGCACCTCGACATCCTGTCGAAGATCGCGATCGTGTTCTCCGACGAGGACGAGGTCCAGAAGCTCACCGACGCGGCCGACACCGCTGCGATCCTCTCGATCCTCGGCGAGGTCAACGAGTGAGCACCAGCACCGCCGTCCACTTCGGCGCCGGCAACATCGGCCGTGGCTTCGTCGGGCTCCTGCTCCACGAGGCCGGGTACGAGGTCGTCTTCGCCGACGTCGCCGCACCGCTCATCGACGCCCTGGCCGCAGCCGACTCGTACACCGTGCACGAGGTCGGGGCAGGCGCCCAGGACCACGAGGTCACGAACTTCCGCGCACTGAACAGCGCGCAGGACGAGGACGGCGTGGTCGCCGAGATCGCGAAGGCCGCGATCGTCACGTGCGCCGTCGGCCCGAACGTCCTGAAGTTCATCGCCCCGGTCGTCGCCCGCGCGCTCGTCGCCCGTGACGCGGACGCCGCACCGATCGCCGTCATGGCGTGCGAGAACGCCCTCAACGCCACGGACCGCCTGCGCGAGTTCATCGTCGCGGCCCTGCCCGAGGACGGCCGCGACGCCGCCCTGGCCAAGGCCGTCTTCGCGAACACCGCCGTCGACCGCATCGTGCCCGCGCAGCCCGAGGGTGGCGGACTCGACGTCACCGTGGAGACCTACTTCGAGTGGGCCATCGACCGCACGCCGTTCGGTGGGAACGAGCCGGAGATCCCCGGCGCGCACTACGTCGACGGCCTCGCCGCGTCGATCGAGCGCAAGCTCTTCACCGTGAACACCGGGCACGCCACCGTCGCGTACCACGGCTTCGTCGCCGGGGCCGACAAGATCTCGGACGCCATCGCGATCCCCGCCGTGCGCTCCGAGCTCGAGTCCGTGCTCGCCGAGACGAGCGACCTGCTCATCCGCCGGCACGAGCTCGACCCCGAGGTGCACCGCGCGTACGTGCAGGCGATCATCGGCCGGTTCGAGAACCCGCACCTGCCCGACACGGTGACCCGCGTCGGCCGTCAGCCGCTCCGCAAGCTGTCGCGCGACGAGCGGTTCGTCTCGCCCGCCGCCGCGCTGGCCGAGGACGGCACCGAGCCGACCGCGCTCCTCGACGCGATGGCCGCGGCGCTCCGCTTCGACGTCGCGGACGACGAGCAGAGCGTCGAACTGCAGGCGCTGTTGGCGTCGGACGCGTCCGACGCGGACGTCGCCACGCAGATCACCGGTCTCACCGCGGAGCACCCGCTGCACGCCGCGTTCACCGAGCGGATCCGGTCCGCGCGCGCCTGATGACGTCCGCAAGGGCGGCTTGACGACGTCCGCACGGACGGACGGGAGGCCCGTCACCAGCTGGTGACGGGCCTCCCGTCCGTTCCGGGGTCGCGACGCGTACCGTCGCCCGCATGACGAAGCACTGGGTGGCCCCACGGTTCGGCGGCAGCGAAGTCCTGGAGTACGTCGAGGCGGAGGTGCCGGTACCCGGCCCCGGCGAGGTCACGATCGACGTCCGCGCCGCCGGCATGAACCCGGCCGACACCAAGCACACCCGCCAGGGCGACCCCGCTGACCTGCCGATCGCCGTCGGGTACGAGGTCGCCGGCGTCCTGTCCGCCGTCGGCCCCGACACCGAGATCTCGTCGGGTGGGGGAGCGGTCGGCGACGAGGTCCTCGCGTTCCGCGTCAGCGGCGGCTGGGCCGAGTCGGTCACGGTGCCTGCGGTCGACGTCTTCGCGAAGCCCGCTTCGCTCGGCTTCCCGGAGGCCGCCAACCTGCTCCTCGCCGGCTCGACCGCCGCCGACATGCTCCGTGTCACCCGCGCCGAGGGGCGCGACACCGTCCTGGTGCACGGCGCCTCGGGCGCGGTCGGCGTCAGCCTGCTCCAGCAGCTGCGGCTGCTCGGCACCCGCGTCATCGGCACCGCGTCGGAGCGTGGTGCGGACGTCGTGCGACGCTTCGGTGGCGAGTGGGTCGCGTACGGCGACGGCCTGGAGGCGCGTGTCCGTGATCTCGCTCCCTCCGGCATCGACGTGGCACTGGACTGCGTCGGCACCGACGAGGCCGTCGACGTCTCGCTCGCGTTGGTCGCGGACCGGTCACGGATCGTGACGATCGCCGCGCAGGCGCGGGCCGCATCGGACGGGATCGCCGCGGTGGGCGGCGCGCAGCCGGCGAGCAAGGCCTTCCGTGACTCGGTGCGGCAGCGGCTCATCGACCTCGCGGGTGCCGGACAGCTCGAGGTCCCGGTGGCGCGGACCTTCCCGCTGGCGGAGGCGAAGGCGGCGGCGGAGCTGCTGGAGTCCGGGCACCCCGGGGGCAAGCTCGCGCTCCTGCCCTGACAGCATCGTCGGACAGGAGTCGTTCCCGCGGATGACGCTCGCCGGCTCGGGGGAGTGCCACACTCTGTGTGGACCGACAGCCGCGCCGGAAGGAACCGACCGATGAGCGACCAGTACCCGCCCCGTGACCCGTACGGCCAGCAGCAGGGCCCGTACGGACAGCAACCGTGGGGGCAGCAGCCTCCGGGGCAGTACGGGCAGCCAGGTCCGGGTCGGCCGAATGGTGGGAGGTCCGAGCCGCCGCTCTGGGCACCCTGGTACGGCATCCCCTTCCCCCAGGCCTTCCGGCGGTTCTGGAAGAAGTACGTGCGCTTCGACGGTCGGGCCAGTCAGTCGGAGTACTGGTTCTGGGCGCTCTGGTACCTCATCGGTTCGGCTGCCGCCGGCATCATCGGCAGCGGGTTCGACGTGCTGCCGTTCGTCGACGACGGCTCAGACGGACTCGGCAGTCTCTGGAGCCTGGCCTGCGCACTCGGGTTCATCGCGTTGACCGTGCGACGGCTGCACGACGTCAACCTCAGTGGCTTGCTCGCCCTGTTGTTCATCATCCCGCCGATCGGCATCCTGTTCTCGTTGATCATCGGCCTGATGTCGTCGAACCCGCAGGGGCAGCAGTACGACCGTCCGATGCAGGGGTGACGCGCGGAACCGGTTCTGACCGCCGCTCAGGAGTTCTGGTTGACTCAGACGCGAACATCAGCCAACACTCGAGGGGGACCACGTGAGCGACCAGTACCCGCAGGATCCGAACAACCAGCCGAACGCCCAGTTCGGTGGCGCGCCGCAGTACGGCCAGCAGCCTCCGACCGGACCGAACGGTGAACCGCCGCTCTGGGCGCCGTGGTACGGGATCTCGTTCGGCAAGGCCGTCGGCCGCTTCTTCAAGAAGTACGCCACGTTCAGCGGTCGTGCCAGCCGGAGCGAGTTCTGGTGGTGGTACCTCGCCAACGCGATCGTCGGCATCGTCCTCGGCATCCTGTACGCCATCGGTTTCGCGACCTCCGAGCGCTCGACCGTGTCGATGTCGTCCTCGACGTCGACCAGCGTCCAATCCACCGTCACCGAGCCGTCCGCGCTCTTCGTCATCTCGGGCATCCTGTTCCTGCTCTGGGGACTCGCGATCATCATCCCGACGCTCGCCCTCGGCTGGCGCCGCCTGCACGACGCGAACCTCCCCGGTGCGCTGTGGATCATCGCGATCTTCGTCGGCATCGTCGGCATCGTGTTCGGCCTGCTGCCCTCGAACCCGCAGGGCGCGCGGTACGACCGCCCCGTCTCGAGCCGATGAGCAACGACGGGACGCCCCAGTGGGGCCAGCCCGGCGGCGATCAGCAGCAGGGACAGCCGGGGGCCGGCGCGCAGCCCGGCTACGGGCAGCAGCCGGGTTACGGGCAGCAGCCGGGTTACGGGCAGCAGCCTGGGTACGGGCAGCAGCCGGGCTACGGACAGCAGCCCGGCTACGGGCAGCAGCCTGGGTACGGACAGCAGCCCGGCTACGGACAGCAGCCGTACCAGCAGTACGCCCAGCCGTACGTCGGTGGGTACCCGCAGCTGGCGGAGCCGATACCGGTCGGCCCGGATGGCGTTCCGCCGCTGTGGGCCCCTTGGTACGGCATCGGGTTCCTCGACGCCTTCCTCCGGTTCTTCAAGAAGTACGCCCGCTTCGACGGCCGTGCCGGTCGCAGTGAGTACTGGTACTGGTTCCTGGCCAACGCCATCGTCACGATCGTGCTCTACGGGGGCTTCATCGCCCTGCTGATCGCCACCAGCCCGACCACCACCGTCGTGGACGACTACGGGTACTCGCGCGACGTGTCGGGGGCGCCTTCGCCGTTCGCCTTCGTGCTGCTCGGGCTCTTCGGACTGTGGTGGCTCGCCACCCTCGTGCCGAACCTGGCACTCGCGTGGCGCCGGCTTCACGACGCGAACCTGCCGGGCCCGCTCTGGCTCGTGTCGCTCATCGCGAGCCCCGCGGCAATCGTGTTCGGCTGCCTGCCGTCGAACCCGGCCGGTGCGCGGTACGACCGCCCCGACCTGCGGTAGCTCCACGAACGAGAACAGCCCGCCCCGCGCATCGAGCGCGGGGCGGGCTGTTCGTGTATCGGTGGGGTTAGACGACCCGGAGGCGGACGAGCGCGCCGTCGACCACCAGGTCACGCACGGTGGCCGACGGGTCGGCGATCTGGAAGCGCAGGGCGCCGCCCGGCTGCTCGAACCAGGGCTGGACGAAGCGGACGTTCACCAGGAACGGCCGGTCGACGACGTACCGGTGGGTCTCCGGCGAGGAGGTCACGTGCGGGGGCAGTGACCGGCTGGGCAGCGGGGTGTCGAGCGGGTGCAGCAGGTAGCCGTCCGGGCCACCGATGCGGTCGACGGGGACACCGGCCGGGATCTGGATGGTCAGCCCCTGCTCGCCGGCCTGCGCGACCTGCTGCGCGAGCTGCGGGTAGGTCGACGCCGCGCGGTCGCGGAGCCCCTCGAGCTCATGACGAGGGATGTCGCGCGGCTCCGGGAACGGACGGTTCAGGAAGCGGCGCAGCATCTCGACCGCGTCGTCCTCGCCCGTGGCCTGCGCGAGACGACGAGCCGTGCCGTAGTCGACCACCTCGAGCGCGTAGCCGGAGGCGTCGGTCTGGACGATGCGGAGCGCCCCCTCGACCGGCGGTTCGTGCAGGGTCTCGCCGGGGAGCTGCACGTACCGGGTCGTGTAGCCGAGCTGGTCGAGGATGGGGCGGGTGTCCGCGAACGTCATGGTCGGGAGCCTATCGGTCGACGTGGTGCTGGGCCTTGGACGGAGCCGGGACTACGCGCGGCCGCGCATGATCGCCTGCTTGACCTCGGAGATCGCCTTCGTCACCTGGATGCCACGGGGGCACGCGTCGGTGCAGTTGAAGGTCGTGCGGCAGCGCCAGACGCCTTCCTTGTCGTTGAGGATGTCGAGGCGGACGTTCGCGGCGTCGTCGCGGGAGTCGAAGATGAACCGGTGTGCGTTCACGATCGCGGCGGGGCCGAAGTACTGCCCGTCGGTCCAGAACACCGGGCAGGACGACGTGCACGCGGCGCAGAGGATGCACTTCGTGGTGTCGTCGAAGCGGGCGCGGTCGGCGACGGACTGCACACGCTCCTTGCCGGGCGTCGGGGCTGACGAGGACTGCAGGAACGGCTGCACCTCGCGGTAGCTCTGGAAGAAGGGCTCCATGTCGACGACGAGGTCCTTCTCGAGCGGCAGGCCCTTGATCGCCTCGACGTAGATCGGCTTCGAGACGTCGAGGTCCTTGATCAGGGTCTTGCACGCCAGGCGGTTGCGACCGTTGATGCGCATGGCGTCGGACCCGCAGACGCCGTGTGCGCACGAGCGGCGGAAGGTCAGGGACCCGTCCTGCTCCCACTTGATCTTGTGCAGGGCGTCGAGGATGCGGTCGGTCGGCAGCATCATGACGTCGAAGTCCTGCCAGCGCGGCTCGTCGTCGACGTCGGGGTCGAAGCGACGGACGATGACCGTGACGGAGAAGGATCCGGGAGGGGCGTCCTGCACGGTGTCGGTGCGGGGTGCCTCGGAGACCAGGGTGTCGGTCATCTCAGTACTTCCTCTCCATCGGCTGGTACCGCGTGATGACGACGGGCTTCCAGTCGAGCGTGATGTGGTCGTCGGCGAGTGACGAGTGCGGGTCGCCCGTCAGGTACGCCATGGTGTGCTGCATGTAGTTCTCGTCGTCGCGCTTCGGGTAGTCGTCGCGCATGTGGCCGCCGCGGCTCTCCTTGCGGTTGCGCGCGGAGTAGACGACGACCTCGGCCAGGTCGAGCAGGAACCCGAGTTCAACGGCCTCGAGCAGGTCGGTGTTGAACCGCTTGCCCTTGTCCTGCACGGAGACCTGCATGAAGCGGTTGCGGAGCGTGTGCAGCGTCTCGGTGACGCGGGCGAGCGACTCGTCCGTGCGGAACACCTGGGCGTTCTTGTCCATCTCCTCCTGCAGCTCCTTGCGGAGGGCAGAGACGCGCTCGGTGCCGGTCGAGGCACGGAGCTGGTCGAGCATGCCGCGGACGCCGGCCGCCGGGTCTTCCGGCAGGGGGAGGAACTCGGCGGTCTGGACCCACTCGGCGGCGTTGTTCCCCGAGCGCTTGCCGAAGACGTTGATGTCGAGCAGCGAGTTGGTGCCGAGGCGGTTGGAGCCGTGCACGGAGACGCAGGCGCACTCCCCGGCGGCGTACAGGCCGGGGACGACGGTGGTGTTGTCGTACAGGACCTCGGCCTTGACGTTCGTCGGGATCCCGCCCATCGCGTAGTGCGCGGTCGGCATGACGGGCACCGGCTCGACGACCGGGTCGACGCCGAGGTACGTGCGGGCGAACTCGGTGATGTCCGGCAGCTTCGTCTCGAGGACCTCGGCCCCCAGGTGCGTGCAGTCGAGCAGCACGTAGTCCTTGTTCGGTCCGGCACCCCGACCCTCCGCCACTTCCTGCACCATGCAGCGCGCGACAATGTCACGCGGTGCGAGGTCCTTGATGGTGGGGGCGTACCGCTCCATGAAGCGCTCGCCCGAGGCGTTCCGGAGGATCGCGCCCTCGCCACGGGCACCCTCGGTCAGCAGGATGCCGAGCCCGGCGAGCCCGGTCGGGTGGAACTGGAAGAACTCCATGTCCTCGAGCGGCAGGCCCTTGCGCCACACGATGCCGACGCCGTCGCCGGTCAGGGTGTGCGCGTTCGAGGTGGTCTTGTACATCTTGCCGAAGCCGCCGGTCGCGAAGATCATCGCCTTGGCGTGGAAGACGTGCAGTTCACCGGTCGCGAGCTCGAACGCGACGACGCCGGCCGGCTGCTGGCGGGTGACACCGTCGTCACCGACGACGTCGACCATGATGAGGTCGAGCGCGTAGAACTCGTTGTAGAACTCGACGCCGAGCTTCACGCAGTTCTGGAACAGCGTCTGCAGGATCATGTGCCCGGTGCGGTCGGCGGCGTAGCAGGCCCGGCGGACCGGGGACTTGCCGTGGTCGCGGGTGTGGCCACCGAAACGGCGCTGGTCGATCTTGCCCTCGGGCGTGCGGTTGAACGGCAGGCCCATGTTCTCGAGGTCGATGACGGCGTCGATCGCCTCTTTCGCGAGGATCTCGGCGGCGTCCTGGTCGACCAGGTAGTCGCCGCCCTTGATCGTGTCGAAGGTGTGCCACTCCCACGAGTCCTCTTCGACGTTCGCGAGGGCCGCGGCCATCCCGCCCTGCGCCGCACCGGTGTGCGACCGGGTGGGGTAGAGCTTCGAGATGACGGCCGTCTTCGCCTTCGGGCCGGCTTCGATCGCGGCTCGCATACCCGCGCCTCCGGCGCCGATGATGACGATGTCGAACTGGTGGTGGTGGACGGTGGTCTCGGTCACAGGGGTCTTTCCGTAGACGGTGGGAACGCGGGCAGCAACGGTGGTGGTGCTACTGCGCCGGGCAGAAGGACGGCAGGTCGGCGGCAGCGGCGCCGGCGGGGCACGGGTCGAAGGTCCAGCAGACGAGGAGCCCGAGGACGATCAGCACGACGCAGGCGGCCAGGATCGCGACGAGGAGCGTCTTCCGGATGCCCGGCTTCGACACGTAGTCGTTGACGATCGTGCGCATGCCGTTCGAGCCGTGGATGAGGGCGAGGACCAGCATGAGCGAGTCCCAGACCTTCCAGAAGGGGTTGGCCCACTTGCCGGCGACGAAGGCGAAGTCGATCTGCTTGACGCCCTCGCCGGCCACCATGTTGACGAAGAGGTGGCCGAAGATCAGCACGACGAGCAGCACGCCCGAGGCGCGCATGTAGACCCAGCCCCACTTCTCCCAGTTGGTGGTGCTGCGGGCGGCTGCGGCCGAGCGGGGAGGTTCGACGATCTGCGTGGTCATCTTCGTGCCCCTCAGTTGAAGTCCGCGACGAGGTTCATGAGCTGGCGGGGCAGGAAGCCCGCGATCGCCACCGCCCACAGGACCATGACGATCCAGAACATGGCCCGCTGGTACTTCGGGCCCTTCGACCAGAAGTCGATCAGGATGATCCGCAGGCCGTTGAAGGCGTGGAACACGATGGCCATGACCAGCGCGATCTCGCCGAGGTTCATGATCGGGGTCTTGTACGTGCCGATGACCGCGTTGTACGCCTCTGGGGAGAGCCGCACGAGCGCCGTGTCGAGGATGTGCACGAGCAGGAAGAAGTAGATCGCGACGCCGGTGATGCGGTGGAGGACCCACGACCACATCCCGATCGAACCGCGGTAGAGCGTGCCCTGTGGCGTCCGAGAAGCCCGCGGGGCTTCGATCGAGACGTCGGGCACCGCGGTCGCCGTACCCCCGCCGGTGTGCTCAGCCATGAGCTCGTCCTTCCATAGGACGGGCTCGCCCGATCGGCGAGCCCTTGCCGTTCGTGTTCGTGTGGAACACGACCCATCCTATGCGCGGGCGCTGACCTTCTCGTCCCGACCTGCCCGGAGGCCCCGTCCGACGGGCGGCGCGCCGATGGTGCGGGCCGTGTCGTGGTGGTCGAGGAGCTGGTCGCCGACGGCCTCCCAGGTCGTGCCCTCGACCCGGAGCCGACCGGCGGAACCCATCCGCTCCGCCAGCGCGCGGTCGTGGTGCAGCCGCAGGACCGCGTGCCGCAGGGCCTGCGGCGCATCGGCGTCGTAGAGCTCGCCGTCGAGCCCCGGGGCGACCAGGTCGAGCGGGCCGCCGGACGCCGGCGCGATCACGGGCAGGCCGGAGGCGTGGGCTTCTTGCAGGGTCTGCCCGAAGGTCTCGGCCGGACCGGTGTGCACGAACAGGTCGAGCGACGCGTACGCGTCGGCGAGTGCGTCGCCGCGCAGGGGGCCGGTGAAGGTGACGTCGAGGTGCCGGAGCCGCCGTTCGAGCATCGCCCGCGACGGACCCCCTCCGGCCACGACGACCCGGATGCCGGGGACGCCGCCGAGTTCGGCTAGCCGCTCGACCTCCTTCTCCGGGGCCAGGCGTCCGACGTACCCGACGATGGTCTCGCCGTTCGGGGCCAGGCGGCGTCGGAGTGCCCGCACGTGCCCGGTCGACCGGCGTGCGGGGTGGAACAGCTCGGTGTCGACGCCGCGACCCCAGCGGGCGACGCGGGGCACGCCTTCCTCTGCGAGCATCGCGGCCGTCGCGCTCGACGGGGCGAGCGTCAGCGAGGCGCCGGCGTGGATGCGTCCGAGGATCTTCCGCACCAACGGGACGGTCGCGGTCAGGCCGTTGCGGCGGGCGAACCCGGCCACGTCGGTCTGGAAGACGGCGACGGAGGGGATGCCGAGCCTCCCGGCTGCCGTGATCGCGCGCCCACCCAGCAGGAACGGGCTGGCGGCGTGGAGCACGTCGGCGCCGGAGGCGGCGAGGATCGTGTCGAGCACCGGGTGGGGGAGTGCCACCGGGAACTGGCGGTAGGCGACGGCGGGGATGCGGTGGACGTCGAAGGAGCGGTAGCGCTCGACGGCGCTGCGCGACCGGAACTGCGCCAGGCCGGGGGTGTCCGGGGCGATCACGACCGCGCGGTGACCCCGTCGTTCCAGGTGGTCGAGGACCGCCAGGACACTGGTGGTCACGCCGTTGAGGGTGGGCAGGAAGCTCTCGGTCACGACGGCGACGGTCCGGGGGGACGTGCCGCGCTCCACGCTGCGTGCGCTCATGGTGCTGCCCATGCTCCGGGCGTGACGTGACCCGGCGGGGCCGACGACGTGAACGGGACGCGCGCGCCGGGTGAACAACGCGACGGCCGACGCTGCGGGAGCCCGCATGCGGGAATCGTGCGGAGACCACCCAGGATCCGCCCGGTGGGACCGGTACGGTGAGCGCGTGGCTGACGCTCTCGAAGACTTCTACGCGATCATCCCCGCAGGGGGCATCGGATCGCGCCTGTGGCCGTTGTCGCGCGCGGACGCACCCAAGTTCCTGCACGACCTGACGGGATCCGGCACCTCGCTGCTGCGACAGACCTGGGACCGCCTGGCGCCGCTCGCCGGCGACCAGCGGATCATGGTCGTCACCGGCCGTGCGCACCGGGTCGCGGTGGAGTCGCAGCTGCCCGGCGTCGAGGACCACAACGTGGTGCTCGAGAGCGAACCGAAGGACTCCACGGCGGCCATCGGCCTGGCCGCGGCGATCCTGGTGCGCCGCGAGCCCGACGTCGTCATCGGCTCGTTCGCCGCCGACCACGTCATCGGCGACGCCCGCGGCTTCCGTCGTTCGGTGCGCGAGGCCGTCGCCGTCGCCCGCGCCGGCTACGTCACCACCATCGGCATCACCCCGACGGAACCCGCGATCGGCTTCGGCTACATCAACGCCGACACCGCCGGGCTCGACATCGAGGGTGCCCCGACCGCACACGCCGTCAAGTCGTTCGTCGAGAAGCCGGACCTCGACACCGCCCGCTCGTACGTCGAGCAGGGCAACTACCTCTGGAACGCTGGCATGTTCATCGCGCGCGCCGACGTGCTGCTCGCCGAGATCGGCCGGACGAAGCCCGAGCTGCTGGCGGGCATCAACGAACTCGCCGACGCCTGGGACACCTCGGCGCGCGGCGCCGTCGTCGACGCCGTGTGGCCGATGCTCGAGAAGATCGCGATCGACTACACGGTCGCCGAGCCCGCCGCCGCTGCCGGACGCATGGCGGTCGTCCCCGGTGACTTCGACTGGGACGACGTGGGCGACTTCGCCTCCCTCGCCAAGCTGCAGTCCGGCGGCCGGCCGAACAACCTCGCCGTGCTCGGGGACGGTGCCCGCATCCTGGCGGACTCGTCGAGCGGCATCGTGATCTCGCACAGCCAGCGGCTCATCTCGCTCATCGGCGTCGAGGACATCGTCGTCGTGGACACCCCGGACGCGCTGCTCGTCACCACCAGCGCGAACGCGCAGCGGGTCAAGGGCGTCGTGGATGCCCTGAAGATCAGCGGCCGCGGCGACGTCCTGTAGCGCTCCATCGACAAACCCCTCGAATTGGGGGTGAAGGAATGGCCCCGCGTTACGGGCGCGTTTCGGCGGGGTCGCGATCCCGTAACCGATCCGCAGGACCCCCGCAACGGGTCCTGTACCGACCCGACGGTCGTGTACTGTCGCCACGATCGCCCGGAACGCACGTGGTCCGGGCACGCTCCCCGGAGGAACCAACCCGTGACATCTCGTACCCGACAGGTCGTCCTCAGCGGCCTCGCGCTCGCCGGCACCGTCGCCGTCCTGGCCGGCTGCGCCTCGGCGCCGTCCACCACCGACTCGGCGAAGAAGACCGACTTCCGCCCCTGCATGGTCTCCGACGCCGGTGGGTTCGACGACAAGTCGTTCAACCAGCTCGGCTACGAGGGCATGAAGGACGCCGCCAAGGACCTCGGTGCCACCTACAAGGAGGCCGAGTCGAAGGACGCCACCGTCTACGACTCGAACATCGAGCAGCTCATCGGCCAGAACTGCAACCTCGTCGTGACCGTCGGCTTCAACCTGGCCGACGCCACCAAGAAGCAGGCCGCTGCGAACCCCGACACCGACTTCGCGATCATCGACGACAACTCGATCGACGCGAAGAACGTCAAGCCGATCACGTTCGACACCTCGCAGGCGGCGTTCCTCGCCGGCTACGCCGCGGCGTCCTACTCGAAGACCGGCGTCGTCGGCACCTTCGGTGGCATGCAGATCCCGACCGTCACCATCTTCATGGACGGCTTCGCGGACGGCGTGAAGTACTACAACGAGCAGAAGGACAAGGACGTCAAGGTCGTCGGCTGGAACGTCGACACCGGCAAGGGCTCCTTCACCGGTGGCTTCGAGGCCGGCACGCAGGCCAAGTCGGTCGCGCAGACGCTCCTCGACCAGGACGCCGACGTGATCCTGCCCGTCGGTGGCCCGATCTACCAGTCCGCTGCCGAGGCCATCAAGGACGCCGACAACGGCTCCGTCCTGATCGGTGCGGACAGCGACCTCTACGAGGCCGACCCCCGCTACAAGGACATCGCCTTCACCTCGGTCGAGAAGGGCATGCGCCCGGCCGTGAAGGACGTCGTCGAGCAGGCGGCTGACGACAAGTTCTCGAAGGACCCGTACGTGGGCACCCTCGAGAACGACGGCGTCGGCATCGCGCCGTTCCACGACTTCGAGTCCAAGGTCGACAAGGGCCTGCAGGGCGAGCTCGACGACGTGAAGGCCGGCATCATCGACGGCTCGATCAAGGTCAAGACCCAGTCCTGACCCGATGAACGCGGGCGGGGGAGCATCCCTCGCCCGCGTTCTCGTGCGCCCGGGTGGCGCACACCACATCGTGCGCCCGGCGGCGCACACCACATCGTGCATCCGCGGGCTGCACGCGACACCGTGCGCCCGCGTGGCGCGCGCGAGACAGAAATAGACTCCCGAACATGAAGCTCGAACTCCGCGGCATCACCAAGCGGTTCGGCGCCCTGGTCGCCAACGACCACATCTCGCTCACCGTCGAGCCGGGTGAGGTCCACTGCCTCCTGGGTGAGAACGGCGCCGGCAAGTCCACCCTGATGAACGTCCTGTACGGCCTGTACGACGCCGACGAGGGCGAGATCCTGCTCGACGACGTGGTGCAGGACTTCGACGGCCCCGGTGACGCCATGCGCGCCGGCATCGGCATGGTGCACCAGCACTTCATGCTCGTGCCCGTGTTCACCGTCGCCGAGAACGTCATGCTGGGGCAGGAGCAGACCACCTTCGGCGGGCGGCTCGACCTGGCCGGTGCCCGGAAGCGCGTGCAGGAGATCTCCGATCGCTTCGGGTTCGACGTCGACCCCGACGCCAAGGTCGAGGACCTGCCCGTCGGTGTGCAGCAGCGCGTCGAGATCATCAAGGCGCTGTCCCGCGACGCCTCCGTGCTGGTGTTCGACGAGCCGACGGCCGTCCTCACCCCGCAGGAGACCGACGAGCTGATGGGCATCATGCGCCAGCTCCGCGAAGCCGGCACCGCGATCGTCTTCATCACCCACAAGCTCCGCGAGGTGCGCGAGGTCGCCGACCGCATCACGGTCATCCGCCTCGGCAAGGTCGTCGGCGAGGCATCGCCGACCGCCACGAACAACGAGCTGGCCGCGCTGATGGTCGGTCGTGCCGTCTCGCTCGTGGTCGACAAGGCTCCTGCGACCGGCGGCGCGGACGCCCTGGTCGTCGAGAACCTGACCGTGACCGACCCGTCCGGCATCGTGCTCGTCGACGACGTCTCCTTCACCGTGCGCCGCGGCGAGGTCCTGGCGATCGCCGGGGTGCAGGGCAACGGGCAGACCGAGCTCACCGAGGCGATCATCGGCCTCGAGCCCGCCCACGCCGGCCGCATCACCCTCGACGGCAAGGAACTCACCGGCCGGAGCGTCAAGCAGGTGCTCGACGCCGGCGTCGGCTTCGTCCCCGAGGACCGCAAGGAGGACGGCCTGGTCGGCGAGTTCACCATCGCCGAGAACCTGATGCTCGACCGGGCCGACCACGCCGAGTTCGTCCGCGCCGGCACGATCCGCTCGGCCGAGCGCGACGCCTTCGCCGACGAGAAGATCGCCGAGTTCGACATCCGGACGCCGGGTCGCACCACCGCGGCCGGTCGGCTCTCCGGTGGCAACCAGCAGAAGATCGTCCTGGCGCGCGAACTGAGCCGTGAGCTGCGGCTGTTCGTCGCCGCGCAGCCCACCCGCGGCATCGACGTCGGCTCGATCGAGTTCGTCCACAAGCGCATCGTCGCCACCCGGGACACCGGTGTGCCGGTCATCGTCGTCTCCACCGAGCTCGACGAGGTCGTGGCCCTGGCCGACCGGATCGCCGTGATGTACCGCGGCGGCATCGTCGGCATCGTCCCCGCGACCACCCCCCGTGACGTCCTCGGCCTCATGATGGCCGGGGAGATCCCCGAAGGAACGGAGCTGGCCGCATGACCGGTTCGGCCGGCGAGATCCACGCCACACCCACGACCGGAACGGAGCTGGCCGCGTGACCGCGCAGGAACCAGACAACACGCAGCAGCCGACCCCGGCTGCGCACGGCACCGCGGACGCCCCGCTCACCGACGACCGTCTGCAGGAGGTCGAGTCGACCCCGCACCTGATGACGGACTCGGCAGAGGACACCGAGCGCCGCAACGGCGCCGGTGGCGACCGCTGGCACGCCGCCCTGCAGGGGATCCTGAACGGCTCCGTGCTCGTCACGGTGCTCGCCGTCGTCCTCGCGCTGGTCGCGTGCGGCATCCTCATCGCGGTGACGGACGAGAACGTCCGGGCCACAGCCGGCTACTTCTTCGCCCGCCCGACGGACATGCTCCAGGCGGTCGGCACCGCGGTCGGTGGCGCGTACGCCTCGCTGTTCCAGGGCTCGGTGTTCAACTTCGGCGCGGACTCCTTCCAGCAGGCGATCGGGCCGCTCACGCGCTCCGTCGACTACTCGGTGCCGCTCATCGCCGCCGGGCTCGGGATCGCGCTGTCCTTCCGCGCCGGACTGTTCAACATCGGCGGCCAGGGCCAGATCCTGATGGGCGCCGCTGCCGCCGGGTGGGTCGGGTTCTCGTTCGACGGGCCCGCCGCGATCCACATCCCGCTCACGATCCTCGCCGGCATCGTCGGCGGCGCGGTCTGGGGCGGCATCGTCGGGGTGCTCAAGGCCCGGACGGGTGCGAACGAGGTGGTCGTCACGATCATGCTCAACTACGTCGCGCTCTACCTGGTCAGCTACCTGCTCCGCACCCCGGGCCTGCTGCAGGCCCCGGGCAGCAGCAACCCGATCTCGCCCGCCACGAAGGACAGCGCGCTCCTGCCGCAGCTCTTCGGTGTGCGGTACGGCGTGGACCTCGGGTTCATCGTCGCGATCATCGCGGTCGTCGTCGTCTGGTGGCTCGTCAACAAGTCGTCGCTCGGCTTCCGGTTCCGCACCATCGGTGAGAACCCCCGTGCCGCCCGCGTGGCCGGCATGAGCGTCCCGGCGCTGACCATCTGGGTGATGCTGATCTCCGGTGCCCTGGTCGGCATCGCCGGCGCCTACCAGGTGCAGGGTGCCGTCACGTCGGGCTTCACCTCGGGCATCGACGCCGGTATCGGCTTCGACGCCATCACCGTGGCCCTGCTCGGCCGCTCCAAGCCGTGGGGCGTCTTCTGGGCGGCCATCCTGTTCGGCGTGCTGAAGAACGGTGGCTACGCCATGCAGGCCGCCAACGGCATCCCGATCGACATCGTCGGGGTCATCCAGGCCCTCATCGTCCTCTTCATCGCGGCGCCGCCGCTCGTCCGCGCGATCTTCCGGATCCCGCAGCCGGGTGCACGCAAGCGCACGAAGACGAGCAAGACCAGCAAGAAGGCGGTCGCCGCATGAGCACCATCAGCCCCACCGCGGCCCCCGCGTCGCCGCTCGCGGACCGTCCGGTCGAGACCACCAGGAGCTGGAAGCTCCCGATCGGGTACGGCGTGTTCACGCTCATCGCGATCGTGCTGTTCGGCCTGCTGCCGCGCTCCGGCACCACCACGTTCCGCCTCGCGAACGCCGGTGACTTCTTCGCGCTGCCGAACGTCCCGCTGCCCGCGCTCGGGACGGGCATCGTCGTCATCGCCCTGCTCGCGATCCTGACCGTGTACGCGTTCATCGAGACGCGGGCACTCCGCCGGGTCCCGCTGTGGGTCACGTCGGTGTTCGCGGTCGTCTTCGTCATCGGGTTCCTGACCTGGGCCGCGGCCGGTTCGTCCCTGCCGATCCCCGGCCTGCTGCTCGGCGCGCTGAGCCTGAGCGTCCCGCTCGTGTTCGGTGCCCTCGGCGGCGTCATCTCCGAGCGGGTCGGCGTGGTGAACATCGCGATCGAGGGCCAGTTCCTCGCCGGTGCGTTCAGCTCCGCGATGGTCGCGTCGATCACCGGTTCGCCCTGGGTCGGCCTCGTCGCCGCACTCGTCGCCGGCATGCTCGTGTCGTTCGTCCTCGCGGCGTTCAGCATCAAGTACCTGGTCGACCAGGTCATCGTCGGTGTCGTCATCAACGCGTTCATCTCCGGCCTGACCGGCTTCCTGTACTCGCAGGTGCTCTCCCCGAACGAGGAGACCCTGAACATCGGCATCCGGTTCCCGAAGGTCGAGATCCCGCTGCTGCACCAGATCCCGGTCATCGGTCCGGTGTTCTTCGAGCAGACGGTCGTCGTCTACCTGGCCTACATCGCCGTGGCGGTCGTCACCTTCGGCCTGTTCAAGACCCGCTGGGGCCTGCGCCTCCGCGCGGTCGGCGAGCACCCGCAGGCCGCCGACACGGTGGGCATCAACGTCACGAGCACCCGGTTCTGGAACGTCTCCCTCGCCGGCGCGATCGCCGGTCTCGGTGGGGCGTACTTCACCCTCGACGCGGTCGGGCCGTTCACGAAGGACATGACCGCGGGCGCCGGCTACATCGCGCTGGCCGCCGTCATCTTCGGCCGGTGGGACCCCATCAAGGCGACGCTCGCGGCGCTGCTGTTCGGCTTCGCGTCGAACCTGCAGAACACGCTCGGAGCGATCGACTCACCCGTGCCCAGCGAGTTCCTGCTGATGCTGCCGTACGTGGTGACGATCTTCGCCGTGGCCGGCCTGGTCGGGCAGTCGCGCGGCCCCGCCGCGTCCGGCAAGCCCTACATCAAGAGCTGACGGCCTGGAGGCACGACACATGACCGACGCACACGCCGCAGGTGACCAGGCGGTCACCGCCACCGACCCGGCGGACGCCGCCACGGGCCTCCCGGTCGACGACGTGGACTGGGGCGCCCTGCGGGACGCCGCCACGGCCGCGATGCGGCGCGCCTACGCGCCGTACTCGTCGTTCCCGGTGGGCGCCGCGGCGCTCACCGACGACGGCCGGATCGTCTCCGGCTGCAACATCGAGAACGCGAGCTACGGGGTGACGCTCTGCGCGGAGTGCTCCCTCGTGTCGCAGCTGCACATGACCGGCGGCGGCAAGCTCGTCGCGTTCACGTGCGTCGACGGCGACGGGGCGACCCTGATGCCGTGCGGCCGCTGCCGCCAGCTGCTGTTCGAGCACTCGACCGAGGGCATGCTCCTCGAGACGCTCTCCGGCATCCGCACCATCGACGAGGTCCTGCCGGACGCCTTCGGGCCGCGGACCCTCGCCACCTACCAGCAGGAGCACTGATCCACATGGCCGTCGAGCCGTTCGACACCGTCGACCTCATCCGTACGAAGCGCTCCGGCGGGGCCCTCAGCACCGCCGAGGTGGACTGGCTCGTCGACGCGTACACCCGCGGCTACGTCGAGGACCCGCAGATGGCCGCGATGGCGATGGCGATCTTCCTGAACGGGATGGAGCGGCGTGAGATCAAGGACCTCACGCTCGCGATGATCGCGTCGGGGGAGCGGATGTCGTTCTCGTCGCTCGGCAAGACGACCGTGGACAAGCACTCCACCGGTGGCGTCGGCGACAAGATCACTCTGCCGCTCGCACCCCTGGTGGCGTCGTTCGGCGTCGCTGTGCCGCAGCTGTCCGGTCGCGGACTCGGGCACACCGGCGGCACGCTCGACAAGCTCGAGTCGATTCCCGGGTGGCAGGCGTCCATCTCGAACGACCGCATGATGCAGGTGCTGCAGGACGTCGGCGCGGTCATCTGCGCCGCCGGGTCCGGCCTGGCTCCCGCGGACAAGAAGCTCTACGCGCTCCGCGACATCACCGGCACGGTCGAGTGCATCCCGCTCATCGCGTCGAGCATCATGTCGAAGAAGATCGCCGAGGGCACCGGGGCGCTCGTGCTCGACGTCAAGTTCGGGTCCGGCGCGTTCATGCCGACGTACGAGGCGTCCCGGGAGCTCGCGCAGACCATGGTCGACCTCGGCAACGACGCCGGGGTCGCGACCTCGGCGCTGCTGACCGACATGGAGGTCCCGCTCGGGCTGACGATCGGCAACGCGCTCGAGGTGCGGGAGTCGGTCGAGGTGCTCGCCGGCGGCGGCCCCGCCGACGTCGTCGAGCTGACGGTTGCGCTCGCGACCGAGATGCTCACCCTGGCGGGACTGCCCGACGCCGACCCGGCCGCGGCGCTCGCGGACGGCCGCGCCATGGACACCTGGCGTCGGATGATCGAGGCGCAGGGCGGGGACCCGTCCGCCGCGTTGCCCGTGGCCCGCGAACAGCACGTCGTCACCGCTCCGACGTCGGGGGTCCTCACGCAGCAGGACGCGCTGCCGTTCGGCGTCTCGGCCTGGCGGCTCGGGGCCGGTCGTGCCCGCGCGCAGGACCCGGTGCAGGCCGGTGCGGGCATCGAGCTCCACGTCAAGCCGGGGGACACCGTGACCGAGGGCCAGCCGCTCTGGACGCTGCACTCCGACGACGCGTCGCGGATCCCGCGTGCGCTGGAGTCGCTCGAGGGCGCGTGGACCATCGGCCCGGAGGGCTCCGCTGCTGCGGCACGCGGGCCGATCGTGCGCGAGCGCATCGGGTCCTGAACCGGGCCACCCGACCGACCGGAGGCTCCCTGCACACCTGTGGGGAGCCTCCAGTGTCTTCCGTCGTGGGTTGTGCACAGGTGCCTGCGCGGCGGCGGTGACCACCGATAGCCTGGGGGCATGAGCGCCGACGCCCCGACCTACCGCCTGCCCGACGCCGGGGCGGTCATCAACGACCTGCCGAAGGTCTCGCTGCACGACCACCTCGACGGCGGCCTGCGTCCCGCGACCATCATCGAGCTCGCGGCCTCGGCGGGTGTGTCGCTCCCCACCACCGACCCGGCCGAGCTGGGGCAGTGGTTCGCCGACCAGTCGAACTCCGGCTCCCTGGTCGAGTACCTGAAGACGTTCGACGTCACCACGTCGGTGATGCAGACCGCACCGCAGCTCACCCGGATCGCCCGCGAGTTCGTCGAGGACCTGGTCGCCGACGGCGTCGTCTACGGCGAGGTCCGCTGGGCGCCGGAGCAGCACCTGCAGGGCGGACTGACCCTCGACCAGACGGTGGAGGCCGTGCAGGCCGGCATCGAGGAAGCCGTCGACGCCGCCGGTGGGCGCATCCGCGTCGGCCAGCTCGTCACCGCGATGCGGCACGCCGACCGGTCGCTCGAGATCGCGGAGCTCGCCGTCCGGCACCGTGACGCCGGGGTCGTCGGCTTCGACATCGCCGGTGCCGAAGCCGGGTTCCCCGCCTCGAACCACCGCGCCGCCTTCGACTACCTGGCCTCCGAACTGTTCCCCGTCACCGTGCACGCTGGCGAGGCCGACGGGCTCGCGTCCATCCGGTCCGCCCTGGTCGACGGCCGGGCGCTCCGCCTCGGGCACGGCGTCCGCATCTTCGAGGACGTCGCCCTGTCCGACGCCGGGGACGGCTCGACGCTGGCCTCCCTGGGCGAGGTCGCCTCGTGGGTCCGTGACCGCGAGATCCCGCTCGAGGTCTCGCCGTCGTCCAACCTGCAGACCGGGGCGATCGCCGCGTGGGGCGACGACCTCGCCGACCACCCGTTCGACGTGCTCTACCAGCTCGGCTTCCGCGTCACGGTGAACACCGACAACCGCCTGATGAGCGGGACCTCGCTGTCGAAGGAGCTCGCACTGCTCGCCGGCACGTTCGGGTACGACCTCGACGACCTGGCGGCGTTCCAGATCAACGCCGCGCTCGGGTCGTTCCTGCCCCTCGAGGACCGCGAGGAGATCATCGCCACCATCACGGCCGGGTACCAGGAGGCCTGACGCATGGGACTGCCACCGCTGCCGGACACCGCCGTCCTCCTCGGTGCGGACGCGCCCGCGTGGCGTGACGCGATGCGCCTGGTCGGCGGTGCGCTCGTCGCCTCGGGCGCCACCACCGACGAGTACACCGACGCCATGATCGGCATGGTCGAGGAGCACGGGCCGTACATCGTCATCTCGCCGGGGCTCGCGTTCGCGCACGCCCGGCCGGGTGGCGCCGTCGTGCGGGACGGACTCGCGATCGTGACGCTCGCGACGCCGGTGGCGTTCGGCCACCCGCACAACGACCCCGTCCGTGTGGTGCTCGGGCTCGCGGTGGCCGAGGTCGGCACCCACCTGGAGTCGATCGGCGAGATCGCGAACCTGTTCAACGACGCCACCGTGACCGGACGGATCGCGGCGGCGACCACGGCGGACGAGGTCCGCGCGATCATGGGGGTCTCCGCGTGAAGATCGTGACCATCTGCGGCGCCGGCATCGGGTCGAGCGGCATCCTCAAGGTGAACGCCGAGAAGGCGCTCGACGCCCTCGGGCTGTCGGCGTCGGTCGTCGCGGCGGACGTCGCGTCCGTGCGGGACGTCTCCGACGACGCCAACGTGATCCTGACGAGTCAGGAGTTCGTCGAGGCGATCGGCGACACCTACGCCGAGGTCATCGTCATCGCGAACCACTTCGACCAGGGCGAGATCACGGCGGCGGTGGACCGGGCGCTCGGCGAGCACTGAGGCGGGTGCGGTGGCGGCCGCTGCGGCGGCTGCGGCGGCTGCTGCGGCGGGCGCTGCGGCGGGCGTCCGCCCTTTAGAGTTGGGGCATGAGCACCGAGAACCCGCTGAACGACCCCGCTGCCGACCCGTTCGAGGTCGCGCGGGCCGCCGCCGCCGTCATCGCCGAACAGTCCGGCATCGAGCGGCACGACATCGCCCTGACCCTCGGGTCGGGCTGGGGCAAGGCCGCCGACATCATCGGTGAGACCGTGTCCGAGATCCCGGCCGAGCAGGTCCCCGGGTTCAGCGCCTCGGCCGTCCCCGGCCACTCCGGCACGATCCGGTCGATCCGCCTCGCCGACGGCCGCCACGCGCTCGTCATCGGTGCCCGCACCCACTACTACGAGGGCCACGGGGTCCGTCGGGTCGTGCACAGCGTCCGCACCGCGGCGGCGACCGGTGCTTCGATCATGGTGCTGACCAACGGCGCCGGCGGCATCAAGGAGCACTGGACCCCGGGCACCCCGGTGCTCATCAGCGACCACATCAACCTGACCGCGGACAGCCCGCTCGAGGGCGCGACGTTCATCGACCTGACCGACCTGTACTCGGCGCGGCTGCGCGAGCTGGCCCGGACGGTCGACCCGTCGCTCGACGAGGGCGTGTACACGCAGTTCCGCGGCCCGCACTACGAGACCCCGGCCGAGGTCCAGATGGCGAAGACCATCGGCGGGCACATCGTGGGCATGTCGACCGCGCTCGAGGCCATCGCGGCCCGTCAGGCCGGCATGGAGGTCCTCGGGTTCTCGCTCATCACGAACCTCGCCGCGGGCATCCAGAAGACCCCGTTGTCGCACACCGAGGTGCTCGAGGCCGGCAAGCAGGCCGAGCCGGTGATCGCCGACCTGCTCGCACGCGTGGTCGCCGCACTCGGGCAGCCGGCGTCGTGAAGCTCGACCTCGACCAGGTGCTCGGCACCGCGCGGGCGTGGCTGGCGCAGGACCCCGACCCGGAGACCCGTGACGAGCTGGCCGCGGCGATCGACGCGGCGGCCGACGGTGACGGTCCCGCTGTCCGGGCGCTCGCCGAGCGGTTCGACGGCCGGCTGCAGTTCGGCACCGCCGGACTCCGCGCGGAGCTCGGCTGGGGCCCGCTGCGCATGAACCGGGTCGTCGTGACCCAGGCCGCTGCGGGGCTCGCACGGTTCCTCATCGGCACCGGGCGCTCGCGCAGCGTCGTGATCGGGTACGACGGCCGGGTGAACTCGGACGTCTTCGCACGTAACTCGGCCGAGGTCATGCGCGGCCTCGGGCTCGAGGTCACCCTGCTGCCCTCGGCCCTGCCGACGCCGGTGCTCGCGTTCGCCGTCCGGCACCTGGACGTCGGTGCTGGCGTCATGGTCACCGCGAGCCACAACCCGCCGCGGGACAACGGGTACAAGGTCTACCTCGGTCAGGACGACGACGGCTCGCAGATCGTGCCGCCCGTCGACGGTGAGATCGCGGCCGCCATCGACGCCGTGGCCGCGGGCTCCGTCACCGACCTGCCGCGCGGCACGGACTACACCGTCGCGACGTCGGCCCTGGTCGACGCCTACGTGGCCGCCACGGCCGCGATCGTGCCCGCTCCGGCACGCGGGGTCGAGGAGCAGCCGAAGGTCGTCTACACGGCCATGCACGGCGTCGGGTGGGAGACCGCTCGCGCGGTGTTCGCCGCGGCCGGGTTCGCCGAGCCGGCGGTCGTGCCGGAGCAGATCGATCCGGACGGTGCGTTCCCGACGGTGTCGTTCCCGAACCCCGAGGAGCCGGGTGCGATGGACCTGGCGATCGCCCGTGGTCTCGCCGTCGGCGCCGACCTGGTGATCGCGAACGACCCCGACGCCGACCGGCTCGCGCTCGCGATCCCGACGGCCACGGACGCCGGTGCGCCGTCGTACCGCCGGCTGTCAGGCAACGAGGTCGGCTGGTTGCTCGGGTGGCGGGCCGCTGCACGGGCATCCGAGTCCGGCGCGACCGGGACCCTCGCCGCGTCGATCGTCTCGTCGCCGGCGTTGGCCCGGGTGGCTGCGCGCCACGGGCTGGAGTACCGCGACACCCTGACTGGCTTCAAGTGGGTCTCGCGGGTGCCCGAGCTGCTGTTCGGCTACGAAGAGGCCCTGGGCTACCTGGTCGACCCGTCGGTCGTCCGCGACAAGGACGGCATCTCGGCTGCGCTCGAACTGCTGTCCCTCGCCGACGAGCTCGCCGCATCGGGCTCGACCATCGCCGACCACCTCGAGGCCTTCGCCGCCGAGTTCGGTGCGTTCGCGTCAGGCCAGGTGGCGACCCGCGTCGACGACCTGTCGCGCATCGGCGAGATCATGGCGTCGCTGCGGTCCACGCCGCCGTCGACGCTCGGCGGGCTCGACGTGCACACGGTGACGGACTACGCCGACGGGGTGGCGGGTTTCCCGCCCTCGGACATCCTGCGCTACGACCTGTCCGGCGACGCCCGGGTGATCGTCCGCCCGAGCGGGACCGAGCCCAAGGTGAAGGTCTACATCGACACCGTCGCGGACACTCCCGCCGAGGCCCAGCGCCTGGTCGACGCCCTCGCCGAGTCGGTGCGCCCCTTGGTGTCGTAGGGCGCGGTCCGCAAAACACCGGTGTTCGCGCTCTGAACACCCGCACAACGGGGTGCAGAGCGCGAACACCGGTGTTTTGCTGTTCCTCCACAGGGGGTGGGGGAGCGAGGGCTCCTCACAAGGAGCGTGTTGCCGTCGTGTGGGCCGCGCGGGAGCCGTGACCGTTGGGCCATGGCTCACATCACGGTGTTCGGCGCGGCTCCGGGCGATCCCGATCCGAGAGCGCACCGACGGCTGGCGGATGCCGCTCGCCGCGGGACCCTCATCCGCCTGACGGCGGGTCGGTACGTCGAACGTGGCGCGTTCGAAGCAGCGAGCGCAGCGGAGCGCCATCGAGCACGGGTCGAAGCGGTCGCGCCGAACATCCACACGGCGCTCGTGATCTCCCACGAGTCGGCTGTGGCGATGCTCGGACTCCCGTGGCTCGGGGAGTTCCCCGAGCACGTCGTCGCCACCGATCCGCGTCGAGCCACCGGGCAACGTCGCGCACACCTGCAGAAGGTCGGAGGGGCGGGTCGCACCATCGCCTGTGCGAGCGTCGGCGGCCTGCCCGTCACGACCCTCGTGGTCACCGGGGTCGACGTCGCGCTCCGAGCATCGTTCCGCACGGCGGTGGTCGTGTTGGACGCGGTGCTGGCCCGAGGAGTGTCGCAGGACGCGCTGCTCGCCGAACTGCGCAGCCGGGAGCCGCGTCCGCGCGCGTCCACCCGCGCGCGACGGGCGATCGAGTTCGCGGACGCGGCTGCCGACTCGCCGGGTGAGTCAGTGGCGCGGCTGTGCTGGGCAGAAGCGGGGTTCCCGGCGCCGGTGCTGCAGCAGGAGTTCCGTGATGCGGCAGGCCTGATCGGCCGGGTGGACTTCTGGTTCGAGGACGCCGGCGTCGTGGTGGAGTTCGACGGGCTGGTCAAGTACCGCGACCGGACGACGCGCGCTGGTCGCTCGCCCGAGCGCGTCGTCATCGACGAGAAGCTCCGGGAGGACCGGCTCCGCGCCCACCGCCACGTCCGGAGGGTCGTCCGCGTGACGTGGCCGGACGTGCAGCCGGGCGGCAACGGCCCCGTGGCACTCGAGGCGGCCGGAGTGCGCCGTGTTCGATGAAGCAAAACACCGGTGTTCACGAGTCGAGCCGCGGGTTGCGCGTGTTCAACCGGCGAACACCGGTGTTTTGCGAGACGGAACCCCCGCGCTACGCGAGCTCGAGCAGCACGTGACCGGACGAGACCGTCTGGCCGACCGGGGCGTTCAGCCCGGTGACGACGCCGTCCTTGTGTGCTTGCACGGGCTGCTCCATCTTCATGGCCTCGAGCACGACGAGCAGGTCGCCCTTCACCACGGAGTCGCCCTCGGCGACCGCGAGCTTCACCACGGTGGCCTGCATCGGCGACGCGACGGACGACCCGGACTTCGCCAGGCCCCCGCGGACGGCCGACGAGCGGCGCTTCGGGGGAGCGGTGGGGCCGGCCGGACGACGACCGGCGACGCCGCCGGCAGCACCGCCACCGACGATCGACGGCATGGTGACCTCGATGCGCTTGCCCTGCACCTCGACCACGACGCTGTCGCGCGCAGCCGGCGCCGGCAGTTCCTCGGGGGAACCGCTCCACGCCGGGATGTCGTTCACGAAGTCGGTCTCGATCCACTGCGTGTAGATGCTGAACGGCTCGTCGTCGGCCGTCGCGAACGCCGGGTCGGACACCACGGCACGGTGGAAGGGGAGCACGGTCGGCAGGCCCGTGACCTCGAACTCGGCGAGTGCACGACGCGAACGCTCCAGCGCCTCGGCACGGGTGGCGCCGGTGACGATCAGCTTCGCGAGCATCGAGTCGAACGAGCCGGACACGACGTCGCCGGAGACGACACCCGAGTCGACACGGACGCCGGGGCCGGACGGTGCGTTGAAGGCGTGCACGGGGCCGGGCGCGGGGAAGAAGTTGCGACCCGGGTCCTCGCCGTTGATGCGGAACTCGAACGAGTGTCCCCGCGGCGTGGGGTCCGAGTAGTCGAGCACGCCACCCTCGGCGATGCGGAACTGCTCGCGCACCAGGTCGATGCCGGTGACCTCTTCGGACACGCAGTGCTCGACCTGCAGGCGGGTGTTCACCTCGAGGAACGACACCGTGCCGTCGGCGCCGATGAGGAACTCGCAAGTGCCGGCACCGACGTAGCCGACCTCGCGCAGGATCGCCTTCGACGACTCGTACAGTGCGGTCTGCTGCTCGGACGTCAGGTAGGGCGCCGGGGCTTCCTCGACGAGCTTCTGGTGGCGTCGCTGCAGCGAGCAGTCGCGGGTGGAGACCACGACGACGTTGCCGTGCTCGTCCGCCAGGCACTGGGTCTCGACGTGGCGCGGCTTGTCCAGGTACTTCTCGACGAAGCACTCGCCCCGACCGAACGCGGCGATCGCCTCACGCGTGGCGGACTCGAAGAGCTCCTCGACCGAGGCACGGTCGCGGACGACCTTGAGACCACGACCGCCACCGCCGAACGCCGCCTTGATCGCGACGGGCAGACCGACCTGGTCGACGAAGTCGAAGACCTCGGAGACGTCCTGCACGGGCTCGATGGTGCCGGGGGCGAGCGGTGCGCCGACCTTCTCGGCGACGTGGCGCGCAGAGACCTTGTCGCCGAGGCGTTCGATCGACTCCGGCGACGGGCCGATCCAGACGAGCCCGGCGTCGATGACGGCGCGGGCGAAGTCGGCGTTCTCGGCGAGGAACCCGTAGCCCGGGTGCACGGCGTCCGCGCCGGAGCGGCGGGCGACCGAGATGATCTTGTCGATGACGAGGTACGTGTCGGCGCTCGTGGTGCCGTTCAGCGCGTAGGCCTCGTCGGCGAGGCGGGCGTGCAGGGCATCGCGGTCCTGGTCGGCGTACACCGCGACCGATGCCTTGCCCGCGTCGCGGGCCGCGCGGATGATGCGGACGGCGATCTCGCCGCGGTTCGCGATGAGGACCTTGCTGATACGGGGCATGACACAGCAGCGTATTCGTGCGGCGGGAGTGCGTTTTGACTGGCACCCACAAAGAACCACCCGGAACAGGTGTGGATGTCTACAGTGCGCCGCGTCTAATGCGCCCACAGGTCGTGCCAGGCGATGCCGAAGCCCCGGAGCAGCATCGACCGCAGCACCGGCAGCGACATCCCGATCACGGCGGACGGTGCGCCGTCGATCCGCGTGATGTACGCCGCGGCCCGACCGTCGATGGTGAACGCGCCGGCCACCTCGAGCGGCTCGCCCGTCGCGACGTACGCGTCGATCTCGTCGACGGACACGTCGTCGGCGAAGGTCAGCACCGCGCTGTCGACCGCGACCACGCGGTCGCCGGCGGCGGCCAGCGCCGACCCGCCGGGCGCGACGTCACCCAGCTGCGGGACACCGGCGGTGGACGTGACCAGGGACCGGACGGGAGGCACGGTGCGGGCCGGTGCCGCGCCTCCAGGCCGCCCCGTGGCCGGTTCCGGGTCCCGGTGCCGGTCGTCGCGTCGTCGATCGATCACGCAGTGCCCGCTCCACAGGGTCCCGCCGCCGGCGGCGAGCATCTGCCGCCAGCGCTCCCGGGCGACCGCCGGGTCGTGCGGCTTGCCGTACAGCTGTCCGTCGACCTCGAACGCGGAGTCGCCGCCGAACACCACTCCGTCGACCGGTGACCCGGCGACCGCGGAGTCGGCGACCGCGGACGCCTTCGCGACGGCGAGGAGCGAGACGAGCTCCGGACCGGTCAGGTCGCGGCCGAGGGATGCCGCTGCTGCGGCGCCGACGGCGTCCTCGTCGACCCCGGGGGACACGAGCACGGGTTCGATCCCGGACTGGGCGAGGAGTGCTCGGCGGGCGGGGGATGTACTCGCGAGGTACAGACGCATGGGACCATCTCACCATGGGTGAATCCGTCGGCACGCTGCTCGAACTCGACGTCACCGGGATCGCCCACGGCGGCATCTCGGTGGCACGGCACGAAGGACGGGTGGTCTTCGTCTCGGACGCGATCCCCGGGGAGCGCGTCGTCGCCCGGGTGACCGAGGACCGCAAGAAGTCGTTCTGGCGCGCCGACACGGTCAGCGTCATCACGCCGAGCGAGCACCGCGTCGACCACGTCTGGCCCGAGGCCGCGCTCGAGCGTGACCCCGAGACGCGCCCGGGTGGCGCCGAGTTCGGGCACATCGCCCTCGCACACCAGCGCACGCTCAAGCACGACGTCCTCGTCGACTCGTTCGCGCGGTTCGCACGGATGGACCTCGCCGAGGTGCTCGGCCACGACGTCGTCGTCGAGGCCGCGCCCGGCGACGACGCGGCGAACGGCCTCGGCTGGCGCACCCGCGTCCGGCTGCACGTCGACGAGCAGGGCACCGCCGGCCCGTTCGCGGCCCGCTCCCACTCCGTCATCCCGGTGACCGGCCTGCCGCTCGCGACCGCTGTCGTGCAGCAGAGCGCCCCGCTCGGCCGTGGTGCACTGCCGGGGTCCTCGGTCATCGACGTCCTCGCACCGAGCGGCTCCGAGGGCGCGCGGCTCGTCATCGACGACCAGAAGCCCACCGTGGTGACCGAGGTCGTGGGGGAGCGCACGTTCCAGGTCGACGACAACGGGTTCTGGCAGGTGCACCGTGCCGCGGCGACCGTGCTCACCGAGGCCGTGCAGGACCTGGTCGACCGCGACCGACTCGACCCCGAGGGCACCCACCTGGACCTGTACGGCGGTGTCGGCCTGCTCGCCGCCGCCCTCGGTGACCTGGTCGGCCCGAAGGCACGCATCACGAGCGTCGAGAGCGCCGCCCGTGCCACCGAGCACGCGCAGGAGAACCTGTCGGAGTGGCTCGGCGCCCGCGCCGAGACCGGCCGCGTCGACCGCTGGCTGACGAACACCGTGGCGAACGCCTCGCGCGCCGAGAAGGACCGCTTCCGCGCCGGCACGATCGTGCTCGACCCGCCCCGCGCCGGTGCCGGTCGTGACGTGGTCGTGCAGATCGCCGCGCTCCAGCCGGAGCATGTCGTCTACGTGGCGTGCGACCCGGTGGCACTGGCCCGCGACGTCGCGACGTTCGCCGACCTCGGCTACCGGCTCGAAGCACTGCGGGCCTTCGACCTGTTCCCGCACACGCACCACCTGGAAGCCGTCGCACGCCTGGTCCCCACGCGCTGAGGTCCGGGGGTCGCTCGACCGCGGGTCCTTGCGTGTCGGGGTGTCCACCAATCGGCGGACCGGCCAGCGTGGCGCAGCGGAGAAGCCCCGCACCTGAGTCCGGGCTGGGTATCCTGGGTCGTTGATGGCACTCCGGTTTCAGGGGCCGGCGTCGCGCATCGGAACGAGAGGCCACTGTGGCAGCAGGAACGACAACCACCAGCACCGAGACGTCAGGGGCGGCCACCAGGCCGGTCCGGGTCGCGATCGTCGACGACCACGAGTCCGTCCGACTCGGGATCCAGGCGGCGTGCCAGAACGAGGGGTTCGAGGTGGTGCTCACCGCCGCCAGCGTCCCCGAGTACGTCCAGAACCTCGACGGGCGAGAGGTCGACGTCGTCGTCCTCGACCTGTCCCTCGGTGACGGTTCGACCGTGACCGAGAACGTCAAGGGCGTGCAGGGGACGGGATCGGCGGTGCTCGTGCACTCCATCGCGGACCGTGTCGCCAACGTACGTGAGGCGCTCGCAGCAGGGGCTGCCGGCGTCATCCCGAAGTCCTCGGCCACCAAGACGGTGATGGCCGCGGTCGCCACCGTCGCACGCGGTGACGTGCTCAACAACCTCGAGTGGGCGAGCGCCATCGACGCCGACCGCGACTTCGCGAAGGCGCAGCTCGGCCGCCGCGAGCGCGAGATCCTGCACCTCTACGCCTCGGGTCTCCCGCTCAAGCTCGCCGCCCAGCAGCTCGGCATCGGCTACTCGACGGCTCGTGAGTACCTCGACCGGATCCGTGTGAAGTACGTCGAGGTCGGTCGCCCGGCCCCGACGAAGGTCGACCTGCTGCGTCGAGCCGTCGAGGACGGGATCCTCCCCGGGCTCGACTCGGGCATCGACCCCGACGGCGACGGTCGCTGACACGGATGGCGACCGCGGCTGAGTCGGCGCGGACGGTCGTCGAACCGGCGCCCTTCGGCGCCGATCCGGCGCGCAGCGTCCGCGCCTCGATCACGCAGGCGTCGGTCGAGCGCGCGTTCGCGATCCTCCTCGCGATGGCGGCGATCGGCCTCGGCATCGTCGACGCGCCCGCGGTCCTGCAGCAGCTGCCGTACCTCGACCCGTTCTGGGGCCCGACGCTGATGCTCGCCCTCGCGGCGTCGTTCGTGTTCATCGGGGTCTCGGCCTTCGTGCAGCGGGTCGCGCAGCTGGCGCAGATCGTCTGCGCGCTGCTGTTCCTCGTCGTGCTCGTGACGTGGACGGCGACCGTGCAGGAGCCCATCCCGTCGGCGCAGCAGCCGTGGCCGTGGTGGTTCTGCACGGTCGGCTGCACGGCGGCGGCGATGGGCTTCGCCACGTGGCGTGCGACGGTCTACACCGCGCTCGTGCCGGCGGTGTACGTCGTCATCCGGCTCAGCCCGCTCGGCGGCGACGTCGGGGTCCTCGCGGTCCTGCTCGACGGCGTGTACACGGCGCTGCTCAGCGGTGCGGTGCTCGTCATCGCCGTGGTGCTGCGGCGTGCGGCCACGTCGGTCGACACGGCGCAGTCCACGGCGGTGCGGCGGTACTCGCTCGCCATCCGGGAACACGCGACCGAGGTCGAGCGGGTCCAGGTGGACGCCATCGTGCACGACAGCGTGCTCACGACGCTGCTCTCCGCCGCACGGGCCGACACGCTCGAGGCCAAGACCCTCGCCGCGCGGATGGCCCGGAACGCGATCGACCACCTCGAGGCCGCCGCCACCGACGGTCCCGGTGACGTCGCGCCGGTCGCCCTCGGGGAACTCCGGGCACGCATCCGCGAGGGGGTCGGTGCGTTGCCCGCCCCGGTCCGCCTCGTCCCGACGCCGACCGGGTCCGTCCGCCTGCCCGCGTCGGTCGCCGACGCGCTGGCCTCGGCGGCGCTGCAGGCCGCGGTGAACAGCGTGCAGCACGCCGGCGACGCTGACGTCTCCCGCTGGGTCCGCGTCGAGCAGCAGGGGCAGGGGGTGCTCGTCGAGGTCGGTGACGAGGGCCGCGGGTTCGACGTCGCGGCCATCCCCGCCGAACGGCTCGGTGTCCGCCGCTCCATCGTGGAGCGGGTCGCGACCGTCGACGGTCGCGCCGAGGTGCACACCGCCCCGGGCGAGGGCACCCGCATCGTGCTGACGTGGTCGCCGGCCGCGAGGACGACCGCATGAGGGTCTCCCTGCCGGCGAGCATCGCCCTCGGACTCGCGTCGCTGTTCTCCCTCTACCACCTGGTCCTCGCCGCGGCCACGTTGCCGCGCGTCGACCAGGTCGCCCCGATCATCGCCTGCATGGTCCTGTACGCCGCGGCCACCGGCCTCGCACTGTTCGTCCCCGGCAGGGTGCTGCCGGTCTGGACGGCCTGCTTCTCCCTCGCCACCGCGATCGTGATGCCGGTGATCGCCGCCCCCGTCCTCGTCGATGGTCGTGGTCCGGGCTCCGCCACCTGGTGGATCGCGGCCATCGGCACGCTCATGGTGGTGCTCGTCGTGCGCGGTCGGGGCCCCTTCGCGTGGGCCGGCGTGCTGTTCCTGACCGTGTACACCGTCGCCTGGGCCGGCCTCGGCTCGCTCGGTGGGCTCGGCGTGGTCGGCAGCGTCGCCTGGGTCGCGATCGCCACCGTCTTCGCCGCCGCGATGAGCCGCGCCATCCGGAACACCCGTGAACTCGTCCTCGCCGAGCAGGAGACCGCCGACTGGCAGGCCGCGCAGGACGCCCACGTGTTCGAGCGGCAGTTCCGGCTGAGCCAGACCACCCGGATGGCCCTGCCGATGCTGCAGCGCATCATCGACTGCTGCGGCGACCTCGACGACGCCGACCGCGCCGAGTGCCTGCACCTCGAGCAGGCCATCCGTGACGAGATCCGGGGCCGGTCCCTGTTGTCCGACGACGTCCGCGACGAGGTGATGCGCCTGCGTCGCCGCGGAGCGACCGTCCAGCTGCACGACGACGGCGGGCTCGACGACCTGGACGCCCCGGACATCCGCCGCATCCACGCCCGCGTCGCCGAGGCGCTCCGGCAGGCCCGCGATGCCGACAACGTCATCGTGCGGACGGTCGGCGAGGGCTCCGACTCCGCGGTGACCGTCGTCGGACTCCGCCTCGACGGCGCTGCCAGCGAGTCCGCGGCGCTCGGAGCCGGGATGGACGACGACGACGGGGACGAGGACGACTCCGTCGCACTCTGGCTGGAGATCCCGCGGCACGAGCCCGCGTAGCGCGCGCTGAGCACGGCACGCCAGCGGGACGCGCGCGCGTGTCGCGACGATGCACCACGTGATCGACGCGTGGATCGTCGCGAACGTGGTGCGGACGGCGCAGCGGACGCGCGTGGAGCGCCGGGCGTGCGGGCGGCGGTGGACGCGATGGGGGACAGCCGGGAGGCCCGTGGCGGCCCCGCCACGGGCCTCCCGGCCGTCACGTGGGTGCGCCGGGCTGGCGCGCGCACGGAAGCGACCATGTCGCTGTCGTACGACGTCGACGGTGTCGTTCCGGATCGGCCTCGCCAGCCGCCTCGCCAGCCGCACCGACGCCCGCCCGCACCCGCGACAGACCCCCGGAAACGGGGAACGGGCCGGTCGGATACCGACCGGCCCGTTCACGACCCGAGGCTGAGCGACAACCCGAATGTCGCCCTGCCTCGCAGCGGGCGGTGGCTTCGTACCCTAGTCGGCCACCGTCCTGCGATGTCTTTCGTTGAAGGACACCGAACACCAACTACTATGCCCACGCACGAGCCGCATGTCAGTCGTCATTATGGGGGACAATTCCGGCATTTCCGGTCCGTATCCGCTGAACGTGTCCCCCGAGTGAGGGGATACCGACCGGGAAGTGCGCCCTGCAACCGTTCCGGTAGCCAGCGCACCAGGGGTACATCAGCGGAGCGATCGGCCCCAGGCGCCCGGTCCGTGATCGAGCGGGCGGCGGAGTCCGCGGGCCGCGGCGTCCCACCCGGTGCGGGGCTCGACGACCACGGCGGCGCGCCCGGCGGCAGCGGCCTCGTCGGCCTGGCGCTGCAGGACGGCCACGACGGCGGCGAGTTCCTCGGGGGTGGGGTCGCCGGAGACCACCCGGACGTCCGCCACTGAAGCGGGCTCGTCCGAGGGCACGGCTGCTGCGTGGCGACCCATCAGAGGGGGATGTTCCCGTGCTTCTTCGGGGGCAGCGTGGCGCGCTTGCCCCGCAGCGACCGGAGGGCCTTGATGACCGACACGCGCGTGGCGTGCGGCTGGATGATGCCGTCGAGCTCACCGCGCTCGGCCGCCAGGTACGGCGACGCGACGTTGTACGTGTACTCGTTCGCGAGCTTCGTGCGGACCGCGGCGACGTCCTCGCCGGACTCCTCGGCGCGCTTGATCTCGGCGCGGTACAGGATGTTGACGGCACCCTGACCGCCCATGACGGCGATCTCGGCGGTCGGCCACGCCAGGTTGATGTCGGCACCGAGCTGCTTGGAACCCATGACGATGTACGCGCCGCCGTAGGCCTTGCGGGTGATGACGGTGACGAGCGGGACGGTGGCCTCGGCGTAGGCGTACAGCAGCTTCGCGCCGCGGCGGATGACGCCGGTCCACTCCTGGTCGGTGCCGGGCAGGTAGCCGGGCACGTCCACCAGGGTCAGGATCGGGATGCCGAACGCGTCGCAGAACCGCACGAAGCGGGCGGCCTTCTCGCCGGCGTCGATGTTCAGCGTGCCGGCCATCGCCTGCGGCTGGTTCGCGATGATGCCGACCGTGCGGCCCTCGACCCGGCCGAAGCCGATCAGGATGTTCGGCGCGAAGAGCGGCTGGACCTCGAGGAACTCACCGTCGTCGACGATGTGCTCGATGATCGTGGTGACGTCGTACGGCTGGTTCGTCGAGTCCGGGATCACGAGGTCGAGCTCGTGGTCGGCGTCGGTGGTCTCGAGCTCCGGGGCGACGTCGTAGGCCGGCGGGTCGGACAGGTTGTTGTCCGGCAGGAACCCGATGAGCGAGCGCGCGTAGTCGAGCGCGTCGGTCTCGTCCTCGGCCAGGTAGTGGGCCACGCCGGAGACCGCGTTGTGCGTCTGGGCGCCGCCGAGCTCCTCGAAGCCGACGTCCTCGCCCGTGACGGTCTTGATGACGTCGGGGCCGGTGACGAACATGTGGCTGGTCTTGTCGACCATGATGACGAAGTCGGTGAGGGCGGGGGAGTACACCGCACCGCCGGCCGCCGGACCCATCACGATCGAAAGCTGCGGGATGACGCCCGAGGCCTGGGTGTTCAGGCGGAAGATCTCGCCGTACTTGCCGAGCGCGACGACGCCTTCCTGGATGCGGGCGCCGCCGGAGTCGAGGATGCCGATGATCGGCACGCCCGTCTTCAGCGCGTGCTGCATGACCTTGATGATCTTCTCGCCGGCGACCTCGCCGAGCGACCCGCCGAAGACCGTGAAGTCCTGCGCGTAGACGGCGACGTTGCGGCCGTGGATCGTGCCGACGCCGGTGACGACCGCGTCACCGTAGGGGCGCTTGGCGTCCATGCCGAACGACGTGGTGCGGTGCCGCACGAACTCGTCGAACTCCACGAAGGAGTTCTCGTCGAGCAGCTGCTCGATGCGTTCGCGCGCGGTGCCCTTGCCCTTCGCGTGCTGCTTGGCGATGGCGGATTCGCCCGCGGCGGTCACGGCCTCGTGGTACCGGTCGCGGAGGTCGGCCAGTCGGCCGGCCGTCGTCGACAGATCGGGGGTGTCTCCTGAAGTCACCCGCTCACCCTACCGGCGGGTGCCACGCTGCCGGTTGGAGGACCCCCACGGTTCCTGCCCGTACATTTGCGTGCATGTCCACATCCCCGTCGCCGTCGTTCCCCGCCACCAGCGAGGCTGTCCGGTCGGCGGGCGCGACGATCACCACTCCCGCCGAGACCGGGTCCACCAACGCGGACCTGCTCGCCGCCGCCCCCGCGCAGCAGCACGGCAGCGTCGTCGCGACCCTGCACCAGACCGCGGGTCGGGGCCGGCTGGACCGCACCTGGACCGCTCCGGCCGGTGAGACGCTGGCCGCCAGCGTGCTCGTCCGTGCGGACCTGGACGACCACGACCGCGGCTGGTTGCCGCTGGTCGCCGGGGCGGCGATGCGCGATGCGATCGCGTCGGTGCTCCCCGCCGGCGCGGACGTCGTCGTGAAGTGGCCGAACGACGTGCAGGTCGCCGGGGACAAGGTGTGCGGGATCCTCTGCCAGGTCGCCGCCGACGGCAGCGTCGTGGTCGGGGCCGGCGTGAACCTGACGATCCCGGCGGATCGGCTGCCCACCCCGACGTCCACCTCGCTCCTGCTCGCCGGCGCGGTCGACGACGCACCCGCCCTGGCCGACGCGGTCCTGTCCGCCTTCCTGCGGTCCGTCCTGGAGGCGGTGGCCGGCCTGGTCACCGGGGGTCCCGCCGCAGAGACGGTCCGGTCCCACGTCCGCGCCGCGTGCGGCACGATCGGTCGCCGCATCCGCCTCGAAATGCCGGACGGCACCGTCGAGGAGGCCGACGCGACCGGCATCGACGACGCCGGCCGCATCACGATCCGGGACCAGGCGGGCGGCACCAGGGGCGTCGCGGTGGGGGACGTCACCCACCTGCGGTATGCATGACGGCATGACCGCCGAGCCCCCGCCCGAACGTGTCGTCGCACGCCTGCGACCACACGCCCGTCGGCTGGTGCGCCCGGCGGTGTTCGTCGTGCTCGTCACCGCGGCCGGCGGGTTCGGCTTCGGCGTGTTCCAGGCACAGCTGGCGTGGCTGAACGCCGTCGTCGCGCTCGTCGTCGTGGTGCTCGTCGTGTTCGGCGGCGCCGTCCCGCTGTTCCGCTGGATGTCGGAGCGGTACGTCGTCACCACGCGTCGCCTGGTCGTGGTCAACGGACTCGGCACGCGGACCCGACGGGAGCTCCTGCACTCCCGCGGCTACGACGTGACCGTGCGGCGCCGCGGGCTGCAGGGGCTGTTCCGCTCCGGCGACGTGCTCGTGTTCCCCGGCGACGACCCCGCCGTCGTCCTCGCCGACGTGCCGCACGCCGACCTCGTCGTCGCCGTCCTGCACGACCTGGTGGAGGCCTACGAGGCCAGACGCCGGCACCGTGAGCCGGACTGGGACGAGATCGTCGGTGGTCCGGACCGTCCGCCGTGGGGCGACGTGCGGGCCTGACCCGGCCGCTGTGAGCGTCGTCGCGGGCGTCGTGATGAGACTTCGGCGAGAAACCGGTACCTTCTTCGACGTGCGTATCTCTGTGATCGGCTGCGGCTACCTCGGTGCCGTGCACGCCGCCTCCATGGCCAAACTCGGACACGAGGTCGTCGCCGTGGACGTCGACCCCACCAAGATCGAGCGGCTCGCCGCGGGCGAGGCCCCCTTCTTCGAGCCCGGCCTGCCCGAGATCCTGACCGAGGCCCTCGAGTCCGGTCGGATCCGCTTCACCACCGACATGGCCGAGGTCGCCGGTGCCCGCGTGCACTTCCTCGCCGTCGGCACCCCGCAGGGCCCCACCGGTGCCGCGGACCTGACCTACGTGAACGCCGCCGTCGCCGCGCTCACCCCGCACCTGTCCGCCGGCGAGTTCGTCGTCGGCAAGTCGACCGTTCCCGTCGGCACCGCCGCACGGCTGGCCGACGAGGTCAGCGAGGCCGTCCCCGGTGCCACGCTCGTCTGGAACCCCGAGTTCCTGCGTGAGGGCTTCGCCGTGCAGGACACCATCGCGCCGGACCGCTTCGTCTACGGCGTGCCGGAGGGCGAGGCCGGCGAGCAGGCCGTCGCCGCCCTCGACGAGGTCTACGCCGAGGCGCTGTCCACCGGCACGCCCCGACTCGTCGTCAACCTGCCCACCGCCGAGCTCGTGAAGATCAGCGCGAACGCGTTCCTCGCCACGAAGATCTCGTTCATCAACTCGATGGCCGAGATCGCCGAGGTCGCCGGTGCCGACGTGACGGCGCTCGCCGACGCGATCGGCCACGACGCCCGCATCGGCCGGAAGTTCCTGAACGCCGGCCTCGGCTTCGGTGGCGGGTGCCTGCCGAAGGACATCCGTGCGTTCCAGGCACGGGCCAACGAGCTGGGCGTCGGGGAGTCCCTGGCGTTCCTCGCCGACGTCGACGCCACGAACCTGCGCCGTCGCGCGCACGTCGTCGAGCTGGCGCAGGAGCTGCTCGGCGGGGTCGTCAGCGGCAAGCGCGTCGCGGTGCTCGGCCTTGCCTTCAAGCCGAACTCCGACGACGTCCGCGACTCGCCGGCCCTGGACATCGCAGCCCGCCTGCAGGAACTCGGCGCCGTCGTCTCGGCGTACGACCCCGAGGCCGTCGTCACCGCGCGCCGCGTCCACCCCGAGCTCGACTACGTCGAGAGCGCGGCCGAGGCGCTGGGCGGGGCGGAGCTCGTGCTCGTGCTCACCGAGTGGACCGAGTTCCGGGAGCTCGACGCGACCGCCGCCGCTGCACTCGTGGCGTCGCCCGTCGTCATCGACGGCCGCAACTGCCTCGACCGTGACGCGTGGACCGCCGCCGGCTTCACGTACCGCGGCATGGGGCGCTAGCCGCGACCGACCGGAGGCCCGGTGCCGGTCCGTGGGACCGGCACCGGGCCTCCGGTGTGTTCGCCGCGTCGTCAGCCGATGGCCGCGCGCAGCACCGCCCGGTAACGCTCGCCGATCCGTTCGGTGGAGAACTCCGCTGCCGAGACGACGGCCTGCTCCTGGTAGCGCGAGCGTGCTGCATCGTCGGTGAGCACGCGCTGCAGTGCTGCGCGGAGCGCCGGGACGTCGCCCGGGGCCACGAGCACGCCGGACACGTCGTCCTGCACGACGTCCCGGATGCCCGGCAGGTCGCTCGCCACGATCGCGGCTCCGACCGCCGCGGCCTCGAGCAGGGTGACCGGCAGGCCCTCCTGGTCGCCGTTCGCCGCGGGGATCGACGGCACCGCGACGACGGTGGCCGACGCGAGGGTCTCGAGCACCTCGGTGCGGCCCCGCTGGCCCAGGAACGTCACCGGCAGCCCCGCCGCCTGCTGCTCGAGCTGGGCGCGGTAGGGCCCGTCGCCGACGACGGTGAGCCGCCACGGCACGTCGTCGCCCAGGCCGCGGAGTGCCTCGATCAGGTTGCCGAAGCCCTTCTTCTCGACCAGACGACCGACCGCGACCACGTGGTGCTCCTGCGGCGCGACGCGGGCACGGGTGTCGCGGGCCGGGCCGAGGTCGACACCCATCGGGATCACGGTCGAGCGCGACTCGGGGACGCCCCACTCGGTCAGGCGCTCGCGCATCTCGGAGTTCACGGTGGTGACGTGCGCCGACCGTCCGAAGATCCAGCGCTTGAGCCGGACCAGGGGAGCCGCACGGAGCGCGTAGATGTCCCCGCCGTGGGTCGTGACGACGACGGGCACACCCGGGGCGGCCAGGGTCGCGACGAGGGCCTGCGGGATGGCCCAGTGCGCGTGGATGACGTCGGGCCTCGCGGAGCGCACCACGCGCCGCACGGCCAGGTACTGCGCCAGCACCAGGGCGGGCACCTGCACGATGCGGGAGCGCCGCTCCTTGAGGTTGTCGAGGATCGCGCCGTCGGCCAGGTCCTCGAAGCGACGCGGGAAGTACGGGTAGCGGCGCACCGCAACGTCGCCGATGCGCTCCTTCGCGGCACCACCCGGCACGCGGGGGGTGAGCACGAGGGTGTCGAACTCGGTGGCCTCCTGGTGGGCGAGGTCGAGCACGAAGGCCGGAACGCCGTCGTCCGGACGGGCCGGGAACGTCGAGCCCAGGACGAGCAGGCGGGGGCGGTCCTGGCGGGAGCGGGCGGAGCGAGTGGTGCGGGACATCGTGCCTTTCCGGGGCTGGCGGGGGACGGTCCGGTAGGCTCTCACCCCGTGCGCGTACTGATCCACAATAGCGATTCGCCCCACAACCGCGGGGACCGGGCGATCCTCGCCGGCAACGTCGAGCTCGTCCGTCGCCGGTGGCCGGACGCCGAGATCGTGTCCCTGTCGCAGTACCCCGAGCGGGACGCCGCGTGGTTCGGGATCCGGTTCCTGCCGGTCTCCCCGTACAGCACCGGCATCGGCGACCTGTTCGCGCTGCTCCGTGCCGCCCGCGGCGCCGACGTGGTGCTCTGGGGCGGCGGCGAGATCCTGAAGGACTACACGAACAAGCTCGGCCTCGTGTACTGGTTCGGCAAGATGCTGCTCGTCCGCGCGGTCAACAAGAACCTCGTCGGGGCGTTCCAGGGCATCGGCCCGACCACCGCCGGGGTCAGCAAGCGCCTGATCCGCGCCACCGTCGACCTCTGCAGCGCCTTCGCCGTCCGCGACGACGAGTCCCGCGAGAAACTCCTGTCCTGGGGCGTGAAGACGCCGATCGTGTCGTCCTTCGACCCCGCGGTCGTCGGCACGGTCACCCCGCCCGACGCGGACGTGCTCGAGCGGCTCGAGCGCACCACCGGCCTCACGGCGGAGCAGCTCGACGGCTCGATCGGCTTCGGCGTCCGTCGCTGGTTCCACTACAAGCGCAGCGGCTGGATCCCGTTCCGGTTCCTGCCGAAGCGCTTCCGCCAGACCGGTGTCGACAGCGACAAGCTCGTGACCTACCGGCAGGCCGTCGCCGACCTCGCCGACCGTGTGATCGACCGCTGGGACGCCGACGTGGTGTTCTACCCGATGCACATGGAGGCGTCCGAGGGCGACGCCGCCTTCGCCCGCGAGGTCATCGCGCTGATGCGGCACGCCGACCGCACCCACGTGGTCGAGGCCGACGAGTTCTCGCCGTCCGAGTACGCCGGGCTGATGTCGCGCAGCCGCCTGTTCCTGGCGAGCCGCCTGCACTCGGCGATCGTCGCGACCATCGCCGGGGTCCCCGCCGCGGTGCTCTACTACGTCGACAAGGGCCGGTTGTTCTTCGAGCAGATGGGCCAGCAGGCCTACTCGAAGCCGATCGAGGCGGCACTCGAGCCCACGTTCGTCGACGACGTCACGGCGCAGCTCGAGGCGCTCGACGCGGACCGCGACGCGGTCCGCGCGCAGCTCGCGCAGGGCGTGGCCCGCATGGCGACCGCCCTCGACGCCGACTTCGCTGAGGCGACGCGCGACGTCCGCTGACGCTGCGCGCTGACACGGCGGGCGCGAACGCGCGCCCGTGACGGACAGGAGGCCCGTGGCGACACCGCCACGGGCCTCCTGTCCGTTCGTGGTGGCCGAGCGCCGGGGGCGCGCGCCCCTAGGCTGACGACATGACCGAGCGTCGATCCCTCACCGTCGCCGGCGGCGTCACCGCCGCCATCGGCGGAGCCGTCTCCGGAACCGGGGCGCTGATCCTCACCGTGTACGCCGCGACCGGCGGGAGCTTCCCGTTCGGTGCGGCGTTCCTCGTCTTCGCGGGTGGGCCGTTCCTGCTCGTCGGCGCGGTGCTGTTCGCCGTCGGCTGGTGGCAGGGCCGTCGATCGCAGCGACGTCCCTGACGGGCGTCAGCTCGTCCGGGACGCGAAGCGCTTCAGGTACGTGATGTCGTTGCGGTAGACGTCCTGGTCGCCGGGGAGCGTGCCGCTGGCCGCCCACTGCCAGAAGGTCCACTTCGACCAGCTGCGTCCGAGGGTGCCGGGGGTGGTGAAGTTCTTCACCGGGTAGATCGCGACGAACAGCGGGTTCTTCGAGAACTGGTTGCTGTTGTTCGTGCAGCGCTTCCACCAGTCGGTCGTGGTGTAGATCGCGGGGTACCGACCCGTCTTGGCGACGACGGTCCGGTTGAAGTCCTTGATCCAGGTGCGCATCGCGCCCCACGACTTGCCGTAGCAGGTGCCCTGGGCGGCGCTGCCGTACTCGATGTCGAGCAGCGGCGGCAGGGTCTTGCCGTCCTTGCTCCACTGGCCGCCGTGGGCGAAGAAGTAGTTCGCGGTCGCGGCGCCGCTCGCCTGGCTCGGCTGGGCGTAGACGTAGCCGCCGCGGTACAGGTTGCGCTGCTTGGCGGTGGCGTACTGCTGCTTGTAGGTGGAGCTGACGTACGAGGTGCCCTCGGTCGCCTTCACGTACACGAACCGGGCGCCGTTGCGGTAGGCCTGCAGGAAGTTGACGCTCGGCTGCCACGCGCTGATGTCGAAGCCCTGCACCCGGCCGGGGGGTGGCCCGCCGACGGTGGCGGCAGCGGCCGACGAGCTGAGGGACTGTGCGCTCACGCCGCCGCCCGAGGTCGCGTCGGGGGAGGTCGTCACGTGGGTCTCACCGGCGTGGGCGGCGATGCCGGCACCCATGGTGTGGTTGCCGGTGCGGTCCATCTCGGCGATGGAGAGCTGCTGACCGGTGTCGGTGCCGGCGGGTTCGGTGGCGGTCGCGCCGACCGCCGGGCCGCTGCCGAAGGTGATGACCCCGGCGACGGCGGCAGCGGTGCCGAGCCCGAGGATCCTGCTGATGGGTGCGCGCATGTGGTCTCGTCTTCCCTGTCGAGATGCCGTGGGCCTGATCTCCCACGCCGCGGTCCGAGCGATGCTACCCGGACTCGGCGACACCTGTCCGTGACGCGCACAGGGGCAGCGTCCGATGCGGTGTCCGCTGTCGGGGTCAGCGGGCGGTGCGGGTGCCCTCGTCGTCCGTCTCGACCTCGGGCAGGCGCCCGCGCGAGGAGACCTCGCGGGTGGCGTGCTTCTGCCGGCGGTTCAGGAAGTTGCGCTCCACGAGCCACCACATCCCGACGCAGATCGCCAGGGTGATCGGGATCACCACGAAGACCATCATCAGGAACTGCCACTTCGGGTACAGGCCCATCGGCAGGAGCAGCAGGTTGCCGAGTCCGAGCAACGGGCTGTGGAAGAGGTAGATCGTGTACGACACGAGGCCGGCGAGCACGAACGGCTTCCACGCGAAGAAGCGTGCGAGCCAGGTGTGCTCCCCGGTGACCGCCTTGCGGCCCATCCAGGTCAGCAGGATGCCGGCGAAGATGCCGAGGACGACCTCGGACGGCCAGGTCTGGTGCTGCCAGTAGTCGCGGTTGCGGAAGAAGACGAGGAGCATGCCGACGAACATCGCGGCCACGAACACGCCGCTCTGCCACCGCGGCCCGCCGAGCTTCGAGGCGTTCAGCTTGCCGGTCAGGTGCTCGTCACGGGCCTTGACGGTGAGCTCGGCGGCGAGCATGCCGACCGCGAAGAGGCCGACGAACCACGGGTGCATCCACGAGTAGCGGCTCTCGGAGCCCATCCACATGCCGATGAGGACGAGCGAGGACGCGGTCGCCCACCCGCCGAAGACCTTCCAGAGCGGCAGGATCAGCAGCGGCATGAGGAAGTAGATCTGCCACTCGACGGCGACCGTCCACATCGGGCCGTTGATCTTGCCGATGTACTGCGGGAAGAAGTCGTGCACCAGGAAGAAGTGCGTGAGGAACGTGCCCCAGCCCATCGGCAGCTTCGTGTCCCACTGGGTGCCGCCGGGCTGCCCCATCACCGGGACGAACAGGATGATGAGCGCGAAGACGACGAGCGACGCCCAGTACGGCGGGATGATCCGTCGGGCGCGGCGCCAGATGAACTTCCAGAAGCCACCGGGCAACCGGTAGCGGTCGAACCGGGTGACCACGGGCAGCATCAGGACGTAGCCGGACAGGACGATGAACAGCGGGACGCCGAGGTAGCCCCAGCCGATGAACGGTCGGAGCCACGGCAGTTCGGTCGGCCCGGTGCCGGTCGTCCCCGTGAAGAGGTACGCGTGGTAGAACACCACGGCCAGGGCGGCGAGACCGCGGAGCCCGTCCAGGTACGGGAACTCGAGCCGGCCCCCTGCGCGGGGAGCGGCCGCCGTCGGTTCGGCTGCGGATTCGGCTGCGCGGGTTTCGGTGGCCAACGAACGTCCTCGAGGTGGTCGGAGCGGGGTCCCCGGCAGTCTCCCACACGCCGAGCGGGGCCCGCGATCCGCCTCGGTGCGGTCCGGCAAGCGATCGGATGTCATGATGAAGCACGTGACCGTGACGACGACCGCAGCACCGCAGAGCACCCACGAGCCCGCAGGACGGCGTTCGGGGGCGGGTGCGCGACGGTACCGGCACGTCGTCGCACCCCTGATCCTGGGCGTCCTCGTGGTGATCGGGGTCGCCCTGAGCGCCGCCGTGGCGTACCACAACCGCCTCGGGGTGACGAACGTCGACGGCATCTCCTACATGGGCATCGCGCGCGAGTACGCGAACGGCTGGCTGCCCGACGCGATCAACGCGTACTGGTCGCCGCTGGTCTCGTGGATGATGGCGCCGTTCATCGCCCTCGGGCTCGGCATGCAGACGGCCTTCGCGATCGTGAACTGCTTCGCCGTGGCCGTCGTGCTGGGCATCGGCGGGTGGCTGGTCTGGTCGCAGAACCACCGCATCGTCCCGGCCGTGCTCTTCATGGTCACCGCGATCCCCGCCCTGATGAGCGCCGTGTCGGTGCAGACCCCGGACCTGCTCGTCGTCGCGTGGATCGTCGGGTTCCTCTGGGCGCTCCGGTGGGCCGACCAGGCGCTGCACGGTTCGACGCGTGCGCGGGTCGCCTCCGGCGCGGTGCTCGGCGTCGTGGCTGCGCTCGGGTACTTCACCAAGCTCTTCCTGCTGCCCGTGGCCGTCGGTGCCGTGATCCTCTGGCTGCTGCTGCGCGTCTGGTCCGCCCGTCGCCGCCGTGAGCCCGTCCGGCACTGGTGGACGGCCCCGGTCGCCACGATCGTCGTGTTCGCCGTCGTCATCGCCCCGTGGGTCGGCGCACTGACCCTCAAGTACGGCACGGTGACGCTCGGGTCGTCGCTCTCGGTCAACATCGGTTCGAAGTTCGACGACGGCGGCCGTGCCACGGACTGGCCGTTCCTGCCGGTCCCGCCCAACGACCACGCCTTCTCGCCCAACGAGGACTTCACCCCGTCGGTCTACAAGCAGGGCCCGATGGACAACCCGGACCCCGCCGTGGTTCCGCCGCCCACGCAGTCGACCACCGAGGACACCGCGCCGAAGGTCACGAAGGAGTCCGGCATCGCGGCCCGCGCCGGGTACTACCTGCACGAGCGCATGCTCGCCCTGCCGTACTACCTGCAGAAGATCAGCACCTTCGCCCCGTTCGCGGCGCCGATCGCCCTGCTCTTCGCGGCGGCACTCGTCATCGGTGTCGTGCGGTTCCGCCGCTACGCGTTCACCTGCATCGTCGCGGCGACGACCCTGGTGTACTTCGTCGGCTACGGCATGATCACCTCGTCGTCGAGCGGCGGCGGCAACGCCCGGTACTACTGGCCGCTGTTCTACCTGACGGCGATGATCGGCGCGCTCATGCTGCCGGCCGTCTGGCGGCTGGTGCGCCGTCGGGGTGTGGTCCGGACGATCGTGGCGTGCGTCGCGATCGCCGTCGTGCCGGTCGCCTCGTACACGCAGAACTGGTTCGGGTCTCCGGCGCCGTTCTACCCGTCGGTCAACCGCACCGAGGCGCTGCGCGTGTTCGGGCCGACGGACGTGCCGGAGATCGTCCGGCTCGCCGACCAGATCCGGGCGAGCGGCGCGCTGCCCGAGGACGCCACCGTCATCGGCTCGAACTACCGCTCGCTCTCCTCGCTCGCGTTCCTGACCGACACGCGTGTGTACGGTCGCTCAGGTCAGGGCTACACGTACCACTCGGACGCGATGCGCAACCTGTTCATCGACGAGGGCGTGCAGTACTTCGTGCAGTTCGACCCGGCGACCGCCCCGGCCCGCGACTACTCGGTGGCCGGCAAGCTGGTCGGCACGTACAACGCGACGATCTCGTGCAGCGCCGACCGCTCCACCGACCCGGAGATCCCCTGCCGCGTGCAGATCGTCAAGCTCGCCCGGTGACGCTCGATCGTTGACGTCCCCGGTACCCGCTCCCTGCGGCAGCACCGCAGGGAGCGGCCCGACCCAGCGTCTACCATGACCTGAGCCCGTGACCTGAGCAGGAGACCCGTTTGTCCGCAAGCACCAGCGACACCCCCGCGCCCGAGGGGAAGCGTCCGTCGAAGCGACGACGGTTCCTCGGCAAGGCGATCCCCATCGCCTTCTACGTCCTGCTCGCGGTGTTCCTCGTGCTGTACGTCCGGAGCGTCGACTGGGGACAGCTCGCCGGGCTCGACTGGCAGTGGTCGTGGGTGATCCTCGCGACGGTGATCAGCCTCGGCTTCCGGTACTGGGGCGTCGGCATCTGGTTCTACCTGCTGCGACGGCTCGGCGCGACCGGGCTCAAGGGCAGCGGCGTCACCCTGACCTACGTGTACGCGAAGTCCTGGATGGGCCGCTACATCCCCGGTGCCGCGACCTGGATCATCGGCAAGGTCTACTTCGCCTCGAAGCACGGCGTCTCGAAGGCCCGCCTCGGCGTCAGCGGCCTGCTGGAAGGTGCGCTGCAGATCGCCGCCACCCTGGCCCTGGCGCTCGTGCTGCTGCTCATCGACCCGCGGACGCACAACCTCGACCCGTGGCTCATCGTCCTGATGATCGCGGCGTTCGTGGGCTGCGTCGTCTGCCTGATCCCGCGCGTGTTCGTGTTCCTGATCGGGATCGCGCTGAAGATCCTGCGTCGCAAGCCGCTCGAGGCCGACGTCCGTCCGAACCTCGGCACGGTCCTCGGCGGAGCCGGGCTCTACGTCGCGGGTGCGGTGCTGTCCGGCACGGCGTACTACTTCATCACCCTCGGCGTGTACCCGTCGCTGAAGCTCACCGACGCGGCCTTCGTGATCGGTGCCGCGAGCATGGCCTCGGCGATCAGCATGCTGGCCGTCTTCGCCCCCGGCGGGCTCGGCGTCCGCGAGGGCGTGCAGGCCCTCCTGCTCGCGCTCGTCATGCCGGCGCCCATCGCACTGGTCGTGGTCGTCGTCACCCGTGTCTGGAGCCTCGCGGTCGACGGACTCTTCCTGCTCTGCGCCGCGGCCCCGACGTGGTTCCGGCGCAACCGCCCGACCGACGACCCCTCCGCGGTCGAGGGCGGCGTCCCCGCCGCCTGACGCGCGGCGCGCGCAGCGCTTCGTGAGCAGCAATGGTCGGGTCCGGATGACGGACCCGACCATTGCTGCTCACGGAGTGGGGCACCGGTCGCGCGTGACGACGGACGGGAGGCCCGTGCCAGCTGGCACCGGGCCTCCCGTCCGTCTGCGGGTGCGCCCACCGCCCACCGCGCGCCGTCCGCCGAGGGGTCACGAAGTGTCGGCTGCGGCCTCGCCTGCCGACAGTTCGCGACCCCTCGGCGCCGGGCCTGCGGCACGTCGTGCGACCGCGGCGCTCCGCGGCCTGGCGTGTCAGCGGACGGGAACCGTCGTCGGCAGGGCGCGACGGTCGGCGCGCTCGACCTGCACGACCGACGCGACGAGCCCCACCGCGACCAGGGCCACGACGACGACGAGCACCGCGGGTGGCACCGGCCCGATCTCGGAGTACCGCAGCAGCCCGCGGCCCGTCACCGGGAACAGCGCCGCGTTCCAGAACCAGGCCGACGCCACCGCGAAGCCGTACACGCCCACCGCGGGCAGCACGACGGCCAGCGCCACCGCGGCCCAGGTGCGTGCCCGGCCGGCCGGCACCAGTCGTCGCCACGCGAGCGCGCTCAGCACGATCAGGCAGACGATCGCGGGGAAGTAGTACCGGCCCTGGGTGGCGGCGACCTCGGTGGTGGTGAGGTACGAGTGCGCGCTCGTGCGGTTCTGGATGCCGATCAGGAGCGCCGGGAACACCGCGAGGCACAGGGCCACCCGCAGGTCCGGGCCGCGGCGGAACGCCCAGCCGACCAGCACCACGAGGGCGACGAGGGTCAGGACGGCGGTGAGCAGGTCGCCGATGGTCACCTGGGCGCGACCGCCGAAGCTGCCCCAGAACGTGCGCGACAGGGTGCCCCAGCTGACGTCGAGGAAGTGTCCGAGCGTGGGGCTCTCGCCCGGCGGGAAGTCCTTCGGGGGCCGCATGGCCGTGTAGCCGTTCGGCTGGATCCGGCCGTACGACACGAGGTTGTGCAGCCACCACCAGGCACCGATGCCGCCGGAGACCGCCATCGTGACGACCGTGCGGACGATCCGTTGCCGCAGGGAGAGCACCCCGGCGCCGGCGAACAGCACCACCACCGCGACGAACGGCACCGCCGGCAACCCGGTGCCCTTGATCCAGACCAGGGCCCCGAGGGCCACCGCCAGTGCGATCGTGGTGCGCCAGCGGGTGTCACCGGTGAGCAGACGGGTGGCGAGCCAGACGACGATCCCGGCGACCAGCAGCACCGGGGCGTCGTTCGAGAACGACGAGCCGATGGACGCGAGCTCGGGCGTCGCGAACACGGCGAGGGCCCCGATCAACGCGGCACGGGGGCTGCGGGTCACCCGGCGGACCGACGCCCAGGCGAGCAGCGGGAGCGCGGTGACGGCCAGCACGTCGGCCAGCCGGAGAGCGACGAACGCGTGGTCCCAGCGGAGCTCGCCGAAGTCGACGGCCCGGAGCACGGCGGCTCCGGCCAGGTAGGCGGTCGGCGGGTGCTGGGTCATCTGGTTGACCGTCGCCGAGGGTCCTGGTGCGTTCTGCAGCAGCTCGCTCACCGTCGACCACTCGTCGGACGGCTTCGTCGCCTGTTCGACCTTCGCGGCCTGCACGGCGTTGGTGACGTGCAGCTCGCCGGGGGCCGCCCAGGCGTCACCGAGGGCGACGTGCACGGCGGCGTCGATGTGCGCGGTCTCGTCGGGGGCCTCGAACACCGGGACGAGCAACGCCCACGCCACCAGCCAGAGCCCGAAGGTCGCCGTGATCACCGCGATCGCGACACGTTCCCAGCGCGCGGTGCGGGGTGGGGCGGGGGTGGTGGTCGTCTCGGCCGTCACCCCACCGATCCTAGGTCAGACGTCGTGGGGGACCCGCGGGCCGTCGGACACCGACTCGTCCGCGGCGGCCGGCTGCGTGGCCGTGCGCTCGGGGTGGTAGACCCAGACCTTGTAGAGCCAGAACCGGAAGACCGTGCCGAGCACGAGCCCGATGATGTTCGCGACGTTGTCGGCGAGCACCGAGGTGAGCCCCATCGCGTAGTGCGACACCCCGAGGCAGGCGAGCGCGATGACCATGCCGCCGAGCGACACGACGACGAACTCGATGCCCTCGCGGGTGGCCACGGCGCGACGCTGCTCGCGGAACGTCCAGTACCGGTTGCCCATCCAGTTCACGAAGATCGCCACGACGGTGGAGATGACCTTCGCCCAGAACGGCCCCGAGTGGACGTCCTCGGGGTTCAGGACGGTGATGCGCAGCACGTTGAACACCGTGGTGTCCACGACGAAGCCGACGGCACCGACGACGCCGAAGCGTGCCAGCTGGGCGATGAGGCGCCGCACGAGCCCTCCAGGATCCGTAGAGTTGTGACCGGTCGTGCAGAGCGCGACCCGAACAGCGATTGTAGACAACGCGTTCCCACCGCACGGTGGGAGCGCCGGAAGGATCACACAGCATGGCGTTGCGCGTCGGGGTCATCGGTGGGGGACAGCTGGCACGGATGATGGTGCCGGCCGCGGTCGAACTGGGGATCGACATCCGGGTGCTCGCCGAGGGGCCGGGCATGTCCGCCGCGATCGCCGCCACCGCCGAGGGCGACTACCACGACGCCGCCACGGTGCTCGAGTTCGCCCGACAGGTCGACGTCGTGACCTTCGACCACGAGCACGTGCCGCAGGACGTCCTGCGCAGCCTGGTCGACGCGGGCGTGTCGGTCCACCCCGGACCGGACGCGCTGGCCGTCGCCCAGGACAAGATCACCATGCGTCGCCGGCTGAGCGAACTCGGACTGCCGGTGCCCGACTGGGCCGCCGTGCAGGGACCCGACGACCTCCGAGCATTCCTGGCGGACCACGGTGGCCGTGCCGTCGTCAAGACGCCGCGGGGCGGGTACGACGGCAAGGGCGTCCGGGTCGTCTCCGACGCGTCCGACGTCGACGACTGGTTCATCGCCGTGGCCGAGGCCGGCGGCGACCAGGCCCTCCTGGTCGAGGAGCTCGTCCCCTTCACCCGCGAGCTCGCGCAGTCCGTGGCACGCCGTCCCTCCGGGCAGGTCGTCGCCTGGCCGCTCGTCGAGACCGTGCAGCGCGACGGGGTCTGCGCCGAGGTCATCGCACCGGCGCCGGACAGCGCCGGCCGGATCGCCGACCTGACCGAGTCGATCGCCGTCCGCATCGCGGAGGAACTCGGTGTGACCGGCGTGCTGGCGGTCGAGCTGTTCCAGACCGACGACGAGCGCATCCTCATCAACGAACTCGCGATGCGTCCGCACAACACCGGGCACTGGACCATCGACGGCGCCACCACGAGCCAGTTCGAACAGCACCTGCGCGCCGTCCTCGACCTGCCGCTCGGGGCCACCGGCTCGTTCGCCCCCGCGTCCGTCATGGTCAACGTGCTCGGCGGACCCGCGGACGGCGACCTCGCCGCCCGGTACCCCGCAGCGCTCGAGGCCTTCCCCGAGGCGAAGTACCACTTCTACGGCAAGGCGCCCCGGCCCGGCCGGAAGATCGGGCACGTCACGGTGCTCGGCGACGACGTCGACCACGTCGTCTACCGCGCCCGCGCGGCCGCGGCGCACTTCGACGACTGAGACGGTGTCCGCGACACCGGGTGGCGTCCTCGACGTGACCGGATGACGGACGGGAGGCCCGTGGCGACGCCGCCACGGGCCTCCCGTCCGTCACGGGTGTGGGACACACTTGTCGGCCGCTCTGCGGACACCCCCTCGGGTGGCACCCGCTCGGGAGGCTGGCGGGAGCCGGGAGCGCGTGTTCCCCTGGTACAGTCCGCGCCCACCGTCCAGGGAGTCCCATGCGCCGCCGTCCGCGTCGTGCCGCCGTCTGCGGTGCAGCCATCGCCCTCGTCGCAGCCGTCGCCGGCCTGCTGCCGACCGCGACCGCGTCCGCAGCGACCTCGGCCTCGACCATCCGCTCGGCCACGTCCGCGTCGCTCTACGGCGCCGGGCCGTACCGGTCGCCGACGAGCGAGGCCGCGAAGGCGCAGGCCGCCCTGGCCGCCACCGACCCGGCCGGGGCCGCGGCGGCGAAGACCATCGCCGGGTACCCCGTCGCGACCTGGCTCGGCGACTGGAGCCAGGGGACGCAGCTGACCAAGACCATCAGCACCGCCCTCACCGGTGCCGAACAGTCCGGCACCACCCCCGTGTTCGTGCTCTACGCGATCCCCGACCGTGACTGCGGCGGGTACTCCGCCGGCGGATTCGACGAGGGGTCCTACGACGCCTGGGTCGACCAGGTCACCGCGGCGCTGGCGGGACACCGCGCAGCCGTCATCGTCGAACCGGACTCGCTCGCGATGCTCAGCAACGCCAAGTGCAGCACCGCGCTCGACGAGCAGCGCTACCGGATCCTGTCCCGCACCGTCGCCGGGCTGACCGCCGCCGGAGTCCCTGCCTACCTGGACGCCGGCAACTCGAACTGGGTGCAGCCCGCGCTGATGGCGTCGCGGCTGAACAGCGCGGGCGTCCAGCAGGCCCGCGGGTTCTTCACCAACGTCGCGAACTACTACCCGACCGCTCAGGAGCAGGCGTACGCGCAGAAGGTGTCCGCCGCCACCGGGGGCTCGCACTACGTCATCGACACCTCGCGCAACGGGCAGGGCTGGCGTGGCACCTGGTGCAACGGGCCGGGGGCCGGGCTCGGCACCTCGCCCCGGGTGGTGTCCGACGGCACGGCGCTCGACGCCCTGCTGTGGGTCAAGACCCCCGGCGCGAGCGACGGTACCTGCAACGGGGCGCCGGCCGCCGGCAAGTGGTTCTCGACCTACGCACAGGCCCTCGTCGCGAACGCACGCCTGGGTGTGCCCGCCGCCGACCTGACCCCCCGTGGCACACTCGAGGCCGTCGCCGGCACCGGCGGCGGCGTCCGCGTGTCCGGGTGGGCCTACGACGAGGACGACCCCACGCAGCCCGTGCGGGTCCGGGCCACCGTCGACGGTGTCCCGGCCGGCGTCACCACCGCCGGGCTCGACCGGCCGGACGTCGACGCACGCTCCGGGGTCGGCGCGACCCACGGCTTCGACGTCGTGGTGCCCACCGCGGCCGGCGCTCGCCGCGTCTGCGTCACCGCGGTGAACATCGGCGCGGGGTCGGACACCCCGCTCGGTTGCTCGACCGTCCGCGCCTACCGGCACGACCCGTACGCCGAACTGGAGTCCGCGAAGGCCGTGACCCGTGGCATCGCGGTGCGCGGCTGGGCGTTCGACGGCGACGCGGTGGCCTCGGCGAGCCGGGTGGCGATCACCGTCGACGGCAAGCGGGTGACGTCGCTGGACGCCGGTCGGAAGCGCGCCGACGTGGACGCGACCTGGGGCTCCGGTGGGTCGCACGGCTTCGCGGGCACCGTCCGGGCGGCGGCCGGCAAGCACACCGTCTGCGCGATCGTCCACAACACCGGGAGCGGAGCGGACCGCAGGGCGTCGCCGTGCCGGACGGTGACGGTGCGCTGAGGCGGCGTCCGCCGTGCGGCGTTCGCCGTGCGGCGTTCGCCGTGCGGTGCGAGGCGCCAGGTGCGAGAGGATGGGCGCATGCCGCGTGATCTCGTCCGCCGGGCCGCCGGACGCCTGCGCCGCGCCGTCGCAGGCGCCCCGCCACAGCCGGTGCCCCTGCCCGTCCTCGGGTACGTCGTCGCGGGCGGTGGCGGCGCCCACCCGGCCTCGGCACACGTCCGTGTCGTCCGCCGCACCGAGCACCTGGCTGCGAGCGGCACCGCCGCGGTACGCCAGGTGGACCCGGCGGCGTTCGTCGACGGCTCCGACCAGGCGCCGTACGCCGCACTCCTGGTGCAGCGGGACATCCTTCCCCGTGCCGACGTGCAGCCCTTCCTGGCGGCAGCCGCCTCCCGGGGCATCCGCGTCGTGGCCGAGGTCGACGACGACTTCTTCACCGAGTCCGGACGCGCTCGCTTGGCCCGCGCCGAGTACGACCCCGACCGGCTCGCCTCGATCGACGCCCTGGTGCGCGGTGCCGACACCGTCGTCGTGAGCACGCCCGAACTCGCCGACGTGGTTCGTCCGGTGGCGCGGGACGTCGTCGTCGTGCCGAACGCCCTCGACCCGACGATCTGGACTGCCGGCCCCACCGCGGACGACGACGAGCGGCCCGCGGGGGAGCACCGGGTGCTGTACATGGGCACGCTCACCCACGCCGCCGACCTCGAGCTCCTGCGTGACGTCTTCGCCGACCTCACCACCGCCGACGGCACCCCGATCCGGCTCGAGGTCATCGGGGTGACCGACGAGGGCGGTGCCGACTGGTTCCGCCGGGTCGAGGTCCCCGACGGGCACTACCCGGCGTTCTCACGATGGCTCGTGGCGCACCGGGAGCGCTGGCGGGCGGGCGTCGCACCGCTCCGCGACGAGGAGTTCAACCGTGCCAAGAGCGACCTGAAGTTCCTCGAGTACACCGCGCTCGGGCTGCCCGCCGTGGTGTCCGACCGTCCGTCCTACGCCGTCGCACGGGCCCACGGGGCCGTGGCCGTGCCGGACGACGTGTCGGCGTGGCGGGACGCCGTCCGGACCGCCGTCGACCGTGGCCGGACGGACGAGGCGGCGGCCCGCTGGGTCGCCGACGACCGCACGATCGGCCGTGACGGCGACACCTGGCGACGCGTGCTGCTCGGCTAGGCTCGTCGCGTGACCGACACCGCCGCACCCGCACAGCCGCTCGTCTCGATCATCATGGGGTCGGACTCCGACTGGCCGACCATGCGTGCCGCGGCGGACATCCTCACCGAACTCGGGATCCCGTTCGAGGCGGACGTCGTGTCGGCGCACCGCACGCCGGACAAGATGACCCGCTTCGCCCGCGGCGCCGCAGCTCGTGGCATCCGGGTCGTCATCGCCGGGGCCGGCGGAGCGGCACACCTGCCGGGAATGGTGGCCTCGATGACGACGCTCCCGGTGATCGGTGTCCCGGTGCAGCTCGCGCGTCTCGACGGCCTCGACTCGCTGCTCTCGATCGTGCAGATGCCGGCGGGGATCCCGGTCGCGACGATGGCGATCAACGGTGCCGCCAATGCCGGTCTGCTGGCCGCGCGCATCATCGGTTCCTCGGAGCCGGCCGTCGCCGCTCGCCTGACCGAGTACGCCGACGGGCTCGAGCGCCTGGTCGAGGAGAAGGCGGCGCGCCTCCGCGACTCGCTCTGAGGCCGCCGCTGCGGGGTCCGAGCCGCGCTACGGTAGCGGGATGCGCCGCGCCGTCCCCGTCCTCGTCCTCTCCGCGGTCGCCGTGGTCGCCGCGGTGGTCTGCGTGGTCGCTGCGGGCGCGGCCGGTCCGGTGAACCCCGTGGCGGGGTGGTTCCGCGGCGCGGGCCCGGACGTCGTGGCGACGAAGTCGCAGTTCGACTCGTGGTTCGCGGCGCTCCACGTCGCCGAGACCGCAGCGGTCGTCGCCGTCCTCGCCGTGGTGGCCGCCGTCGTGCTCGCCGTGGTCGCTCGGCGCCGTCGCGCACGGCCCTGACCTCACCACGCGACGTCGGCGCGCAGCTGATCCGAACGATGCCGATGCCACGCCACGCGCACTGACCAGGGCTTCTTGCCCGACGGCAGATCCTCGCGCAAGCCCCGTGTACTGGGGGTGCTCAGTCGTGTCAACCCCCGGGCGCAGATTGTGGACAGCAACTACCGTGAACGCCGGGTAGCCGAGATCCGGCGTCCGGCATCCACGGGAACGGGTGCGAACAGTCACGTCAGGGAGTGACCGACCTCATGCAGAAGCGCACCACCAGGAGGGCCGCACTCGCCGTCGTGCTCCTCGGAGCAGCACTCGTCGCCGGACCGCTCGGTCAGGGGACCGCAGCGACCGCCAGCTCGGCACCGCTCGGCGACGTCGGGAACTTCAAGCAGACCTTCCGCGAGCAGTTCAGCACCGCGGCCAGTGCGAAGGGCGCCTTCGCCAAGAAGTACGCCAACTCGTGGCAGCCGTACCCGGACGGGACCGGCGGCATGTACTACTCGGGCTCGCAGATCAGCTCGCACAACGGGTACATGGACGTCAAGCTCGACGGCAAGCACGGCGCCGCCGGTACCTTCGGCGCACCGACGGGAGCCTGGGGCCACAAGGGCGGCAAGTTCATCGTCCGCGCCAAGGCCACGGGCGGTGCCGGCAACGGCGCGGCCTTCATGCTCTGGCCGTCGTCCGACCGCTGGGCCGACGGGGAGATCGACTACCCCGAGGCCAACTTCGACCAGCAGCCGATGCTGCACCACCACTCGATGATCGCGGGCCAGGAGGCCAATGCGACGAGCCTGAGCACCGGCGTCTCGTGGCGTTCGTGGCACACGTACTCCATCGAGTGGGTGCCCGGGAAGTCCGTGCGGTACCGCCTCGACGGCAAGGTGATCAAGACGATCACGACCCACGTGCCGAAGACCGCACACCGCTACATGTTCCAGGTGGGCGACTGGGGCGACGCGGGGCACCTGTACATCGACTGGGTCAGCACCTACGCGTACAAGGGCTGACGCGCTCCCGCCGTCAGAGGTCGGCGTGCAGCTGCCAGGTCTCCGCGGCGGAGTCGGACCAGTCGTACATGCGTGCACGGTCCGGCCCCGCCACGGCCAGCCGGCTGGACAGTTGCGGGTCGTTCACGACCTGGTAGACGGCCTGTGCAATCCGTGCGGGGTAGGACTCCCGCGGTGACCGGGCGACGGTGACGCCGGCGTCCGACGCGACCTCGGCCACGGCGGGGTCGTCGGAGTGGATCACCGGGGTGCCGAAGCTCATCGCCTCGATCACGGGCAGGCCGAAGCCCTCGGCGAGGCTGGGGAACACGAACACCGTCGCACGGTCGTAGACCACCGCGAGGTCCGCGTCGGCGATGCGGCCGAGGACCTTCACCCGGTCGCGCGACAGGCCCGCGCGCTCCGCGGTGCCGTACACGTCGACGTCGCCCCAGCCGTCCGGGCCGGAGATGACGAGGGGCACGTCGGCGGGGGCGTCCGGGTGGGCCATCGCCTCGATCAGGGACGCGAGGGCCTTGCGCGGCTCGAGCGTGCCGACCGCGAGCACGTAGCGGTCGGGCAGGCCGAGGCGCTCGGCGCGCAGGTCGGCGTCGATGGGCAGGCGGAGGCGTCCGCTCGGGGCACCGCCGATCACGCGGAGCCGGTCGTCGAACCGGTGGATCTCGTTCAGCGCCCCCGCCACGGCGTGGGTCGGCACCACGACGGCGTCGGCGTGCTTCCACGCCCGCTTCACCATCGCCTTGTGGAAGTGGACGCCGCGCGGCGTGAGGGTCTCGGGGTTGGTCCACGGCACCACGTCGTGCACGGTCACCACGGTCTGCCGGCCCGGGTCCTGGAAACGGTCGTGCTTGACCAGTGGCGCGAGCACGCTCGGCGCGTGCACCATGCCCTTCGCGATGCCGCCCACGAACCCGCCCTGCCAGGCGAGCGACAGCTCACGACGCGGCAGCGGCAGTCGCTGCAGGTCGGACAGTCCGGGCAGGAGCGTCCGCAGGTGCGCCATCTCGTCGGACCCGACGGCGGAGACCACACCCGCGACCTCGCAGCCGCTCGGCGCGTGCTCGACGAGGTGTCGCGCGAGCTCCTCGGCGTAGCGCCCGATGCCGCCCGGCACGGGCGCGACGATCTGGTCGACGATGACGTGGAGGGTGGTCATGGTGCTGTGCTCCTCGTCGTGGTTCGTGGACCCGTGGTCAGGGCCGAGGGCCGGCCCCGCGCTCGGCTGCCCGACACTACCAGGGTGGTCCCGGCGCCCCCTGGGCGCGGTCGGTGGTCGGACAGGAGGCGCGGGTCGGGTCCGCGGTGTGCGGAACCCGACCCGCGCCTCCCGGTCGAGAGCCGTGCCTACGCCGTCAGCGCACCCGCCGCGACCGCAGCGTGCAACGCGTCGCGCCAGTCGCGCATCGGCGCGAGTCCGGCACGCGACCAGCCGTCGTGGCCGAGCACGCTGTACGCCGGGCGCGGCGCCGGCCGGACGAAGGCGGCGCTGTCGGTGGGCAGCACGCGCTCCGGGTCGAGCCCGAGTTCGCGGTAGATGGCCTGCGTGAAGTCGAACCAGGAACCCTGGCCGGCGTTCGTCCCGTGGTAGATGCCCGCGGGGGCGTCCCCGTCGACGAGCTCGACGATCCGCGCGGCGAGGTCGCCCGTCCACGTCGGCTGGCCGACCTGGTCGGTGACGACGCTGACGGTGTCGTGCGACCCCGCGAGCCGGAGCATCGTCGCGGCGAAGTTCGGCCCGTGCGCGCCGTAGATCCACGCGGTGCGGACGACGTACGAGGTGTCCGGGGCGATCGCGCGCACGAACGCCTCGCCGGCGGCCTTCGTGCGGCCGTAGGCGTTGATCGGGTCGGTCGGGGCGTCCTCGGCGTAGGGCGCGGTGCCGTTGCCGTCGAAGACGTAGTCGGTCGACACGGTGACGAGCTTCGCGCCGTGGCGGACCGCGGCCTCGGCCAGGAGCTTCGGCCCCGTCGCGTTGACCGCGTGGGCGTCGTCCTCGTGGTCTTCCGCGTCGTCGACCTTCGTGTAGGCGGCCGAGTTGATCACGACGTCGTGCCCGGCGACGGCGGCGTCCACCGCGGCCGGGTCGGTGATGTCGAGGTCCGCCCGCGACAGCGCGGTGACGTCGCGGCCGGCGAGTGCGGCCTGGAGGTCCTGGCCGAGCATGCCGGCGGCGCCGGTGATGAGGTACCTGGTCACGGTGTGCCGGTTCAGCTCAGGGCCGCACGCTGCTTGAGCGGCTCCCACCAGGCGCGGTTGTCGCGGTACCACTGCACGACGTCGGCCAGGCCCTGCTCGAACGGCACGAGCGGCTCGTAGCCGAGCTCGGCCTGGATCTTCGAGATGTCGACCGAGTAGCGCAGGTCGTGGCCGAGACGGTCGGCGACGCGGTCGACGTACGACCAGTCCTTGCCGGTCGCGTCGAGCAGCAGCTGCGTGAGCTCCTTGTTGGTCAGTTCGGTGCCGCCGCCGATGTTGTAGATCTCGCCGGCGCGGCCACGGGTCAGGACCATCGCGATGCCACGGGTGTGGTCGTCGACGTGCAGCCAGTCGCGGATGTTGTTGCCCTCGCCGTACAGCGGCACGTGCACGTCGTCGATGAGGTTGGTGACGAAGAGCGGGATGACCTTCTCGGGGAAGTGGTACGGCCCGTAGTTGTTCGAGCAGCGCGTGATCGAGAGGTTCAGTCCGTGCGTGCGGTGGTAGCTGCGGGCGAGCAGGTCGCTCCCGGCCTTCGACGCCGAGTACGGCGAGTTCGGCTCGAGCGGGCGCTCCTCGTCCCACGAGCCCTCGCTGATGGAGCCGTAGACCTCGTCGGTGGAGACGTGCACGAAGCGCTCGGTGCCGTGGCGGAGCGCGGCGTCGAGCAGGCGCTGGGTGCCCACGACGTTGGTCTCGACGAAGATGCCGGAGTCGCGGACCGAGCGGTCGACGTGGGACTCGGCGGCGAAGTGCACGATGGCGTCGACGGTCGGGACGACCTCGTCGAGCTTCGCGGCGTCGCGGATGTCGCCGTGCACGAAGGTGTAGCGGGGGGAGTCGGCGACCGGGGCGAGGTTCGCTTCGTTGCCGGAGTAGGTCAGTGCGTCGTAGACGACGACCTCGGCGCCCTCGAGGCCGGGGTACGCGTCCTCCAGCGTGCGGCGGACGAAGTTCGAGCCGATGAAGCCGGCTCCTCCGGTGACGAGGATCTTCACGAGTTCTCTTTCCTGACGGTCGGTTCGTGGGTCGGCGGCGATTCTAGCGGGCCGCTGGTGGGGTCGGCGGGGTCGGCGGCGTCGGCGGGGTCGGCGGCGTCGGCGGGCTCGGCGGCGGTGGCGGGTGCTCCCGGCTCGGCGACGGTGCGCCACACCAGGACGACGGTCGCGACGGCGGCGGCCGCGAACACGATGGCGACCAGCAGGATCGCGAACGGCCCGGCGACTGCGCCGCCGGCCATCGCGGAGATCCCGCCGGGCGTGATGCGGAACTGCGTGTTCTCCCACCCGCCGCGGTAGGTCAGGCCGATGCCGTACGTGCCGATCGCGAGCGAACCGACGACCGCCAGCCGGGCCAGGCGTCGGCGGAGCTCCGGACGGACGACGAGGGTGTGCCACGCGACCGCCTGGGCGAGCACGAGCGCGACGACCGCGACGAACAGGAACCGGCCCTGCAGCCCGTTGCCCTGGTGCGTGCCGAGATAGTTCCGCCAGTTGTAGGCGAGGGTCGCGACGAGGACGACGGTCGGCCAGACGAGCAGGATCGTGGTCACCCGGCGGCCCGGAGCCCGGCGGGCGTACGACCACCCGATGACGGCCAGTCCGACGACCGCGAGCGTGTCGATGACCATCGACGGCAACGGCCACTGGTTCGCACCGAGTGCGCCGAAGAACGAGGCGGTCAGGCCGTCCCACTGGCGCCCGGCGAACGCCCCGGGGTTCGCACCGCCCGCCGGGTACGGCTGCACGGTCGTGACGGCGCGCAGGGCGTCGGGCAGGAGCGTCCCGCTCACGAGCAGCGTCCGCACCCACCACCAGCCGGACACGGCGACGGCAGCGAGGACGACCACGCCGGCGTGCAGGGCCCGGCGACCCCACGTCCGGCCCGGTGCCAGGGCGGACACGAGGACGACGAACGGGATCGCCAGGAGCCCCAGCGCGTTCAGGGCCGCCAGCCCGGTGACGGCCACGGCGAGCCCGGCGGTGGTCCACCACGAACGGTCGCCGGTCAGCACGCGTGCGCTCAGCCAGACGAGCACCGCGCCGAGCAGGACCACCGGTGCCCACACCGTGACGCCGGAGATGACCTGCGCCAGCTGCGGGACGGCGAAGAGCAGGACCGGGGCGACGAGTGCCGTGCGGGGCGAGCGGGTCACCCGACGGACCGTCGCCCAGACCAGGACCGGCAGCGCGGTGACGAGCAGCACGTCGAACACGCGGAGCACGAGCACCGAGGTCGCCCAGTCGTGCGAGCCGAACCGGATGACGCGCAGGATCCCGGCGGCCACCAACCAGTACGTCGGCGGGTTCTGGGACATCGGGTCGATCGCGGGGGAGTCCCCGGGCACCGCCGCCAGCAGCGCGTCGACCGTGGGGCGGTCGACGGCCGGTGCCGGGTGCTCGACGATCTGCCGCACGGCGGCGAGGTAGTGCATCTCGCCGCCGTGCGGCCAGCCGAGTCCGAGCGCGAGGCGGAACGCGGCGTCGACGTGCGCGGGCTCGTCGGGTGTCCCGAAGGCCGGGGTGACCAGGGCGAAGGTCAGCAGGAACGCGAGCCAGGCCAGCGTCACGGTGCCGAGCAGGACCCACTCGTGCCGGCCGACGAGCGGTCGCGGGGCGCTCACGCGGGGACCTCTGGACGGCGCATGAACCGGACGAGCAGCACGGCGGTGACGGTCAGTGCGACCGCGGCGACGGCGACGAGGGTGAAGTTCGTGCCGGCGGGGACCATGCCGTAGCGGTCGAACCGGCCGACCGCGAACTCGTCGACCCAGAAGGCGGCGTCGCGCCCGAAGGCCCGCAGCGCGTAGACGACGCCGTACAGCGCGATGGCCATCGCCGCGATCGACATCCCGACGGCGAGCCGGGTGGTGCCGGCTGCCGTCACGGTGACCCGGCGCCAGGCGAGGGCGCTGAGGGCGATGAGGGCGATGAGCGTCGGGTAGTAGTAGCGCCCCTGGGTGCCGGCGACGATGGTGCTCCGGACGTACCCGCCCCACCCGCTCTGCAGGTGCAGGGCGATGAGGATCACGGGGAACGACGCCAGCACGATCGCCGGGCGGAGCGACGGGCCGCGGCGGAAGCCCCAGACGACGATGCCGACGATCGACGCGATGGTCAGCCCGTCGATCAGGACCTGGGCGAGCTGGAACTGGGTGAGACCGCCGACGCTGCCCCAGAAGGTGCGCGTGACGCCGTTCCAGTAGTCGCGGAGGAACACCTCGGGGCTGGCAGCGGTGCCGGCCGGGAACGGCATCGGCGGACGTGCGCCGGCCATGCCGTCCGGCTGGATGTCGCGGTACACGAGGATGTTGCGCAGCCACCACCAGCCACCGACGACGGCGGCGAGCCCCAGGGTCCACAGCGTCCGGAGCGCGTTCCGCCAGACGGTCGCCCGGGTGCAGCCCGCGGCCATCACGGCGATGCCCACGAACGGGATCGCGGGGAGCGCGGTGCCCTTGACGAGCAGCATCGCGCCGAGCAGCAGCCCGATCCAGATGGTCGTGCGCACCCGCAGGTCGCCGGTGAGCAGTCGCACCACGAAGTACACGAGCGCGCCGGCCAGCGGCAGCATGAGCGCGTCGTTCGTGACCGAGGTGCCGATCGAGGCGACCTCGGGCAGGGCGAACACCGCGGCACCGCCGACCAGGGCGGCCCGTGGTGACCGCGTCAGCCGACGCACGGTCGCCCACGCCAGGAACGGCAGCGGCAGGACGAGCAGGGCGTCGAACAGTCGCAGCATCATGACGGCGAGGTCCCAGCGGAGGTCCTCGAAGTGCACCAGCTGCAGGACCCCGGCGGCCAGGGCGTAGTACGTGGCGGGGTGCTGCGACATCTGGTCGATGCTCGTCGGGTGCACGCCCGGGAACTCGCGGAGCAGCTCGCCCCACGTCTGGTTCACGTCGGTCGACTGCCGCATGTTGCTGATCTGGGTGTCGTGCACCGCGTTGAGGTAGTGCATCGCGCCGGGCGCCGGCCAGCCGTCACCGATCGCCAGGTGCAGCACGGCGTCGACGTGGGTCGGCTCGTCCGGGGCCTTGTACGTCGTGGTGACGACGGCCCAGACCGCGAGGACGGCGGCGAAGGCCACCGTCAACGCGATCACGAGGATGCGCTCGCGCCGCCCGACCGCGGGTCGGACGTCGGAGCGCGACACGGCCGGGGCCGTGTCAGTCGCCATACCGCTGCAGTTTCTGCAGGTCGAGCTGCTCCTCGGCCAGCGTGCGGTTGAGGCGGGTGAGGTCGGCCACGACGCCGATGACTATGGAGAGGAGCGCCGTGATGAGCAGGACGACACCGAGGATGATCGACTGCAGGTGGTTGCCGCCGGTCTGCATCGCCAGGAGCACCAGGTAGCGGATGAGCGGCCAGAGCCCGAGCGCACCGAGCACCGCGGCGACCCAGAGGAACAGGGCCATCGGCCGGTACATCAGGTAGACGCGGGCGATCGCCGAGCCGGACTCGAACATGTGCTGGAAGATGTTGTTGAAGAGCCGCGACTCGCGGGTCTTCGGGTTCGTCGTGATCGGCACCGACGCGATCGCCAGGCGCTTGTAGCCGGCCTGCACGATGGTCTCCATGCAGTAGCTGAAGCGCGTCACGATGTTCAGGCGGATGAGCGAGTACTTCGAGTACGCGCGGAACCCGCTGGCCGCGTCGGGCAGGTCGAGCCCGGCAGCGCGGCTGGCGACCCACGAGCCGAAGCGCTGCATGATCTTCTTGAAGCCGGAGAAGTGCTCGATGGTGCGCGTCTGCCGGTCGCCGATGACGATCTCGGCTTCCTTCCGGAGGATCGGCTGCACGAGCTCGGCGATCTGTGCCTGCGGGTACTGGTTGTCCCCGTCGGTGTTCACGACGATGTCCGCACCGTGCAGCAGCGCGTAGTCGACGCCGTCACGGAACGAGCGGGCAAGGCCCATGTTCGTGGTGTGGTGCACGAAGTGCTTGACGCCGTGCTCCTTGGCGACCTCGACGGTGCGGTCCGTGCTGCCGTCGTTGATCACCAGGATCTCGATCTCGTCGATGCCGTCGATCTCCCGCGGGATGGAGTCGATGACGCTGGCGAGGGTGTTCTCCTCGTTGAGGCAGGGGATCTGGACGAATAGCTTCACGGGCTCGCTTGGTCTCGTTTCGGGAGTCGGCAATGCGCAGAACCATGACAGCCTATGCGAACTCACGGCTTGCTAGGCTTCCCCGGTGCAGATCCGCGAACTGAAGATCCCTGGCGCGTGGGAGTTCACGCCCGTCCAGCACGGCGACGCACGAGGAGCATTCCTCGAGGCGTACCGCGCCGACGTGCTCGAGGAGACCGTCGGTCACCCGCTCGACCTCCGCCAGGTGAACATGTCGATCTCCGCGGCCGGTGTCGCCCGCGGCATCCACTACGCCCTCGTCGCACCGAGCCAGGCGAAGTACGTCACCGCCGTGCGCGGGGCGTTCATCGACTACATCGTCGACATCCGCGTCGGGTCCCCGACGTTCGGCCAGTGGGACTCCGTCCGGATCGACGACGTCGACCGCAAGGCCGTCTACCTGTCCGAGGGGCTCGGCCACGCGATCGTCGCGCTCGAGGACCAGTCGACCGTGAACTACCTGGTCAGCGCGCACTACAACCCCGAGCGTGAGAAGGGGATCACGATCCTCGACCCGACGGTCGGGCTCGACCTGCCCGAGGGCCTCGGCGAGCTGGTGCTGTCCGAGAAGGACACCAGCGCCCCCACCCTCGAGGAAGCCGCGGCACAGGGCCTGCTGCCGACGTACGAGGAGTGCGTCGCGTACACCGAGTCGCTCCGGACGAAGAAGTAAGGGACGGGACACCGATGAAGGGCATCATCCTCGCCGGCGGTTCCGGCACGCGCCTCTGGCCGATCACCAAGGGCATCAGCAAGCAGCTCATGCCGATCTACGACAAGCCGATGGTCTACTACCCCCTGTCGACCCTGATGATGGCGGGCGTCCGAGAGGTGTTGGTCATCACGACGCCGGAGTACAACGACCAGTTCCGGGCCCTGCTCGGTGACGGCTCGGCGCTCGGCATGGAGATCCAGTACGCCGTGCAGCCGTCCCCGGACGGTCTGGCGCAGGCCTTCGTCATCGGCGAGGAGTTCATCGGCGACGACAGCGTCGCCCTCGTCCTCGGCGACAACATCTTCCACGGCACCGGCCTCGGCACGAACCTCCGGAAGAACACCGACGTCCAGGGTGCGACGATCTTCGCCTACCACGTGGCCGACCCGAAGGCGTACGGCGTCGTGGAGTTCGACGACGACTTCACCGCCGTCTCCATCGAGGAGAAGCCGGCCGAGCCGAAGTCGAACTACGCCGTCCCCGGCCTGTACTTCTACGACAACAAGGTCATCGAGATCGCCAAGACGATCGAGCCGAGCGCCCGCGGCGAGCTCGAGATCTCCACGGTCAACGAGCGCTACCTCGAGGCCGGCGAGCTCGGCGTCCAGGTCCTCGACCGCGGCACCGCGTGGCTCGACACCGGCACGTTCGAGTCGATGATGCAGGCGTCGGAGTACGTGAAGGTCATCGAGGACCGTCAGGGCTTCAAGATCGGCTGCATCGAGGAGATCGCCTGGCGGAACGGCTGGATCGACGACGCGCAGCTCGCCGAGCTCGCCGCGCCGCTGGTCAAGGGCGGCTACGGCGTCTACCTGCAGCGACTCCTCGGCGTCTAGCTCCGCACGTGACCCCCGCCCCCGGTTGGTTCGGTCGACGCCGCCGTCCGGATGCGACGGCCTCCCGCCACCCCGGCCAGGAGGCCCGTCCCGCGTCCGCGACGGCGGCGGCCGTCGTTCCCGTCACCGGGTTCCCGGACCCGCTGCCGCGGCTCGACCAGGACGTCACGGTGCTCGTCACGACCCGTTCGGACCGGCACGCCGAGGTCGCCCGACTCGTGTCGGTCGCCCGTGATGCCTTCGGTCGTGGGGTCGACGTCCGCGCCGTGAGCTACGTCGCGGACGCCTCGCCGGTCGACCCGTTCGGCCGTCGCCTGCCCTGGGTCCGACCGGAACCCGTCGACGGCCTCGGCTCGGCGATCAACGCCGGTGTCGCAGCCGGTGCGGGCCGGACGCTCGTGGTGGTCGACACCTCGGTGTCGGTCGACGTGCCGGCGCTGCACGCGCTGGCGGCGGCGGGCTCGGTCGCGCAGGCCCGGGTCCGGTCGCCGGACGGCACGCTCCGCTCCGGCGCTCGGCTGCTGCGCCCCGGTGCCCTCCCGTGGTCGGACGACCGCGCCGACACCGTGACCAGCGTCGACACCGTCTTCGCGGCGGACCAGCCGGTGCTCTCGGTGCCGGGGGCGGCGCTGCTGCCGGCGCCGTGCCTCCCGGACGAACGCATGACCCTGACGGCCTGGAGCCGCGCGGTCGCCGATGCCCACGGCGGACCGGTGCGCGTCGTCGGCGAGGCGACCCGCTCGGTCGAGGCCGGCCGCACCGTCGACGCCGCGACCGTCGACGCGTTCACCGCCTGGCGCGACCGCGCTTCCCAGGGCGACGGTGTCGTCGCCGGACCGCCGCTGCCGCCCTGGGGCGCCCGGCCGGTGGCCCCGGCCGCGCGGGTGACCGGCGGTGACGCCGAACACCTCACCTGGTCGCTCAAGATCGCTGCGCCCGCCGGCCCGGAGGGCGACGGCTGGGGCGACGTGCACTTCGCCGCCGAGCTCGCCGGGGCACTCGAGCGGCTCGGGCAGCGGGTCCGGATCGACCGACGCGACGCCCACGTGCGGGACGACGATGCCTCGGACGACGTCACCCTGGTGATCCGGGGCCTCGACCGGGTGCCGCCGAACCCGGCGTCGGTGAACCTGCTCTGGGTGATCAGCCACCCCGACGACGTCGCCGACACGGAACTGCGGTCGTTCGACGCGGCCTTCGCGGCCGGGCCGGTGTGGGCAGCCGCAGCCGCTGCGCGTGCGGGCGTGCCGGTCCGGACCCTGCTGCAGGCGACCGAGCCGACGGTGTTCCACCCGGTCGCGCGCACGGCGACGAGTCCCGATGCCGACCACGTGGTGTTCGTCGGGTCGACCCGCGGCGCCGCGCGACCCATCGTGTCCGACGCGGTCGCGCTCGGTGCCGATCTGCGCGTGCACGGTCCGGGCTGGGGAGAGGTCGTCCCCGCGGAGTCGCTCGGCGAACCGTCGCTGACACGGGCCGAGGTCGCGGCGGCCTACGCCTCGGCGCGTGTGGTGCTCAACGACCACTGGCCCGACATGGCCGCCGGGGGCTTCGTGTCGAACCGGGTGTTCGACGTGCTGGCGTCCGGGGGAGTCGTCGTGACCGACCCGGTGGCCGGGCTGTCCGACGTGCTGGACGTCCCGACGCTCGCGGTCGCGCGCTCCCGTGACGAGTTGGCCGACCTGCTCGAACGGGCGCGCGCGTGGCCGTCGGCTGCCGAGCGGGCCGCCGTGGCCGAGCGCATCGCCGCCGAGCACTCCTTCGACGCCCGCGCTGCTGTGCTGCTCGAGTCCGCGCGCGCCACCCGCGCCCGCCTCCGCTCCTGACCCGGGCCGCAAAACACCGGTGTTCGTCCTCGGAACACCCGCATTCCGCGGTGCGATCGACGAACACCGGTGTTCCGCGGGCCGACGCGGCGCCCCCGGGCGGCTACGCGGCGCGGTGGGCGACGGGGAGCTCGGCGCCGGACGGCTCCGGGTCCGGGGCCGACGGGAGCGTCGGGCGCCGACTGCGGCGCAGGGCACCGAGCAGCAGGAACAGATCCAGGATCGGGAAGCCGCCGAACAGCGCGATCCACGCCGGCGAACCGATGTCCCGGAGTCGTCGCGCGCCGAGTGCCAGGTTCGGGATGGCCGTCAGCACGCACCACACGAACAGCACCCACTGCGACGGCGGCCCCTGGGCGACGACGTGCCAGCCGTCGGGGCTGCCGTTGAGGCTCAGGACGGACTGCCCGATCCCGAGGAACCCGGGGGTGTTCTGGAAGGTCGACATCGAGTCGTCGGCGTCCGGGATCCCGGTGGCCATCGGCACGAACGTCACGACGAGCCAGACCACGAGCACGTCGACGGCGCGTGCCCACCAGAACTCGGCCCGGCTCGCACGGGCACGGCGGAACGTGAACGCCCCCGTCCAGTAGCGGCGGGCGGCGTCGATCGGGCCGCAGCCGAGCCAGGGTTCCGGGTCGCGGTGCACGGCGCCGAGCCTAGCGGGGTCGCGCACGGCCCCGCAGGCCCCCGACCGGGCTACTTGCGAGTGACCCAGCGGGCGCGGAGCGACAAGCCCGCGTGCAGCACGACGCGCAGGGGCCAGAGCCACCACGCCCGGTACTTCCGCGACAGGAACCGGTAGGCGCTCCGGTGGTGCTCGATCTCCATGCGGCGCCGGTTGGACGACGTCGAGTGGGCTCCGGTGTGGGTGACGACCGCCGAGGGCACGTACACGTTCGCTCGTCCCGACCGACCGACGCGCTGCCCGAGGTCGACGTCCTCGAAGTACATGAAGTACGACTCGTCGAACCCGTCGAGCTCACGGAAGAGCGACGTCCGGATGAGGAAGCACGCACCGGAGAGCCAGCCGGCCTCGCGCTCGACGACCTCCGTGGTGGACCAGTACCGCTGGCTCCACGGGTTCGCCGGCCAGAACCGCGAGAACGCCGCGTGGCCGAGGCCGGTCCGGAGCGAGGGGAGCTGCCGGGCGGACGGGTAGGTCTCGCCCTGGTCGTCGAGGATCCGGGGGCCGAACGACCCACCCGACGGCAACCGGTCGGCGGCGGCCACGAGTTCGTCGACCGAGCCCTCACCGAGCACGACGTCGGGGTTCGTTACGAGCAGGAACTCCGGGCGCACGTCCGGCAGCACGTCGTCGAGGGCGCTCAGGGCCGCGTCAATCCCGCCGCCGTAGCCGCGGTTGCCACCGGAGGACACCACGACGGCGCCGTAGGACTCACCGATCGCCCGGAGTGCGTCGATGTCGGCCGAACCGTTGTCCGCGATGACGACGGCGACCGGGTCCTTCGAGGCACCGGCGACGCTCGCCAGGAACGGCCGGATGGTCTCGCCGGTGTTGTAGGTGACCGTCAGCACCGCGACCCGGATCACCGCGCACCTCCGGCGACGGACTCGTAGGCCTCGACGTGCACGGCCGCGGTGGCCTCCCAGGTGAACGAGGAGGCCCGCGTCAGCGCCGCCGCACGGTGCGAGGCTACAAGCGCGGGATCGTCCAGCAGCGCCGTCATCGCGGACGCCAGCGCGGTCGCGTCGGGCTTGCTGTAGACGGCCGCGTCACCGCCGACCTCGGGCAGCGACAGCCGCCGGGTGGTCAGGACGCACGCGCCGGAGGCCATCGCCTCGACCACGGGCAGCCCGAAGCCCTCGCCGAGGGACGGGTAGACGACGAACTCGGCACCGCCGAGGAACCCGGCGAGGTCCTCGAGTGGCAGGTAGCCGGCCTCGATGACGTGGTCGGTGGGCTGCAGGGCGTCGAGCCGCGCGATGGCCGCCTCGTCCCAGCCGCGGGCCCCGGACAGCACGAGCCACGGGGTCTCCGCACCCGGGTGACCGTCCGACCCGGCAGCCGCACGCGCGGCGCGCACCGAGGCGTACGCGTCGAGCAGCGCCGTGACGTTCTTCCGCGGTTCGATGGTGCCGAGGAACGCGATCCACGGGGCACCCTCGGGCAGGGTGGCGGCGATCCGGGCGTCCTCGACCGCGGCGACGTCGGGCTCGTGGAACACCGTGCGGTCGACGCCGAGCGGTGCGACCCGGACGTCGGCGCGGATGCCCCGCACGACCCGGGCGGCCTCGGTCGCGGTCGCGGCGCTCGGCACGATGACGACTGGTCGGGTGCGCAGGGACCGGCGGCTCCACCAGGTGAAGAAGGTGCGCTTCAGGCGCGAGTGCCACTCGGGGTTGGAGAAGAACGTGGCGTCGTGCAGCGTGACGACGGACCCGCCGCGCCAGCCGAACGGGAACGTGTAGTGCGGGGAGTGCAGCACCTGCGCCCCGAGCCGACGGCCGAGCGCCGGCAGCCCGGTCTGCTCCCACAGGAACCGCAGCGGCACCGAGTCGGTCCAGCCCGGCGCCGTGTGCACGGTCGCGTGCGGCGCGACGGCGGCGAAGTGCGGAGCGTGCACGGGGCGGACGACCAGGTGGACGTCGAGCGACGGGTCGGTCAGGTGGGACACGACCCCCTCGACGTAGCGTCCGACGCCGCCGAGCGCCTGCGGTACCGCGGTCCCGTCGACGAGGACGGTGAGCTGCGGCACGCGTGGTTCCTTCCGGGCGGGGACGTCGTGGCCGGGGCCGTCGACGGGGGAGTGTCCAGGATAGCCCGCTGCACTCATGCGCCCGGGTCCACGCTGCGGCGCGGGACGGACGCGCGCCGGGTCTCGCGCAGCCGGCGCGCGAGGTGGACCGGCAGGGTCCCCGCGACGTCCGCGAACGCCGTCAGGACGAGCCGCGCCTCCCGGCGGGTGCGACCGGAGGCCAGCCCGCGCAGGCCGCGCACCAGGGTGCGGACGCTCGCCCGCACGACGGTCGGCCACGGGGCGTGCCAGAGCGCGACGACGATGCGGTTGCGCGCGTTCCGGAAGACGAACAGGTCGCTCTGCACGCCGGACGACGCCGAGTGGTCGTGCTCGACGACCGCGTCGGCCGCGTGCTCGACGCGCCATCCGCGGCGGCGCAGCCGCCAGGCGAGCTCGGTGTCCTCGTAGTACATGAACAGGGACTCGTCGAGCAGGCCGACGTCGTCCAGCGCCGTTCGGCGGAGCGCGGACGCGCCGCCGGAGAACCCGAAGACGTCGACGTCGGCGACCCGGTCGACGGGCGCGAACCAGTCGCGGTCCATCCCGTTGCCGTCGCGGTCGACACGGACGCCGGTCGAGTTGAGCCGGACCTCGCCGTCCGCCGACGGCGTCCAGCGACGGCCGTCGTGGTCGCGCAGCACGCGCTGGCCGGGGGCGGGCTCCACCCCGGCCGGGAGGCCCGTCCAGCGTCCGGCGAGCACGATTCGGCCCGTCACCGCGGCGACCTCGGGCCCGGCGTGCGCCAGGTGGTCGCGGAGCGCCGCGACGAAGCCCGGTGCGGGCACGGCGTCGTTGTTCAGGAGCACGACGACGTCGGCGTCCGTGTGCCGGATGCCGGTGTTGGCACCGGCCGCGAAGCCGCCGTTGTCGTCGCGTGCGATGACGGTGGCGTCCGGCAGGGCACGGCGGAGCACCGCGACGGAGTCGTCGGACGACCCGTTGTCGACGACGATGACGTCGTCGGCCGTGCCCTCGTCGAGCACGGCGCGGACGGCCGCGGTTGTCAGGTCGGCGCGGTTCCAGTTGACGACGACGACCGCGGTGCGGAGCGTGCCGTCGGTCCGGGGCGTCCCGTCGGCGCGGGCCCCGGTGTCGCCGTCGTCCGGGGTCAGTCGAGCTCCTCGATCGAGGGTTCGGCGTAGACCGTGCCCACGGCGTGCTCGAACCCGGGGACCTCGAACGAGTCGCACTCCGGCATGTCGTGCAGGTGGCGCCCGGCCGAGTCCATCATCGACACGTTGATGAAGTACTTGCCGGTGCCGAACGCGGTGTCGGCGATCCGCAGGCGGAGTTTCCGGCGACCGTGCAGCGGCTGCAGTTCGAGGCCCATGATGCCGGTGGTGGTGCCGTAGACGACCTGGCCACCGGCGTTGTTGATCTGGACCGCGGCCTCCCAGTCGGCGATGCCGTCCAGGTGCTCGAACTCCATGTCCACGACGAGGTCGTCGCCCGGCATGACCTCGGCGCGGGGCTCCTTGCCGTCGACGCGCACGCTCGCGCCGATGACCTTGCCCCGGCCGACGGCGACGTCGGTGCTGAGCTCGCCCTGACGGCGTTCCTCGAGCACCTCGCGGAACATGCTCACGGCCTGGACGGGGTCACCGTCGTGCAGCACCTTGCCCTTGTTGAGCAGGACGACGCGGTCGCACATCTCCTGCACCTGGCTGAGGGAGTGCGTGACGATGATGATCGTCTTGCCGGCCTCCTGGAAGGTGCGGATGCGGTCGAGGCACTTGCGCTGGAAGGCCTCGTCACCGACGGCCAGGACCTCGTCGACGAGCAGGACGTCGGGGTCGGTGTGCACGGCGACGGCGAACGCGAGCCGCACGTACATGCCCGATGAGTAGAACTTCACCTGGGTGTCGATGAAGTCCCCGATGCCCGAGAACGCCAGGATGTCGTCGAACTTCTCGTCGGTCTGCTTGCGGCTGAGGCCGAGGAGGCTCGCGTTGAGGTAGACGTTCTCGCGGCCGGACAGGTCGGGGTGGAACCCCGCGCCGAGCTCGAGCAGCGCGGCGAGGCGACCGCGGCGGGACACCGTGCCGGAGGTCGGCTGGATGATGCCGCCGATGGCCTTGAGCAGGGTCGACTTGCCGGAGCCGTTCTGGCCGATGAGCCCGACGGTCGAGCCGGCCTGGATCGACACCGTGACGTCGTCGAGGGCCCAGAAGTCCTGGCGGTGCTTCCGCCCGGCGCGGCCGAGCGTGACGATGCGCTCGCGCAGGGTGTTGTCCTTGCGGACCGTGAAGCGCTTGCGGACGTGGTCGATGACGATGACGTCGGGACGCTCGGCGGTCTCGCCGGCGGTCGTCGGGGCGACGGGGGTGCTGATGGCCATGGTCTAGAGCTCCTGCGCGAAGTTGCCCTGCAGGCGGGAGAAGATCCGCTGCGCACCGATGAGGCAGAGGAGACCGATCACGAACGCGATCCCCAGCCGCAGCATCAGGTGGTCCGGGTACGTGACGTCTGCCGGGTCGTGCAGCCAGATCGCGTTCTGCAGGCCGAGCACCGACAGGGTCAGCGGGTTGTTCGTGTAGAGGGTGAGGAGCCAGTCGGCGTTCACAGTCGCGACCACGCGCGAGTACGAGTAGACGATCGGCGAGGCCCAGAGCAGGACCATCAGGCCGACGTCGATGACGAACTGCACGTCGCGCAGGTACACGTTGAGCGCGGACAGCACCAGGCCGATGGCGGCGCCGTAGACCAGGATCACCGCGAGCGAGGGGATCAGGTAGACCAGACCCTCGTGCCACGGGAAGACGCCGATGACGACCGTCGCGGCCAGCAGGATCGCGAACTGGATGGTGAAGTTCACCAGGGCCGCGCCCACACTGGCGAGCGGGAAGACCTCGCGCGGGACGTAGACCTTCTTGATCAGCCCGGAGTTGCCGACGATCGAGCCGGTCGACCCGGCGACGATCTCGCTGAAGAGCGTGTAGGCGGTCAGGCCGGTGAAGACGTAGATCGCGAAGTTGTCGATGCCGTTGGCGGCGCCGAGGACCTTGCCGATGACGAAGTAGTAGATGAGCAGCTGGGTCAGCGGGCGCACGAGCGTCCACACGAACCCGAGTGCCGAGTCCTTGTAGCGGGCCTTCAGGTCACGCCGGACGAGCATGCCGAGCATCTCGCGCTGCCGGAAGACGTCGCGCAGCTCACGGAAGGTCCCGCGGAAGGCGCTCGTCGGAGCGCCGATCACGACGAGGGGTTCCTTCGCGAGCGCGGTCATGCGGGCTTGGTCGACCATACGTCTCTTCGTTCGTGGGGGCAGGACCGGAACAGCATACTCACCGGGCCCGCGGGACGGGGTTGGGCGACGGTCGTCGTGCACCCCGAGTGGGGGTGATTCCGGCCGATCCAACCCTCAACCTTCACTTTCGAGTTACCGTTGTTGCAACCCGGACCCTTGTCAACATCCACAGGACGGCCCGTCAGCATGCTCCTCGCATCCAGGCCGATCGCTGCGTTCGCGGTGGTCGGTGCACTCAGTCTCCTCTTGGCCGGTTGTTCCGGTGGTGGCGACGACGCCACCCCGTCGCCGTCCGCGTCCGTCTCGCGCACCCCGAGTGCGACCCCGACGGACGACGACTCGGCGACCTCGGTCCCCACCGACGCGGCCTCGACGCCGACCGACGGTGGGTCCGACGACGGTGACGGCGACGACGCCGGCGCCTCCGACGACGACACCCCCGGTGCGTTCCCGGGCAGCGGCGCGACGAACCAGCCGGACACCGACCCGTCGGAGTACCCGGCCACGTCCGTCGTCACGTTCGCCGGCTGGGACACCGGCTCGAAGACCCTCCAGGCCGGTGGCCTGGTCTCCGGTACGACCGACACGAGCGGGAAGTGCACCTTCACCGCGACGAAGGACGGCGTCACCCGCACCGCCACGAGCACCGCACAGGCGAGTGCCTCGTCGGTGAACTGCGCGCAGGTGTCGTTCCCCGCGGCGAAGGTGTCGAGCGGCACCTGGTCCGTCACCCTGACCTACGCCGTCGGCTCCGCGTCGACGACGTCCGACCCCCTGACCGCCGAGGTCCCGTGATGCGCACCCCCCGCACCC
>NZ_QKTB01000017.1:0-79883 GCF_003234405.1 Curtobacterium sp. MCLR17_045
CGAGAGGGAAACGCCCGGTCACATTCCGAACCCGGAAGCTAAGCCTCTCAGCGCCGATGGTACTGCAAGGGGGACCTTGTGGGAGAGTAGGACGCCGCCGGACTTAACGTATGAAAGATGTGGCCATCGGCCCTCCATCGAGAATTCGCAGGGGAAACCCTCGTTCTCGGTCGGGGCCGGTGGCCATTTCTGTTTCTGCCGCCGTTCACTCGACGCCGGCTCCGGTTCGTGATGGACTGGAGGCCGACGTCGGGAAACTGACGCGGCACCCAACACAACGACACAGCGGACGAACGCCCGAGGCACTGCACCGGGCACGCGATGAGGAGCAACGGTGGCGAACGACGACGATCAGCGGCGGAACGACGGGGGCCGCGGAGATCGACCCCGACGGGACGGCGACCGGTTCCCGCGTCGCGACGGCGCTCCGCGTCGGGACGGCCAGAGCGATGGTCGTTGGTCGTCCGGTCCTCGTGAGTTCGAGCGGCGCGAAGGTGACCGTCGTGATCGTCCGCAGGGTGGAGACCGTCCGTTCCGGGACGGCGCACCCCGCCGGGACAGCGCTCCGCGTCGCGATGGGGATCGTCCGTTCCGGTCCGGCGACCGGAACGACCGTCCGTCGTGGCAGGGTGACCGCGGTGACTCCGGCCGGCCGCCGCGCGGTGATGGTCCGCGCGGTGCCGATCGTCCGCGACGCGATGGCGATCGTCCGTTCCGTGGTGGCTCCGACCGCCCGGCTCGTGACGGTGATCGTCCGTTCCGTGGCGGGAGTTCTGACCGTCCGCGCCGTGACGGTGACCGCCCGTTCCAGGGTGGTTCAGACCGTCCGCGTCGTGATGGCGATCGTCCGTACCGCGGTGGCTCGTCAGGACGCCCGGCGCGTGATGGCGATCGTCCGTACCGCGGTGGCTCGTCAGACCGCCCGGCGCGTGATGGTGATCGTCCGTACCGTGGCGGGTCCTCTGACCGGCCCCGCCGTGACGGGGACCGACCCTTCCAGGGCGGTTCTGACCGTCCGCGTCGCGATGGCGACCGCCCGTACCGCGGGGGCTCCGACCGTCCCGCTCGTGACGGGGACCGCCCGTACAGCGGGGGCTCCGATCGTCCCGCTCGTGACGGGGACCGCCCGTATCGCGGGGGCTCCGATCGTCCCGCTCGTGACGGCGACCGTCCGGCCCGTGGTGGTTCGTCCGACCGTCCGGCCCGTGGTGGTTCGTCCGACCGTCCGTTCCGCGGGGGTTCATCGGACCGCCCGGCTCGCGACGGCGGTGAGGACCGTCGTCGTTTCGGTGACGGCAGCCGTCACGCCGGCGCCCGTTTCGGTGAGGCCGCGCGCGACGACTGGGAGGACCGTGACCCCTACGGCACCAAGTCGATCCGTCCGCGCCACGACGACCCGGAGATCCCCGAGGAGATCCAGGCGCGCGACCTCGACCCTGCGGCCCGGATGGAGTTGAAGACCCTCAGCAAGGACAACGCCGACTGGGTTGCGCGTCACCTCGTGGCTGCAGCGCTCTTCGTCGACGACGACCCCGAGACGGCGAACCAGCATGCCCTGAGCGCTGCTCGTCGTGCCGGTCGTGTCGGTGTCGTCCGCGAGACGGCCGCGATCACCGCGTACCGCCTCGGCGACTTCGCCACCGCGCTCCGGGAGCTCCGCACCTACCGTCGGATCTCCGGTCGCAACGACCAGCTCCCGATGATGGTGGACTGCGAGCGTGGCCTGGGCCGTCCGGAGCGGGCACTCGAGCTCGGTCGTTCGGTCGAGCGCTCGGCCCTCGAGACCCCGGTGCAGGTCGAGCTCGCGATCGCCATGTCCGGCGCTCGTCTCGACCTCGGGAATCCCACAGCCGCCCTCGGCGAGCTGGAGATTCCACAGCTCGACCCGTCCACCGCCTACACGTGGTCCCCGGCGCTCTACAGTGCTTACGCGGCCACGCTCGAGGAGCTCGGTCGACAGGACGAGGCCGACGAGTGGTGGGCCCGTGTGGACCGCGCGGCAGCGGCCCTCGCCGAAATCGCGGACGACAACGCTTGGGAGACAGTTGATGTGGTCGAGGAAACGCTCGAAGTCGAAGAACACGGAGACGCCGGAGACGACGAGGCCGATGACCTCGGAGCCGACGACGTCGCGACCGACGAACTCGACGGCGACGACGAATCCGCCGACGACATCGACGACGACCTCGATGACGAACCCGCCCTCGACGACCTCGACGACGACACCTCCGCAGCCGACGAGCCCGGCGAGATCGACGACGACAACCCCCGCGACGTCGACGGCTCCGCAGCCGGCTGAGCACTCGGCGGCCTTGACCGAGGGCGTCGACGTGGTCCTCACCGACCTCGACGGCGTCGTCTACCGGGGCCGCAACGCCATCCCGCACGCGGTCGAAGCCCTGACCCGGGCATCGCTCACGGCGCGGGTCGGCTACATCACGAACAACGCATCGCGTCGGCCGATCGACGTCGCCGAGCACCTCGAGCGCTACGGACTCGAGGTGTCCGAGGGCGACGTCGTCACCTCGTCACAGGCCGGCGTCCAGCTGCTCGCGACCCTGGTGCCGGCCGGAGCGACCGTCCTGGTCACCGGCGGGCTCGGGCTGTCCAGCATCGTCGAGGAAGCCGGGTTCACCGTCACCTCGAGTGCCGAGGACTCCCCGGCCGCGGTCATCCAGGGATTCTCACCGGACCTCGGTTGGAAGGAACTGGCCGAGGCCTCCTTCGCCCTGGCCGACCCGGACGTGCCGTGGGTGGCCACGAACATGGACTGGTCGATCCCGGTCGAGCGGGGCATCGCGCCCGGCAACGGCACGCTCGTGTCCGCCGTGCACCAGGCGGTCGGCCGGATGCCCGTGGTCGCCGGCAAGCCCGAGCGGCCGATCTTCGACACGGCGGTCGAGCGCTTCGGCGGCGGTCGGACCCTGTTCATCGGGGACCGGTTGGACACTGACATCAAGGGCGCGAACGACGTCGGGATCCCGAGCGTGCTCGTGCTCACCGGCATCGACAAGGCGAAGCAGGTGCTCGCGGCCGACCAGCGCTCGCGTCCCACCTACGTGCTCGAAGACCTCCGGGGGCTGTCCCAGCCGTACCCGGAGACGGTGCGGCGCGAGGACGAGGACGGCACCCGGTACGTGACCGTCGGTACTGCGACGGTGGCGATGCGCGGGCACGTCGTCCGGGTGCTCGACGCCGGGACGGACATCGATCGGCTCCGTGCCGGCTCGACGCTCATCTGGGAGTCCGGGTTGGCCATCTACGGCCTCGACGTGGACCCGCAGCTGTACGGCGGCGAGTAGCGTGTCGGACGTGCCGAACCCCGAGCAGCCGTCCGCCGAACCCGAGCAGCAGGACGCCTTCGCCGCGCGCACCGCCGAGGCCGAGGCCCTGCCGCTTGCCGAGCGCGCCGACGCCTTCTCCGCCCTGCACGACGAGCTGCGGACGCGGCTCGAGAGCGGCGGCTCCGCGAGTGCCTGAGCCGGACGGAGCCGTGCACGACGCGACCCCGGTCCGCCTCGACGCCCTCCTCGCTGCACGCGGGCTCGCACGGTCGCGCACCGTCGCCAGCAAGCTGATCCAGGACGGCCGGGTGCTCGTGGGTGGCCGTGCCGTCCTGAAGCCGTCGACGCCGATCGCATCCGACGCGGACATCGAGGTCGACGCCGCGGACGAGTGGGTCTCGCGCGCGGCCCGGAAGCTCGTCGGCGCACTCGACGCGTTCGACGTCGACCCCGCCGACCGGGTCGTGCTCGACGTGGGCGCGAGCACCGGCGGGTTCACCCAGGTGCTGCTCGCACGCGGCGCGCGCCGTGTCATCGCGCTCGACGTGGGGCACGGACAGCTGCACCCCACCATCGCGCTCGATGAACGCGTCGCCGTGGTCGAGGGGACGAACGCGCGGAACCTCACGCGCGCCGACTACCTGGCGCTCGACGGCACCGCTGCCGAGACGAGCCTGGTGGTGGGGGACCTGTCCTTCATCTCGCTCCGACTCGTGCTGCCGGCGCTGGCCGAAGCCGTCCCCGCGGACGAGTTCGTGCTCCTGGTGAAGCCCCAGTTCGAAGTTGGTCGTGGCGGTGTGCGCGAGGGCATCGTGCACGACGCCGGGCTCCGGAACGACGCGCTCATGAACGTGCTGTGGGCGGCGTGGGACCTGGGCCTCGGCACCAGTGGGCTCGCCGCGTCCCCGATCGTCGGGACACACGGCAACCACGAGTACCTGGCCCGCTTCCAGCGCGGTGTCGGGGGCAATCCGACAGAATGGAGAGTCCGGGCGACCGAACTCACGGAAGGGTCTTCATGAGTGACGAACGGCACATCCTGCTCGTGTCCCACACGGGTCGCCGCGACTCGATCGACGCTGCGGTCGAGGTCTGCGACCTCCTGCACGCAGCCGGTCTCACGCCCGTCATGCCCTTCGACGAGTACGCCGACATCCGTCGTGCCGAGGCGTCGGTCGGCAAGGTCGACATCCTCGGCGTCGACGTCCAGCCGAACCAGCTCGAGATCGTCATCGTGCTCGGTGGCGACGGCACGATCCTCCGCGCGGCGGAACTCGTGCGGAACACCGGCGCTCCGCTGATCGGGGTGAACCTCGGGCACGTCGGGTTCCTGGCCGAGAGCGAGCGTGACGGCCTGTCCGAGACGGTCGAGCGCGCGCTGTCCGGCGAGTACAACGTCGAGGAACGCGTCACCCTGCAGGTCGACGTGGTCGTCGGCAACCAGATCGTCTACTCGAGCTGGGCGCTGAACGAGGCCACGATCGAGAAGGCCTCGCGGGAGCGGATGCTCGAGGTCGTGACCGAGGTCGACGGCCGCCCGCTGTCGTCGTTCGGCTGCGACGGCGTGGTCGTGTCGACCCCGACCGGCTCCACGGCGTACTCGTTCTCCGGCGGTGGCCCCATCGTGTGGCCGGACGTCGACGCGCTCCTCATGGTGCCGCTGAGCGCCCACGCCCTGTTCGCCCGACCGATCGTCGTCGGGCCGGACTGCACGCTCGCGATCGAGGTCCTGCGGCGCACGAGCGGCGTCGGTGTCCTCTGGTGCGACGGCCGACGGACCCACGACCTGCCGCCGGGCGCCCGTGTCGAGGTCCGGCGTTCGCCCGACCCGGTGCGGGTCGCCCGACTCAAGGACGCTCCGTTCACCGACCGCCTGGTCGCGAAGTTCCAGCTGCCCGTCGCCGGGTGGCGCGGCCCCCAGAGCGACGAGGACGACCGATGAGCACGGAGGACGACCGATGATCGAGGAGATCGCGATCCGCGACCTCGGTGTCATCGGTGAGACCACGCTCGAACTCGGGCCGGGCTTCACCGTCGTCACCGGAGAGACCGGTGCGGGCAAGACGATGATCGTCACCGCGCTCGGGCTGCTGCTCGGTGCGCGGGCCGACGCCGGTTCGGTGCGCCGCGGTGCGTCGAGCGCCGTCGTCGAAGGTCGCTGGCACGTCCCCGAGCAGGACGCCGTCGCCGAACGCGTCGAGGACGCCGGCGGCACCGTCGAGGACGGCGAACTCATCCTCACCCGCACGGTCTCCGCCGAGGGGCGCAGCCGTGCCACGGTGGGCGGTCGGAGTGCGCCCGTGGCGGTGCTCGGCGAGCTCGCCGACCAGCTCGTCACCGTGCACGGGCAGTCGGACCAGATCCGCCTGACCTCGGCAACGGCGCAGCGGGCTGCCCTCGACGGGTTCGGGGGAGCCTCGCTCGAGAAGGCCCTCGCCCGGTACGTCGCCGCGTACGACGCCTGGCAGCAGCACGTCGGTGACCTCGAGGTCCTGGTCCGCGACCGGGACGACCGCGTGGCCGAGGCCGAGCGGATCCGCGCGGCCTCCGACGAGATCGAGGCCGCCGACCCGCAGCCCGGCGAGGACGTCGAGCTGGCCGAACGCGCCGAGCGGTTGGGCAACCTCGAGGAGCTCCGGTTGTCCGCTGCCCTGGCGCACGAGGCGTTGTCCAGCGAGTCCCTCGACGGCGTCTCCGACGTCGTCGGCCTGGTCGAGTCCGCACGCCGTGCCGTGGAGCGCGTCGCGTCGTCGGACAGTGCCCTGCAGCCGGTACTCGAGCAGCTCACGGAGCTCGGGATCCAGGCGGCCGAGGCCTCGGCGAGCATCTCGAGCTACCTCGGTTCCCTGGAACCCGAGGCCGGGCACGATCTCGAACTCATCAACGAACGCCGTGCCCTGCTGGCCGGCCTCACCCGCAAGTACGGCGAGACGGTGGACGACGTCATCGCCTACGGACAGCGTGCGAGCGACCGGCTGCTCGAGCTCGACGGCGACGACGACCGGATCGCGGCGTTGCAGCGGTCGGTCGAGCAGGACGAGCAGGCGCTCGAGTCCGCCGCCGCCGCGCTCACGACGGCGCGCACCAAGGCGGCGACCGACCTGGCGAAGCGCGTGACCGCTGAGCTGAAGACCCTCGCGATGGGCGGTGCGACGCTGGTGGTCGAGGTCACCGACGCCGGCGAGTACCGCCGGCACGGCCGTGACCAGGTCACGATCCTGCTCCAGCCGCACTCCGGCACCGACCCCCGGCCGATCGGCAAGGGGGCGTCCGGCGGTGAGCTGTCGCGCGTGATGCTCGCGATCGAGGTCGTCATGGCTGGCAGCACCACGGTGCCGACGTTCGTCTTCGACGAGGTCGACGCCGGTGTCGGCGGGGCGGCGGCGATCGAGATCGGCCGACGGCTGGCGAAGCTCGCAGAGCGCACGCAGGTCATCGTCGTCACGCACCTGGCCCAGGTCGCGGCCTTCGCGAACAACCACCTCAACGTCGTGAAGGACGCCAGTGGGGCCGTCACGTCGTCGAGCGTGCGCCGGCTCGAGGGCGAGGACCGGCTGCAGGAGATGGCACGGCTGCTCTCCGGACTCGGTGACAGCGCCAGCGGCATCGAGCACGCCCGCGAGCTGCTCGACGTGGCCGGCCAGCGAGCCTGACGACCAAGCAGGCGGGTGCCGCCCGCCGACCCGGCCACGGCCCGAGGACCCGGCCACCCACCCGCGCAACGCCCACGGCGAACCGAGGTCGCGCCTCCCGGCAGTTCTGACGTACGATGGAATCCCGTGGCGGACACTCTCAGCGGCGGTACCAATTCTTCGAACTCGACCCCGAAGGTGACGAAGCAGATCTTCGTGACCGGCGGGGTCGTCTCGTCTCTCGGCAAGGGCCTGACGGCGGCCAGCCTCGGCAACCTGCTCACGGCTCGCGGCCTCAAGGTCGTCATGCAGAAGCTCGACCCGTACCTCAACGTGGACCCGGGCACCATGAACCCGTTCCAGCACGGCGAGGTCTTCGTGACCGACGACGGTGCGGAGACGGACCTCGACATCGGGCACTACGAGCGCTTCCTCGACATCAACCTGTCGCAGGCCGCGAACGTCACGACCGGTCAGGTGTACTCGACGGTGATCGCCAAGGAGCGTCGCGGCGAGTACCTCGGCGACACGGTGCAGGTCATCCCGCACATCACCGACGAGATCAAGCGCCGGATGCGCGAGCAGGCGCAGAACGACCCGCAGCCCGACGTCATCATCACCGAGGTCGGTGGCACCGTCGGCGACATCGAGTCGCAGCCGTTCATCGAGTCCGCCCGTCAGGTGCGGCACGAGCTCGGCCGCAACAACGTGTTCTTCGTGCACGTCTCGCTGGTGCCGTTCATGAACGCCTCGGGTGAGCAGAAGACCAAGCCGACGCAGCACTCCGTCGCCGCTCTGCGCTCGATCGGCATCCAGCCCGACGCGCTCGTGCTGCGCAGCGACCGGCCGGTGTCGGAGTCGAACAAGCGCAAGATCGCGCTGATGTGCGACGTCGACGAGGACGCCGTGGTGAACGCCGTGGACGTCCCCTCGATCTACGACCTGCCGACGCTGCTGAACAACCAGGGCCTCGACCAGGTCATCGTCGAGGCGCTCAAGCTCGACGCCGGTCCGGTCGACTGGACCGCGTGGACCCCGGTGCTGAAGGCCGTGCACGAGCCGAAGAAGGCCGTCACGATCGCCCTGGTCGGCAAGTACATCGACCTGCCGGACGCCTACCTGTCCGTCACCGAGGCGCTGCGTGCCGGCGGATTCGCGCACGACGCCAAGGTGACGCTGAAGTGGGTCGTGTCCGACGACTGCACCACGCCCGAGGGTGCGGCGAAGCAGCTCGGCGACGTCGACGGCATCTGCATCCCCGGTGGGTTCGGCGTGCGCGGCATCGAGGGCAAGCTCGGCGCGCTGAAGTTCGCGCGTGAGCAGGGCATCCCGACGCTCGGCCTGTGCCTCGGCCTGCAGTGCATGGTCATCGAGTACGCCCGCCACGAGGTCGGTCTGACCGACGCGTCGAGCACCGAGTTCGACCCGGAGACCTCCACCCCGGTCATCGCGACGATGGCGGAGCAGGTCGACATCATCGCCGGCGGCGACCTGGGTGGCACGATGCGCCTGGGCCTGTACCCGGCGTCGTTCACCGAGGGCTCGCTGGCGGCGGAGCTGTACGGTGCGCCCGAGGCCTCCGAGCGCCACCGTCACCGCTACGAGGTGAACAACAAGTACCGCGAGCAGATCGCGGACGCCGGCCTCGTCTTCTCGGGCACCTCGCCCGACGGCACGCTGGTGGAGTACGTCGAGCTCCCGCGCGACGTGCACCCGTTCTACATCGCCACGCAGGCGCACCCGGAGCTCCGCTCGCGTCCGACCGATGCGCACCCGCTGTTCGCGGGGCTCGTCGCGGCCGCGATCGAGCGCCACGAGGCGTCCAGCCTGTTCGACCCGCAGACCGAGGAGCAGGTCGCGTAAGCACCGGGTCACCACGATCGGACGGGAGGCGCGGTGCCAGCTGGCACCGCGCCTCCAGTCCGTCCGGGGTCGCGTCCACGGCACCTGGTTCCGGACACGGAACCGCGGAACGACGCGGTGCTGTGTCCGGAACCTGGTTCCGACGGGGGCGTCAGGGGGGCGCGTGCTTGGATGGGGACGTGACAGACGCACCGATCGCTGACGAGTCCGCCTCCTTCGAGGTCACCGAATCCACCGTCGTGTACGAGGGCGCCGTCTGGGACGTGCGCCGCGACACCGTCGCGTACAACGGCGACTCGATGGTCCGCGAGTACATCGACCACACTGGCGCCGTCGCCGTGTACGCCGAGGACGACGAGGGCCGCGTCCTGGTCATCCAGCAGTACCGGCACCCGGTGCGGCTGCGCGACTGGGAGCTGCCCGCCGGTCTGCTCGACATGGAGGGCGAGGACCACCTGACGGCCGCGAAGCGCGAGCTGGGCGAGGAGGCCGACCTCGAGGCCGACACGTGGGAGCCCCTGGTCCGGTACAACACGTCCTCGGGCGGCAGTGACGAGTTCATCCAGATCTACCGGGCGCGCGGTGTCCGGTCGACCGAGTCCGCATTCGAGCGTGAGGCGGAAGAGGCCGACATCGTGACGCGCTGGGTCCCGCGGGCGGAGCTGCTCGAGGGGATCCTGGGCGGTCGGCTCAACAACTCGGCCCTCGTCGTCGCGACGCTCGCCGTCGAGGCCATCGAACAGCGCGGCAAGTGAGCGGGTCCGCGGCCGACGGCCTGCGCGAGCTGGTCGCCACGGGGACGTGGACGCACGAGCCGGAGGCCGCCGAGTTCGACGGCGACGTGTTCCGCGTCACCGCGGTCGAGGGCAGTGACGCCTGGCGGACGACCTCGTACGGGTTCGTGCACGACTCCGAGCACGCGCTGCTGCAGCCGACGGACGGGCCGTTCTCGGTCGAAGCGTCGTTCGTGCTCGACTACACCGAGCAGTTCGACCAGGCCGGGGTGTTCCTGCGCGTCGACGAACAGACCTGGATCAAGGCCGGCGTGGAGTTCTCGGACGGAGCGCCGCAGCTCGGCGCCGTCGTGACGCGTGGCTTCTCGGACTGGTCGGTGTCGCCCGTGCCGGAGTGGGCGGGCCGGGTGGTGACCGTCCGCGCGAGCCGCGATGGCGACGCCGTGACGATCCGGGCGTGGGCCGAGGGTGAGGAGCCCCGCCTCGTCCGGGTCGCGTACCTCGACCCGGACGCCGTCGTGTCCGCGGGGCTGCTGTGCGCCGGGCCGACGCGGGCCGGGCTGACCGTGACGTTCACCGGGTTCCGCGTGGGCACGCCGGACGAGGCGTTGCACTGACGGCAGGTGACCCGCGCCGGTTAGCCTGCTGAGGTGATGCCCCTCGACCGTGCCGCGGAGACGTACCTGCGGCACGTCGCGATCGAGCGAGGACTCTCGCAGCACACGTTGTCGGCGTACCGGCGGGACCTCGCCGTGTTCACGTCGTGGTTGGCGGACGCTCCGGTCGTCGAGTCGGACGGTGCGGACCGGGCCGGGGGCTCCTCGGTGCTGCAGGACGTGGCACGGTTGGCACGGGCGGACGTCTCGGGGTTCGTGACGCACCTGGCCACCCGACCGGAAGGTCCGCTCGCACCGCGGTCGATCGCGCGGATGCTCAGCTCGGTCCGGTCGTTCACCGCCTTCGCCGCGGGTGAGGGCTGGTTGCCGCTCGACCCCGGCACCGCCGTCCGACCGCCGAAGGCCCCGATGCGGCTGCCGAAGGCGATCCCCGTCGAGGACATGGAACGGCTGCTCGGGGCGGTGTCCGTCGACGCCGACGACCCCGTCCAGCTGCGGGACAAGGCCCTGCTCGAGCTGCTCTACGCCACCGGTGCGCGGATCTCCGAGGCGGTGGGGCTGTCGGTGGACGACGTGACGACGCTGTCGGACGCCGACGGCGAGCTCTCGGTCGTGAAGGTCACGGGCAAGGGCAACAAGCAGCGCATCGTGCCGCTCGGCAGCTTCGCCCGTGCAGCGATCGACGCGTACCTGGTGCGGGCACGGCCGGTGTTCGCGGCACGAGGGCCGTCGACGCCGGCGCTGTTCCTCGGCGCCCGTGGAGCGCGGCTGTCGCGGCAGAGCGCCTGGCTCGTGATCCAGGCCGCCGCTGCTGCCGCCGACCTGGAGGCGCACGTGTCACCGCACACGTTCCGGCACTCGTTCGCGACGCACCTGCTCGAGGGCGGTGCCGATGTGCGCGTGGTGCAGGAGTTGCTCGGGCACGCGAGTGTCGCCACGACGCAGATCTACACGATGGTCACGGCGGACATGCTGCGGGACGTGTACCAGACGGCGCACCCGCGGGCGCGGCGGTAGGCGGGCCCGCGCTCAGAACAGGTGGAACTGGGCCGACGCGGCGATGACGGTCGTCGTCACCGCGACGACGTGGGCGCTCGCCGAAGCGCTCCGCGCCAGGACCGCCCAGGCACCGACGGCCCCGGGACGGACGATGCCGATGACCCCGCACGCCACGGCGAGCAGCCCCGCCAGGCCCCAGGGGTTCGCGACGACCGAGACCACGGCGAGCAGCACCGCGAGCACCGTGAACACGCAGAGCCGACGGTCGCCGGCGGTGCCCGATGCCCACGCGTCCGTCCGGATCGCCGCGGTCTGCACCGAGAACGACGGCCCCACCGGCGCGACGACGATCGGCGTGACCGGGTCAGCAGCAGCCGCGGGGACCCGCGTGGCTGCGCCCCAGGTGCGACCGTCCCACCAGCGCAGACGACGGGCGTCCTGCGGGTCCGGGAACCAGCCTGCGGCCGGCAGCGTCACGGTTGCTCCTCGAGGTGCGGGGTGGATCGACGCTCCCGAGCCTAGGAGCGCGGTCGGCCTCGCCCCAGTCCCCAGCCGGGTGTCAGCACAAGGGGGGACCGGACCGGTGCACTACGGTCGGGGCGTGCCCTCGACGCTCGACGACTTCTGGACCGCGCGACGCAGCGAGCGTCCGAGCCTTCCGGAGGCCGTGCCGGAGGCGTGGTCCTTCGGCGCGACCCCGGAGCAGGCGGACGCGCTCCTGCAGCTCGTGCTCGACGGGGTCAAGGTCGGCACGGCGTCGTCGCTCTGGGACTACGAGGCGACCGGCGATCCGCTGCCCGCGGCCGACGAGGTGAGCATCGTGACCGACGGCTCGGGTGCGCCCCGTGCCGTCATCGAGACGACGGCGGTCCGGGTGGTTCCGTTCGACCAGGTCGACGCCGACCACGCCTGGGCCGAGGGGGAAGGCGACCGGACGCTCGACCACTGGCGGACCGTGCACGAGGCGTTCTGGCGCGCACACTCGGAGAACCCGCGCGGGTTCGCGCCGGACATGCCGGTCGTGTGCGAGCGGTTCCGGCTGCTCTGGCCGAACGGCTGAGCCCGAGCCCGAAACCGATCCGGGGTCAGGCGGGGACCGGCTCCGCGTCGACCTCGGTGAACACGTCCTTCACGGCGGCGAGCAGCCGGGCGTTGAAGTCCACACCGAGCTGGTTCGGCACGGTGACGAGCACGGTGTCGGCAGCACGGACGGCCTGGTCGGCCGCGAGCTCCGCGACGAGCTGTTCGGGCTCACCGATGTAGGACCGGCCGAACCGGGCCAGCCCGCCGTCGAGGTGCCCGACCTGGTCCTGCCCCTCGACCTGCGCGCGCACGCCGAAGTAGTGGCGCGACTCGTCGTCGATGATCGGGATGATGCTCCGCGAGACCGAGACGCGCGGTTCGCGGTCCCAGCCCGACTCGGACCACACCCGGCGGAAGCGCTCGATCTGCTCGGCCTGCAGCTGGTCGAACGGCACACCGGTGTCCTCGGTCAGCAGGGTCGAGGACATCAGGTTCATGCCCTGCTCGGCGGTCCACTCCGCGGTCGCTCGGGTGCCGGCGCCCCACCAGATCCGGTCGCCGAGCGAGTCGGACAGCGGGGAGATCGGCAGGGACCCGACCGAACCGGTCATCTGCGGGTTGGCGTTGGCCATCGGCTCGCCGGCGATCGCGCGGCGGAACACGTTCGTGTGCGCTCGGGCCATGTCGCCGCCGTTCTCGTCGGAGGCGTCGGGCACGTAGCCGAACTGCTGGTAGCCGGCCAGGGCGGTCTCGGGTGATCCCCGCGAGACACCGAGCTGCAGTCGGCCGCCGGAGATCAGGTCGGTGGCCGCGGCCTCCTCCGCCATGTAGAGCGGGTTCTCGTAGCGCATGTCGATGACGCCGGTGCCGATCTCGATCCGGCTGGTCTTCGCGGCGATGGCGGAGAGCAGCGGGAACGGCGCGGCCTGCTGCGGCGCGAAGTGGTGGACGCGGAAGTAGGCGCCGTCGACGCCGGCTTCCTCGGCTGCGACCGCGAGGTCGATCGCCTGCACCAGGGCCTCCCGCCCGCTGCGCACCTTCGACCCCGGCACGTCACGCCAGTGTCCGAACGACAGGAACCCGATCTTCGTCATGTGCATGCGAACGCATCCGGAGGCGGGGCCATTCCACCGCGACTACCGTGGCGGGGATGGAGGACCCCCGCCCCGCACTCGAGGCCGAACGCGCCCGCAACGAACGGCTGCTCGCCGAGGTCGAGCGGAGCATGCGTGACGTCAGCGACGCCCGGCAGGACGCGAACTCCGACGACGAACACGACCCGGAGGGTGCGACCCTGGCCTGGGAACGCGGCTCGCTCGGTGCGGTCCGCGACGGCGCCCAACTGCGGATCCGCCAGGTGGACGCAGCGCTCGTACGACTCGACGACGGCACCTACGGGCGCTGCACGGTCGGCGGCGAGCCGATCCCGGAGGCCCGGCTGGCCGCCGTCCCGTGGGCGGCGACGTGCGTCGCGCACGCGTGAGGGGCACGCGATCGGTGCCGCCTGACGGCCTGGAGGCGCGGGCTGTCCCCGCCACGCGCCTCCCGGCATGCGCACCCCGCGTCCACCCCGTGCGCCGCTGATTCCCAGCCGCGCGCCCTACGTTTTCGGCATGGACGGCGACCCGAACGACCGACCCGGCGAAGCCCGGGCCGACGGCGCGCCGCGCCAGCGCTTCCAGTGGTTCCACCGCCTGCGCACCTGGATCCACGCGCGGCCGCACGTGCACCTGCTCTACAAGGTGCTGGTCGGTCTGGTGGGCGGGCTGGTCGTCATCATCGGGCTGATCCTGGTGCCGCTGCCGGGTCCGGGGTGGCTCGTGGTGTTCATCGGCCTCACGGTGCTGGCGAGCGAGTTCCACTTCTTCCACAAGATCATCACGTGGCTCAAGGCGCAGCTGCACCGCTTCTGGGACTGGGCCAAGCGGCACGGGCCGAAGCGTCTGCGCGATGCTGCGGACCGGGGCAAGGCCGACGTCGATGCTGCGCACACCGGTGCGGCGCGGACCGTCGGCGTGCGTGCACGCGCTCGCGGGACGAACTCGGCGCGACCGGGCCACTAGTCGGGCCGCCGGGATCGGGCGCTGGTGCGATCGGCACCGTGCGGTGCCGGCCACCGCGTGCGAGGTTGATGGCTCCGTGCGGCGCTGCAGGCCCGCACCGAGCGATCAACCTCGCACCGAATGCGCGTCGGACCGTGCCTACTCGGCCGCGACCCGGATCGAGCCGGTCGCGGTGCGCTCGATGACCTCGGCCGCGCGCTCCTCGACCTCGGCGGCGTCCTTCGACGACAGCTGCAGCACGAGGGCGACGACCGCGGCGAGCACGATGAATCCGCCGTACCCGGCGATGACCGGGACGAACCCGACCGAGGGCTCGAGCAGGCCTCCGATCACCGAGGGCACCCCGAACGCCAGGTAGCTGACGACGTAGATCGTGGAGAGCAGCCCGGCGCGGTGGGTCGGGGCAGCGGTGGCGAGCAGCATCCGCAGCGGCGCCTGGAACCCGGCGCCGAATCCGACACCGGCGATCGCGCTGCCGACGACCATGCCCGGCAGGGAGTGTGCGAACACGAACGACACGGTGACGATCGGGCCGAGCACGAGCGCGACGAGCCCGAGCAGGACCGCGCGACGGGTGTCCATCCGCTGGATGGCCAGGCCGGTCAGGGCGCCGACTCCGGTGACCACGGCGATGAGCGCACCGGCCGCGAAGTGGTTCGTGATGCCGAACACCGTGCCGAGCGCCGAGGGGACGAGCGACAGGAACATGCCGCCGAGGGCCCAGCTGGCGACGAGCGACCCGGCGACGCCGCGGAACAACCGGCGTGAGGACCGCGGCACGCTGATCGTCGGACGCAGGGAGCGGAGTGCGCCGGGACGACGCTGCACCTGCTCGGGGACGACGAACAGCGCGAGCACCAGGAGCACGAGGAGTGCGCCGAACAGCAGGTAGACGAGCTGCTCCGGTGCCGGACCCCACTGCACCAGCGCGCCGCTCGACATGGCGCCGGTGGCCAGGGCGATCGGCGGGATGACGCCGTTCAGCACGCCCGCCATGGTCGGGTGGCGTTCGAGGGAGTTGTCGATGAGGGCCGCGCCGAGGGCCCCGATGAGCAGCCCGACCGAGACACCCTGCACGATCCGGTCGACGATGAGCGCGACGACCCCGTCCGCCATCGCGAACAGGCCGAGTGACAGTGCGACGCCCAGGCCGCCGACGACCAGCACGGGCTTTCGGCCGACGTGGTCGGACAGGCGACCCGCGACGAGCAGGCTCGCGAGCAGGCCGGCGACGTAGATGGCGAAGACCCCGGTGAGCATGAGCGGGGTGAGGTGCCACTCGGCTGCGTAGACCGGGTAGATCGGCGACGGCACGGCCGACGACGCGACCGAGACCAGGAGCATCGCCGCCAGGATCCAGAACCCGGCGACCGAACGAGCTGACTGGTGCATGCGCACCCCTTCCATCTCCGTGCAGTACGACTGCATTCGTACCTCACTCGAACAGTACGACGCAAGTCGTACAGCAAGCCGAACGGTGGTAGCGTCCCGTCCATGCCCGCGCACGTCGATGCTCCTGAACGGCTGCCGCAGCCGTCCGTGGCCGAGATGGACCTCCCGGTCGTGATGGACGCCCTGAGCGATCCGATCCGGCTCGCGATCCTGCACCGCTACCTGGTCGACGCGGCCGGGGGTGAGCGCAGCTGCGGCTGGGTCGGCATCGACCGGCCGAAGTCCACGCTGACCCACCACTTCCGGGTCCTGCGCGAGGCCGGTCTGCTCGAGCAGCACCTCGAGGGCCTGACCCGCGTCAGCCGCGTCCGCGTCGAGGACGTGCAGCAGCGGTTCCCCGGGCTCCTCGACCTGGTGCTGGACTGGCAGGTCCCCACGGCCCTGCTGCGCGAGGGGATCGCCTCGTGAGCGACGGTGCAACCGCCGGCGTGGACACGGTGCACACGCTGCCGTCGATCGTCGCGGACCCCGCCGTCACCACGGCGCTCGCCGCGGACCTGACGGCCGCTGGCTTCACCGTCGACCGGCTCGACTCCCTGTGGGGTACCGAGGCCGCCGCATCGCTGCACCGGGGTTCGCGGGTCGCCGCGCTCCGTGCGCTCGCCGCCCGCGAGCCCACGCCGCTCGGCACACTGGCGACACTGTTCGTGCTCGGCCTGCCGGTGGCGCGGTCCGAGGCCGCCGCGGCGTTCCCGACCGCCGCGCTCGACGCCGTCATCGCCGCGGGCCTGCTGCGCAGTGATGGCGATGGCGACGGCAGCGGCGCCGACGCGCTCGTCCACCCCACCGTCGACCTGCGCCCCTACGCCTTCGTCGACGACCTCGGCGCCGGCAGCTGGTGGATCGTCTCCGACCTCGGCGAGCTCGCCCTCGGGCACGCCATCAGCGAGGAACACGTCCTCGGCATCGGCGGCGCCACCACGACGCTGAGCGGCCTGCAGGTGCCCGTGCCGGTCGAGCGGGTGCTCGACCTCGGCACCGGGTGCGGCATCCAGGCCATGCACGCGCGGCGCTTCGCCGACCACGTGGTCGCCACCGACATCTCGCGCCGTGCCCTCGACATCGCCCGGTTCAACGCCCGGCTCAACGGCATCGACGGCATCGACTTCCGGTTCGGTTCACTGTTCGAGCCGGTCGCGGGGGAGCGCTTCGACCGGATCGTGTCGAACCCGCCCTTCGTCATCACACCCCGTCGCGAGGGCGTCCCGTCGTACGAGTACCGCGACGGCGGCATGGTTGGCGACGCCCTGGTCGAGACGGTGCTCCGCGGCCTGTCCGACCACCTGGAGCCCGGCGGCACCGCTCAGCTCCTCGGCAACTGGGAGAACCACTGGGGTGTCGACGGCCTGGACCGCGTGCGCGCTTGGTTCGCCGAAACCGACCTCGACGTGTGGGTGATCGAGCGCGAGCGGCAGGACCCGACGTCCTACGCGGAGACCTGGATCCGCGACGGCGGGACGAAGCCCGGCACGGCCGAGTTCGACACCCTGATGGGCGCCTGGCTCGACGACTTCGCGGACCGGCGCGTCACCGGCGTCGGCTTCGGCTACGTCGTGGTGCGTCGACCCCTGCCAGGAGGCCCGTCCGGCCTCCGCCGGTTCGAGCGGGTCCCCGAGGCGCTCGGCTCCAACCCCGCGGGCCTCGGCGCGACGGTCGCCCGCGTCCTCGACGCAGCCGCCTGGCTCGCCGCGCACGACGATGTCGCGCTCGCCGCCGCCCACCTGTCGGTGGCCGGTGACGTCACCGAGGAGCGGTACTACTGGCCGGGCAACGACGACCCCACCGTGATGACCCTGGTGCAGGGCGGCGGGCTCGGGCGCCGGGCGGACGCGGACACCGCACTCGCGGCGTTCGTGGGCGCGTGCGACGGTGACCTGTCCATCGCGGCGATCATCGGCGCGCTCGCGCAGATCACCGGCGTTGACGAGCAGGCGCTCGCCGCCGACCTGCTGCCGGCGGCGCGCGACCTGGTGCTCGACGGGCTCCTCGTCCCCGCCGCCTGATGTTCAGGCGCGGTGGTCGCGCCAGCTGTGCTCGGGCGTGTAGCCGAGGAGTTCGCGGGCCTTCTCCGACGACAGCAGCGAGCTGACACCGTCGATGTCCGCACGGCGCTCGATGTCCGGCACGAAGCGCTCGACGAGCTCGATGGTCGGGGTGTCCATCACCGTGTCGGGGCTGGCGATGACGAACGCCTCGAACCCGGTGAGGTCGGCCTCGAGTGCCCGGCGGACGGCCTGGGCCCCGTCGCGGGAGTCGATGTACGACCACAGGTTGAACGTCTTCGCCTCGGGGGTGGCGTCCCACGGGAACGCCGGGTAGTCGGTCTTGTCCATCACGTTCGAGAAGCGCAGACCGATCATCTTCAGCTCCGGGTCCCAGCGCGTGAAGTGGCGGGCCATCTCCTCCTCGACTGCCTTGCCGAGGGAGTACGACGACTGCGGGCGGACCGCGAACTCCTCGTCGACCGGCAGGTAGGGCGGGTGGTGCTCGCCCATCGGGATGCCGAGCAGGGTCTCGCTCGACGCCCACACGACGTTCTTGATCTTCGCGGCACGGGCGGCGTGGAAGACGTTGATCGACGAGGTCACGTTGTTCGTGATGAGGGCCACGTCGGGAACCTGCCCCGGGGCCGGCACCGCCGCGAGGTGCACGACGGCGTCGACGTGGTCGTACCGGTCGTCGATGCCGAGCAGGGCGTTCAGGACCTGGCCGTGGTCGGTCAGGTCGATCCGCACGAACGGGACTCGCTCGGGCTTGTCGGGCGAGGGGACACGGTCGAGCAGGACCACGTCGTACCCGTGCGCATCGAGGTCACGCACCACCGCTCGTCCGAGCTTGCCGCTGCCACCGGTCACCACTACACGCGTCATCGCGTCACTCCACATCGTCGTCGGAACACACCCTGGCGGGCATCGACCATCCTGCCCCGCCGCACCTGACGCGACCAGGCCCTGTCCGTACCCCACTGCGGAACCAGGTTCCGGACACGACACCACGGGATCGCGCGGTGCTGTGTCCGGAACCTGGTTCGGGCGGGGCGGGGGAGCCCGTCAGGCGGTGGGGGCGACCTGGGCGATCGCGAGGCGGGCGACGAGCTCGACGTGCTCGGCCATGTCGCGGGTGGGGTCGAAGAGCCACTGGATCTGCATGCCGTCGGACACCGCGAGCAGGACGCTGGTGAGCTCGTCGGGGTCGATGTCGGTACGCAGCCGACCGTCCTGCTGCATGGTGCGGAAGTCGGCGGACAGGTCGCGGCGGCTGCGTTCGTAGCGCTCGCGGAAGTACTCGTGCGCCGGGTGCTCGGCGTCGGTGGCAGCGGCGGCGGACAGGTTGACGAACATCTGCACCAGGCCCGGGACCTCGGCGTTGTGCCGCACGATCGCGGCGAGCAGGGCTGCCGGGTCCGCGGCCTGCCAGTCGTGCGCGAGGTCGAGCTCGTCGCGCCGGCGGAGGATCTCGACCCAGAGCTCGTCCTTGGAGTCGAAGTAGTGCAGCAGGCCGGCCTGGGTCAGCTCCACGGCGTCGGCGATGTCCTTGATGCTCGTCCGCCGGAAGCCCTGGGACGCCACGAGGTCCAGCGCGACCGTGAGGATCTCCTCGCGCTTCGCGATGCCCTTTGCGTACGAACCCCGTCGTGCCATGGCCAGACTGTACCGCCCGCTGGAGACCCGAGAAAACCAAGCAACGGTTGGTTTTGGGTGGTACGGTGCAGGAGCTGCCAGCGCGGGCGGCGAACCCGGTGGATGGTGGGTGTGGGCGACGAGGCCCCGGCTGTCCAGGCGGCGCCCCGCGGCCCTGAACGAGAGGACCGACCACCGTGACCACCGTGACCACCGTGAACGACGCGAGCACCGCCTCCAGTCCGTCGACGCCGCTGACCGAGCGCATCGATGCGCTCCTCGGCCAGCTGACCACCGACGAGAAGGTGCAGCTGCTCACCGGACGTGACTTCTGGACCACCTGGCCCATCGAGAAGATCGGGCTGCGCCGGATCCTGATGTCGGACGGACCGTCGGGCGTGCGCGGCGAGGTGTGGGACGAGCGTGACCCGTCCCTGAATCTGCCGTCGGCGACCGCGCTGAGTGCCTCGTGGGACCGCGCGATCGCGAAGCGCTACGGCGCCGCCGCCGCGGTGGAGGCCCGACGCAAGGGCGTGGACGTCGTGCTCGGCCCGACCATCAACCTGCACCGGTCCCCGCTCGGTGGCCGGCACTTCGAGGCGTTCAGCGAGGACCCGGTGCTCACGGGGGACCTGGCCGCGTCGTACGTCGACGGCGTGCAGGAGAACGGTGTCGCTGCCACCCCGAAGCACTACATCGCGAACGACTACGAGACCGACCGCTTCACCGCGTCGACCGAGGTGTCGGACCGCGCGCTGCGCGAGCTGTACCTGCTGGCGTTCGAGAAGGCCGTGACCGAGGCACACGCCTGGGCGATCATGTCGTCGTACAACGCGATCAACGGCGTGACGGCGTCGGAGAACGACCTGCTCGAGACCCCGCTCAACTCGGAGTGGGGCTTTGACGGCATCGTCGTGTCCGACTGGACCGGGGTGCGTTCAGTGGACTCGGCGAAGGCGTCGCAGGACGTCGCGATGCCCGGGCCGAACCCGTGGTGGAGTGAGGGCCCGCTGCTCGCCGCCGTGCAGTCCGGCGAGGTGCCGATGGCGGCGATCGACCGCAAGGTCCGCCGGATCCTGACCCTGGCCGCACGCGTCGGCGCGCTCGAGGGCTTCGAGCCCGTCGCCGCGTCGCCCGTGCACGTCGAGGACGGCATCGCGTTCGTGCGCGAGGCCGAGGCCGAGGGCACGGTCCTGGTCCGCAACACCGGTGTCCTGCCGCTCGACGCCCCCGCCGTGTCGCGCATCGCGGTGATCGGGCACAACGCCGACCAGGCCCGCACGCAGGGCGGTGGCTCGGCCACGGTCGTGCCGTCGCAGGTCGTGTCACCGCTGGACGGCATCCGTTCGGCGTTCCCCGGCGCGAGCGTGGACTACGCGATCGGCGCCGTCGTGCAGGAGGGCATCGCGGAGTTCCCGCTGTCCACCATCACGAACCCCGGCACCGGGGAGCCCGGAGCCCGGGTCGCCTTCGTCAAGGACGGCGAGGAGCTGTTCGTCGAGGACCGCCGCGCGACGGCACTGTTCTGGTTCGGCGGCGACGCCCCGACGCGCGAAGCCGACCGGCTCGACATCACCACCACGTACACGGCCGAGTCGACCGGGACCGTGCGGTTCGGCATCGGCGCGGCCGGACGGTCACGCATGTGGATCGACGGCGAGCTGCTGCTCGACGAGGACGTGCCGTTCGAGGGTGACCAGCTCGGTGCCGCGTTCCTCAACCCGCCGGCGCGGTCGGTGCCGGTCGAGGTGACCACCGGCCAGCAGGTCGCGATCCGCATCGAGTACGACATCGTGCAGGACGAGACGCTCGGCGGCGTGCTGGCGTACCAGTTCGGCACCGAGCCGTCGGACGACGACCCCGCTGTGCTCATCGAGGCCGCGGTGGACGCCGCCCGTGGTGCGGACGTCGCCGTCGTCGTGGTCGGGACGAACTCCAAGGTCGAGTCCGAGGGCTACGACCGATCCTCGCTGGCACTCCCCGGTCACCAGGACGACCTCGTGCGCGCGGTCGCCGCGGCGAACCCGAACACGGTCGTCGTCGTGAACGCCGGGTCGCCGGTCGAGATGCCGTGGCGGAACGACGTCGCCGCGGTGCTGCTGACCTGGTTCGGCGGGCAGGAGTACGGCAACGCCCTGGCCGACGTGCTGACGGGGGCGCAGGAGCCCGGCGGACGCCTGCCCACCACGTGGCCGGTCGCGATGGCCGACGTCCCGGTGCTCGACGTCACCCCGGTCGACGGGAAGGTCGCCTACGACGAGGGCGTCCACGTCGGTTACCGGGCCTGGCTCCGCGCCGGCACGGAGCCGGCGTACCCGTTCGGCCACGGCCTCGGCTACACCACGTGGTCGATCGAGGGCGTCTCCGCGACCCCGACCGTGCGCGAGGGCGACGCCGTCATCGTCACGGCGACCGTCGCGAACACGGGCGACCGGGCCGGCAAGCACGTCGTGCAGGTCTACGCGTCCCGTGCGGAGTCGGCGGTCGACCGCCCGGTGCGCTGGCTGGTCGGGTTCGCCCCGGTCCGGCTCGCCGCGGGCGCCTCGACGGAGGTCTCGATCGAGGTCCCGGCGCGTGCCTTCGCCCACTGGGACGGCTCGTGGCAGTACGAGTCAGGGACCTTCACGTTGCACGTCGGCGCCTCGGTCGTCGACGACGCCGGAACCGCGTCCCTCGAACTGGAGTGACGAAGTCGTCCGGTTTCCGCGCAGCTCCCGACTCCGTTCAGTAACATCGTTCTGCGCGAGTCGGCTGGTTACCGTCCGCGCACGCACCGACTACGGGGTCGCTGGGTGAGCGACTCGGTCTCCTGATCCGGCCGTTGTTGCCCTGGCCTCCCCGGTGCGTCCCAGAATGCGTCCCCGCGTCCGCGCGGGGACGCATTCGTTGTTCCGGCCCCGATGCGCACCGGTGAACCGGTTGCCGCACTTCGTCCCGGTTCGGAAAAACGAGTGACACTTGGTCAACTTCATACGTCCCAGGTGCGCGGAACGGTGTGACAAACCGCTCGGTAGGTGGAACGATGGGTGCACCATCTCGTGCGGATCAGGGACGAGATGGTCATCCGGCCGGGCTCTCGGGCCTCACCAACTCGATCAGAGCCCCGCCGGATGCCCTTGACTCTCGGTGGTGGTGCGGCGGCGGGACCGCGGATGGTCGAACCCGCGGCACCGGCCCTCAGGCCCGCAGCGCCGGGGCGATCTCCTCGGCCACGATGCGCAGGATCCGCTCGTGCGCCGCACGGTCGCCGTTCGCCGGCAGGGTGATGACCAGTTCGTCGGTTGCGGTGACCGCCGGGTCGGCGAGCAGGCTGCCGACGATGGCCGCCGGTTCGCCGGACACGACCTTGCTGAAGCGGAACGGCGGGTTCCCCGAGAGCGGTCGACCCTCGTCGTCCATCCCGGAGGCGTACCCGGTCAGGAACTCCTCGTGCACCTCGCGGTCGTGGTCGTCGAGGAGCGGCACCACGATCCGGCCCACGGCGACCTTGGACTCGCGCTGCGGGTGCAGCTCGGCGAACCGCTCGCGGTAGGCGGCGATCTGATCGGCCTGCGCCTGGGCGAACGGCGCGCCGGTGTCCTCGGTGTTCAGGGTCGAGCAGTGCAACAAGAGGCCCTTCTCGGCCGTGCGGACCGCCGTGCCCATGCTGCCGCCGCCCCACCACACGCGGTCGCGCAGACCCGGGCTGAGCGGCTGCAGGGTCAGGTCGGCCCCGGCGGGGATGCTCTCGTAGCCCTTGCCGGCGCTGCCGAGGGGCTCGCCCTGCAGGACCTCGAGCAGCCGTGCGGCGCGGGCCTCGGCCTCGTCACGGAAGCTGCGGTCGACCGTGCCGAACACCGGGTCGAGGATCGGGCCGTACCCGGCGATGCCCGTGCTGATGCCGAGCTGCACTCGGCCACCGCTGAGCAGGTCGACCGTGCTGGCGTCCTCGGCCAGGCGCACCGGGTCCTCGTAGCGCATGCCGAGCACGGCGGTGCCGAACGCGATGGTGCTGGTGCGCTGCGCGGCTGCCGCGAAGAAGGTCATCGGGCTCGTCAGGTACGGCTCGAAGTGCCGTCCGCGCACCCAGCCCGTGCCGTAGCCGAGGGACTCGGCGGTCTCGAACAGGCGCAGGCCGTCCTCCAGGGCGCCGGCGGCGCCGTCGGTGCCGCCGTGGTTCGGGACGAAGGAGAGGAAGCCGAGTTCGCGCATGTCGCGAGTCTATGCGCACGTATCAAAATGCGCCTGAGTCGGCGACGGGGCGGACGGGAGGCCCGTGGCGGCGCCGCCACGGGCCTCCCGCCCGGCACATGCGCACCTGGGAGGATGGGCGCATGACCGACGTCACCGCCCTGCCCCCGCTCGTCGCCGCGATCCCGGCGGCGGTGGACGGCGTCGTCGACCCCGACGAGGTCTACGAGGCCTTCGCGGCCTGGGCCGCGGAGGGCGGCCGACCGCTGTACCCGGCGCAGGACGAAGCGGTCATCGAGCTCGTCTCCGGCGCGAACGTCGTGCTGAGCACGCCGACCGGTACCGGGAAGTCGCTCGTCGCGGCCGGCGCGCACTTCGCCGCGCTCGCCGAGGGAAAGCGGAGCTACTACACGGCACCGATCAAGGCGCTGGTGTCCGAGAAGTTCTTCCAGCTCGTCGAACTGTTCGGTGCGCAGAACGTCGGCATGGTGACCGGCGACTCGAGCGTCAACGCGGACGCCCCGATCGTCTGCTGCACCGCCGAGATCCTGGCGAACCTGGCGCTGCGACAGGGGCCGGACGCCGACGTGGACGTCGTCGTGATGGACGAGTTCCACTTCTACGGCGACCCCGACCGCGGCTGGGCGTGGCAGGTGCCGCTGCTCGTGCTCGAGCGTGCGCAGTTCCTGCTCATGTCGGCGACCCTCGGCGACGTCACGACCATCGCCGACGACCTGTCCCGCCGGACCGGTCGGCCCACCGCCCGCGTGACCGGTGTCTCGCGACCCGTGCCGCTCGAGTACCAGTACGTGATGACGCCCGTGCAGGAGACGGTCGAGCGGCTCCTCGAGGAGGGCAAGGCGCCGATCTACATCGTGCACTTCGCCCAGGCCGCCGCACTCGAGCGGGCGCAGTCGCTGATGTCGGCGAAGGTCGCCTCGCGGGAACGCCGTGACCAGATCGCTGACGCCATCGCCGGCTTCCGGTTCAGTGCCGGGTTCGGACAGACCCTGTCGCGCCTGATCCGGGCCGGCATCGGCGTGCACCACGCCGGCATGCTCCCGAAGTACCGACGACTCGTCGAGCAGCTCGCCCAGCGCGGCCTGCTGCCCGTCATCTGCGGCACCGACACCCTGGGCGTCGGGATCAACGTGCCGATCCGGTCGGTGCTGTTCACCGGGCTGACGAAGTTCGACGGCACGAAGATGCGCCAGCTGTCCGCGCGGGAGTTCCACCAGATCGCCGGCCGTGCCGGCCGTGCCGGGTACGACACCGAGGGCGACGTCGTCGCCGAGGCACCCGAGCACGACATCGAGAACGCCCGCGCCGTCGCCAAGGCCGGCGACGACCCCAAGAAGAAGAACAAGATCAAGCGGAAGAAGGCGCCCGAGGGCTTCGTGTCCTGGGGGCAGGCATCGTTCGAGCGGTTGATCGCGGCCGAGCCGGAGCCGATGGTCTCGCGCATGCGGATCACGCACGCGATGGTGCTGTCCGTCGTCGCCCGTGGTGGCGATGCCTTCGCGGACGTCCGGTCGCTGGTCTACGACAACCACGAACCGCGCTCGCGACAGCTCGCGATGGCCCGGCGGGCACTCGTCATCGCCCGGACCCTCATCAACGCGCGGGTGATCGAGAAGGTCGACGGCGCCTACCGCCTGACCGTGGACATCGCGCCGAACTTCGCGCTCAACCAGCCGCTGTCACCGTTCGCGCTCGCCGCGTTCGAGTTGCTCGACCCTTCTTCTCCCACTTATGCACTGGACATGGTCTCGGTCGTCGAGGCCACCCTCGACGACCCGCGGGCGATCCTGTCGCAGCAGCAGTTCAAGGAGCGCGGCGAGGCCGTCGCCCGCATGAAGCAGGAGGGGATCGAGTACGAGGAGCGGATGGAGCTGCTCGAGGAGGTCACCTGGCCTCGCCCGCTGTCCGAGCTGTTGGAGGCGGCGTACGAGGCCTACGCCGCCGAACAGCCCTGGGTGCTCGACTTCCAGCTGTCCCCGAAGGCCGTCGTCCGCGACATGTACGAACGCGCGATGACCTTCGGCGACTTCGTGCGCTTCTACCAGCTCACCCGCTCCGAGGGGCTCGTGCTCCGCTACCTGTCCGACGCGTACCGGACCATGCGACAGACGATCGCCGAGGAACAGCGGACCCAGGAGCTCGACGACCTGATCGAGTGGCTCGGCGAGGTCGTGCGGCAGACCGACTCCTCGCTCGTCGACGAGTGGGAGGCGCTGCTCAACGGCGACGTCCTGCTGGCCTCCGAGGAGCACGAGGAGATCGCGCCGCCGCAGCCCGCACGACTCACCGGCAACCCGCGGGCGTTCCGGGTGCTCGTGCGCAACGCCCTGTTCCAGCGGGTGCTGCTCGCCGCGGCCGACGACATCGACGGGCTCGGGGAACTCGACGCGACCGCGGGCTTCGACCGGGCCGCGTGGGACAACGTGCTCGAGGAGTACTACGAGGAGCACGACAGCATCGGCACCGATGCCGATGCGCGCTCGATGCAGTACCTGGTGCTCGACGAGAGCGGCGCCACCGCATCACCCCGGGTCTGGAAGGCGCGGCAGATCTTCGCCGACCCCGAGGGCGACAAGGACTTCGGGTTCTCAGCGACGATCGACCTGGACGCCTCGGACGAGGTCGGCGAGGCCGTCGTGCGGGTCACCGAGATCGGGCGGTTCGACGGGTGGGCCGAGGTGGACGTCGACTGATCGGCGCTGGGGTTGTCGGACGTGTACCGTCTCCGGCACCACCCCCACCCGAGAGGACTGCGTCATGCGCATCGGATCCAGCATCGCCCTGATCGTCATCGGCGCGATCGTCGCCTTCGCGCTGAACATCCAGCTCGCCGGTATCGACCTCCGCCTGATCGGCTACATCCTGATGGCAGCCGGTGTCGTGCTGCTCATCATCAGCCTCGCCGTGGCCTTCGGCGGTCGCCGCACCACGACCACCACGCGCTCGGGCGTCGACCCGGCGTCGGGGGAGCAGATCACCCGCCAGGATCGGCGCGACGGGACCTACTGACCTGCGCGAAGGGTCAGAAGAGGGTCGCGGGCGGGGTCGCGTCGGGCAGCGCGGACGGCTCGGGGACCTCGGCGCCGGGCCAGCCGGGACCGTGCGGCACGTCGGTGCCGTTCTGGAACGCGGTGGCAGCACCGCGGGCTCGCACATCGGCGGCCTCGTTCATCTCGTGACCGACGTGACCGCGGACCCACTCGAACGTGACCTTGCGGCCCTGCAGTTCGGCGTCGAGTTCCTTGATGATCTCGACGTTGAGGACCGGCTTGCCGTCGGCCTTCCGCCAGCCCTTGCGCTTCCAGCCGGCGAGCCACTCGGTGCACGCCTTGATGGCGTACTGGCTGTCGCACAGGATGTGCAGCGGCTCGCCGGTGTCCTTCGTGGCGCGGATCAGCTGCAGCACGGCGGTGAGTTCGCCGATGTTGTTCGTCGCGCGGGGCCAGCCGCCGGCCGCCCACCGGTCGTCGTCGACGTACCAGGCCCACCCGGCGGGGCCGGGGTTGCCGAGGGCTGAGCCGTCTGCGGCGGCGACGATCGTCACGATGGGACCTCCTGGTGGTGCCGAGTGCTCGCGAGTGCTGGTCAACCGTAACCGACCGTACGGACGGGCTCTGCGCGGCGGGGCGGCGACCGGATCAGCGCGCTGCGGGATCCAGGTTGAGATCGGTGTCCGTGATGAGCTGGTCGCCCGCTCCCGTCTGCAGCGACGGGTTCAGCCAGCGGAGTTGCGCGACGGTGATGCCCAAGCGTTCGGCGACCGTCACCTGCGCGTCGTCGCTCGACACCTGGTAGGACACCGGCACGCTGCCACGCTCGTGCACCCATCCGTTTGCCCCGGGCCGCGCTGCGCCCACGTCGACCTGAAGGTGCGGGTACGGGTCGGGGATCGTCCAGCGCAACGGAGCAACTGCAAGCACGGAGCCGATGCCGGTGCGTCCGGAATCGTCCCCGTCATCAGACGGCGCCGGCACGAGCGCGACGCTGTGCAGGAAGTCCGGAGTGGACCCAGCCTCGGACAGTCCGACCGAGTCCGGTGCACCGGTCTCCGGGTCCCAGATGACGACTCCGGCGCGGTACCCGCTGGCGTCGCCGCCACCGTCAGCGTCACCACCGCGGAACTCCAAGCTCATCCACTGCGGGTTCGTCGTGTGGTAGCCGGACAACTCGGCGTCGAAGGTGCCGCTCTCGTTCGCGACGACCCGAACGTGGATCCGGGTGTCACCGCTCGCCGAGACGACATCGGTCTCGGCGGCGACCGTGCCGGCCGCCAGGACCTGCGGCGTGCTGACCTGTTGTGCGGCCGGAGTCGGGTCCGCTCCCTGGCTTCGGTCCGTTCGGTCGAGTGATGCCTGTCGCGTCGGTGTCGGGATCGCGTCGTCGCCGCCGAACGCCGTGCACCCGGCGAGCAGCAGCCCCACCAGTGCCGAGCTGATCACCGCGGTCGTCACGGTCCGTGTTCGTCCCATCGTTCCCCCTCGTCGGCAGCGTAGCGGGGGCCAGGGACGTCATCGAGTGCGGGGAGCGGACCGAGCCAGACTCGTTACACGGGGCCGAGGACTACCGTCCGCTGCAGGAGGAAACACCATGAGCGACAGCATCCCGAACGCCCCCGGCCCCGAGCCGTCGGACGACCGCGCACGGAACGACGCGCTCCGCGACGCCGCGCACAGCGACGACGTCGACGGGATCAGCGGACGCGAGCAGCGAGCAGCGGACACGTCGTACAGCCCGTCGAGCGAGCGCGAGATGGACGCGTCCCAGACGAAGCAGCGCGACGACGCCGACCTGCGTGCGGACGGCATCGACCCGTCCAAGGTCATCGCGGCTCCCGGGACGGGCGGCGCGGACGACGCCGGCGACGTCGAGCCCGAACCGGGTGACCTGCACTTGCCGTGGCAGTCCGAGGAGGACCGCCGGGGCTAGCTCGACGCCCGGTCGAGTTCGCGCACGAGAGTCTCGCCATCGGTGACGTCCCAGAACGCCATCGGCTGTGGCCCGAAGAAGCCGTCGAGACCGGTGTTCGCGTAGACCTTCGCGTTCGTTCCCCAGCCGAAGAGCATCGATCCCGGTCCGCCTCCCGTCGCGTCCCACTCGACGTTGCAGTGCCGTCGGTCACCGGTCCAGCTCACGGTGCGGTCGGTGCGGCCGATCGGGACCTCACGCGTGCCGCGAGGGGTGATCACGAGGGCCCGGCGATCGGTCACGGCGTAGACGGTCGTCCGCTTGCGGTACCGCTTCACGAGGAACCGTCCGACGAGCAGGTGCAGGCCCATCAGCGTGAACAGCGACCCGACGACCAAGAAGAAGGGCGGCGCCCCGCTGGTCACGGCCGAGACGGTCCAGAACGCCACGAATCCGCACCAGAGCAGCGAGAACGGGATGAGGAAGCCGTCGCGGCCCGAGAGGAGCCTGGCCGGATCGCTCGTGCCGGCCCAGTACAGGTGCTCGTCGGGGCGCAGGTGTTCACGGGCGGTCTGTTGAGGATCGATCACCCCTCGACAGTACGGCCCGTCACTCGCTGTGGCTGAACAGTGCGTACCCCGCCCGGCTACGACACCGAGTCCGGGTGGGAGCCCGTCCGCTGCCCGGACTCGAGCGTCGCGATCGCTGCGAGCTCGTCGTCGGTCAGCACGAAGCCGTCGATGTCGAGGTTCGACCGGATCCGTGACGGCGTGACCGACTTCGGCAGCACCACCACGCCCTGCTGCACGTTCCACCGCACGAGCACCTGCGCCACACTCACGCCGTGCGCGTCCGCGATGTCGGTCAGCACCGGCTCGTCGATCAGGCGCCCACGGCCGAGCGGCGACCACGCCCCGGTCACGATGTCGTGCTGCCCGTGGAACGCGATGAGTTCGCGCTGCGGCAGCCACGGGTGCCGTTCGACCTGGTTCAGTGCCGGCACCTCGCCGGTCTCGTCGATGAGCCGCTGCAGGTGCGGCACCTGGAAGTTCGAGACTCCGATGCTCCGCGCCCGCCCTGACTCACGCAGTTCCACCAGAGCCCGCCAGGTCTCGACGTAGCGGTCGTTCGCGGCGGCCGGCCAGTGGATCAGGTAGAGGTCGACGGCGTCGATCCCCAGCCGCTCGAGGCTGCCGTCGAACGCCCGCAGGGTCGCGTCGCGCCCCTGGTGGTCGTTCCACACCTTGGTCGTCACGAAGACGTCGTCACGGTCCAGCCCGGAGGCCCGGATCGCCTTGCCGACGCCGGTCTCGTTGCCGTACATCTCGGCGGTGTCGACGTGCCGGTAGCCGGCGTCCAGCGCGAGGCCGACCGCCGTCTCTGCTTCGGCATCGTCGACCTTGTAGACGCCGAAGCCGATCGCGGGGATCGAGCGGCCGTCGCGCAGGGGAACTGAGGTGACCATGCACCCATCCTGCCGGTGCCTGGCGGGCGCGCGCCGAGCCTCCAGGCCATCTGTGGAGAACGCGACCTGGACGCCGGGCGCACGTTCCTTCCCATACCGGCCGCGATGGCGAGTGGAATCGGGCGTACCTGGTCAGAACTTCCGACCAGGTACGCCCGATTCGACCAGGTACGCCCGAAACCGCCCGCCGGCCCCCGCTCAAGTCGGCAGGTGCACCGGCTCGGTGTCGGGGAGGGGGCTGGCGTCACGGCCGCGCAGGTCGGGCAGCCAGCTGCGCATCGCCAGGGGGAGCAGCACGCCCAGGCCGGCCATCACGGCGCCGACGGTGAAGCCGCCGACGGGGCCGCTGCCGTCGATCAGGAAGCCGGCGATCGCCGAACCGCCGGCGGCACCGATCAGCTGGCCGGTGCCCATCCAGCCGTATGCCTCGGCCGTGTCGGAGAACTTGACCGTGGCGGAGACCGAACCGAACATCACCGCGAGGGCCGGCGCGATGCCCACACCCGCGATGACCAGGGCGAGGCAGAGCCACCAGAAGCCCGTGCCGCCGAGGGCCAGGGTGAGGCCGACGAAGACGACGGCCATGCGCGTCCACAGGGTGTTGCGGGAGATCGGGCGGTGGCCGAACGCCAGGCCGCCGGCGAGCGAACCGACCGCGAACACCGCGAGGACGATGCCGGCGTTCGGGCTGCCCTCGCCGAAGACGCTGGTGACGCTCGCCTCGACCGCGGCGCACGCCCCGATCAGCAGCAGACCGGTCAGGGTGGCGACGACGACGGCGGGGCGCTTCAGCACGACACCGAAGGCGCGCTTGGAACGGGGGATACGGACGCGGCCGAGCTCGGGGGAGGCGATGAACCACGCGCCGCCGACGACCAGGAACACCATCGCGACGACGATCGCCTCGACCGTGCCGACCTGGGTGGCGACGAAGGTGGTGATGACCGGGCCGGCGACCCAGATGAGCTCCTGCGCGCTGGCGTCGAGGGAGAAGAGGGGTGTGAGCTGCGCCGACGTCACCATCTTCGGGTAGATGGTGCGCACCGCCGGCTGCACGGGCGGGACCGCCAGGCCGCCGAGGAACCCGACCACCACGTAGCCCCAGAGCGGCATGACCACGAACGCGATGACCACCATGCTGATCAGCGCGACGATGCTCGTCAGGATGAGGACGGGGCGCATGCCCCAGCTGCCCATCCACCGGCTCGTCAGCGGGCCGGCCAGTGCCTGCCCGATGCTCGTCGTCGCGAGCACCAGACCGGCCGCGCCGTAGGAGTCGAACACGTGCTCGACGTGCAGCAGGTAGGCCAGCGACAGCATGCCGAACGGGAACCGCGCGGTGAGCTGTGCGGCGATGACACGACCCACGCCAGGGGTCTTCAGGAGGGGCCCGTACGTACTCACGAGACGAGTGTACGGACCGGCCGGACGGGGGTGTCCCCCGTCCTGGGGAGGGGCGGTTCGCGACACGCCGACGCGTTGATTCCACATCTGTGGATCGGGACTGTCCACCGGTGTGGGGAAGTGTCGGTGGTCGGGCGCAGACTGGCGGAAACTCGGGTCTCCCGGGAATCCACAGACTGTGGAGGACGTTGTGGAGAACTACATGGCTGTAACACTTCCTCTAGTGGTCGGTGCTGCGGCTAGCCACTAGATGTAGTGTGGAGGCATCGCAGCGGCCCCTCCCGGACACGACTGCGGACAGACATCAGCACCACCTCCACAGCACAGCAGAAACCAGTAGGAACCAGGGGAGAACATGGCCGTCACCGTCTACACCAAGCCGTCCTGCGTCCAGTGCACCGCGACGTACCGGGCCCTCGACAACAAGGGCATCGAGTACGAAGTGCACGACGTCTCCACGGACGAAGCAGCGCTCGAGCACGTCAAGAGCCTGGGCTACATGCAGGCCCCCGTCGTCGTCACGGACGACGACCACTGGTCGGGTTTCCGCCCCGACAAGATCGCGACCCTCAGCGCCGAACTGGCGTAGTCGTTCTGCGGGCCCCGAAGGGGCCCGCAGGCAGGGCATCTCGGGAGGAGCGACTCGCCTCTCCTGGCCCGTCCGGTCCGCCTGTCCGCACCTTTCCACGAGGAGCGCACCATGAGCCGATTGGTCTACTTCTCGAGCGTGTCCGGTTACACCGCGCGCTTCGTCGAGAAGCTCGGCCGCGACGCGGACCGGATCCCGCTCTACCCGAGCGAACCGTTCCTGCACGTCGACGAGCCCTACGTCCTGGTCCTGCCCACCTACGGTGGCGGCAACGGCGAGGGTGCAGTCCCCAAGCAGGTCATCAAGTTCCTCAACGACGCCCACAACCGCTCGCTCATCCGCGGCGTGGTGGTGGGTGGCAACACGAACTTCGGCGAGGCGTACGGCCTCGCAGGGGACGTCATCGCGCAGAAGTGCAACGTCCCCCTTCTCTACAGATTCGAACTCTTCGGGACCCCTGACGACGTGTCGGCGGTCAACTCAGGATTGGATGCATTTTGGACGCAGCAGTTGCAGACGTCGATCTGACGTCGCCGCAGACGGGGATGGACTACCACTCCCTCAACGCGATGCTCAACCTCTACGACGCGGACGGGAACATCCAGTTCGACAAGGATCGTGAGGCCGCCAAGCAGTTCTTCCTGCAGCACGTCAACCAGAACACCGTCTTCTTCCACAACCTGAAGGAGCGGCTCGACTACCTGGTCGAGAACGAGTACTACGAAAAAGCCACGATCGACATGTACTCGCTGGACTTCATCCAGCGACTCAACGACCTGGCGTACTCGAAGAAGTTCCGGTTCCAGACGTTCCTCGGCGCGTTCAAGTACTACACGAGCTACACGCTCAAGACGTTCGACGGCAAGCGCTACCTCGAGCGCTTCGAGGACCGCGTCGTCATGACCGCCCTCGGCCTGGCCCAGGGCAACGAGCAGCTCGCCATCGACCTGGTCGAAGAGATCGTCGCCGGCCGCTTCCAGCCCGCGACCCCCACGTTCCTCAACACTGCGAAGGCACAGCGCGGCGAGCTCGTCTCCTGCTTCCTGCTCCGCATCGAGGACAACATGGAGTCGATCTCGCGCGGCATCAACTCCTCGCTGCAGCTCTCGAAGCGCGGCGGCGGCGTGGCCCTGCTCCTCTCCAACATCCGCGAGGCCGGCGCCCCGATCAAGCAGATCGAGAACCAGTCCTCGGGCATCATCCCCGTGATGAAGCTGCTGGAAGACTCCTTCTCCTACGCGAACCAGCTCGGTGCGCGTCAGGGTGCCGGCGCGGTCTACCTCAGCGCCCACCACCCGGACATCATGAAGTTCCTCGACACCAAGCGCGAGAACGCCGACGAGAAGATCCGCATCAAGACGCTGTCCCTCGGCGTCGTCGTGCCGGACATCACGTTCGAGCTCGCGAAGAACAACGAGGACATGTACCTGTTCTCGCCGTACGACGTCGAGAAGGTCTACGGCGTCCCCTTCGGTGATGTCCCGATCTCCGAGAACTACCGCGCGATGGTCGACGACTCGCGCATCAAGAAGACGAAGATCAAGGCGCGTGACTTCTTCACGACCATCGCCGAGATCCAGTTCGAGTCGGGCTACCCGTACATCGTGTTCGAGGACACGGTGAACAAGGCCAACCCGATCAAGGGTCGGATCAACATGTCCAACCTGTGCTCGGAGATCCTGCAGGTCAACACCCCGACGACCTTCAACGAGGACCTGTCCTACAAGGAGATCGGCAAGGACATCTCCTGCAACCTCGGCTCGCTGAACATCGCGCTGACGATGGACTCGCCGGACTTCGGCAAGACCATCGAGACGGCCATCCGCGGCCTGACCTCGGTCTCGCAGATGTCGCACATCACCTCGGTGCGTTCCGTCGAGGACGGCAACGACAAGTCGCACGCCATCGGCCTCGGCCAGATGAACCTGCACGGCTACCTCGCTCGTGAGCGCGTCTACTACGGCTCCGAAGAGGGCATCGACTTCACGAACATCTACTTCTACACGGTGCTGTTCCACGCCCTGCGTGCGTCGAACAAGATCGCGATCGAGACCGGCGAGACCTTCGACGGCTTCCGCGACTCGAAGTACGCGTCGGGTGAGTTCTTCGACAAGTACACCGACCAGACGTGGACCCCCGCGACCGCTCGTGTTGCCTCGCTGTTCGACAACGCGAACATCACGATCCCGACGCAGGACGACTGGAAGGCGCTGAAGGCGTCCGTCCAGGAGCACGGCATCTACAACCAGAACCTGCAGGCCGTCCCGCCGACCGGTTCGATCTCGTACATCAACCACTCGACGTCGTCGATCCACCCGATCGCGTCGAAGATCGAGATCCGCAAGGAAGGCAAGCTCGGCCGCGTCTACTACCCGGCGCCGTTCATGACGAACGACAACCTGGACTACTACCAGGACGCGTACGAGATCGGTGCCGAGAAGATCATCGACACGTACGCCGCGGCGACGCAGCACGTGGACCAGGGCCTGTCCCTGACGCTGTTCTTCAAGGACACCGCCACCACGCGTGACATCAACAAGGCGCAGATCTACGCATGGCGCAAGGGCATCAAGACGATCTACTACATCCGTCTCCGCCAGCTCGCGCTGGAGGGCACGGAGGTCGAGGGCTGCGTCAGCTGCATGCTGTAGAGCTGCCGCTCTGCTCCCTGGAGGCGCGGTGCCAACCCGCACCGCGCCTCCAGTCCGTCACTTAGTCACCATCTCTGTAAGGAACACACGTTGGTCGAGAAGCTGAAGCTCATTGATCGGGTCCAGGCCATCAACTGGAACCGCATCCAAGACGACAAGGACGTCGAGGTCTGGAACCGTCTCGTCAACAACTTCTGGCTGCCCGAGAAGGTGCCGCTGTCGAACGACGTGCAGTCGTGGAACACGTTGACGCCGGCCGAGCAGACCCTGACCATGCGTGTGTTCACCGGTCTGACCCTGCTCGACACCATCCAGGGCACCGTCGGCGCCGTGTCGCTCATCCCCGACGCGATCACCCCGCACGAGGAAGCCGTTTACACGAACATCGCGTTCATGGAGTCGGTGCACGCCAAGTCCTACTCGTCGATCTTCTCGACCCTCGCGTCGACGCGTGAGATCGACGAGGCCTTCCGCTGGTCCGAGGAGAACCCGAACCTGCAGAAGAAGGCGTCCATCGTGATGGACTACTACCAGGGCGACAACCCGCTGAAGCGCAAGGTCGCCTCGACGCTGCTCGAGTCGTTCCTGTTCTACTCGGGCTTCTACCTGCCGATGCACTGGTCGTCGCGCGCCAAGCTCACGAACACCGCCGACCTGATCCGCCTGATCATCCGTGACGAAGCCGTCCACGGGTACTACATCGGGTACAAGTACCAGAAGGGCCTCGAGACCCTCACGCAGGCCGAGCGCGACGAGCTCAAGGACTACACGTTCTCGTTGCTGTTCGAGATGTACGAGAACGAGGTGCAGTACACGCAGGACCTCTACGACGAGGTCGGTCTGACCGAGGACGTCAAGAAGTTCCTGCACTACAACGCCAACAAGGCGCTGATGAACCTGGGCTACGAGCCGATGTTCCCGAAGAACATCACGGACGTGAACCCGGCCATCCTCTCCGCCCTGTCGCCGAACGCGGACGAGAACCACGACTTCTTCTCGGGGTCCGGCTCGTCGTACGTCATCGGCAAGGCCGTGAACACTGAGGACGAGGACTGGGACTTCTGATCCTGGTCTGACTCGATGGGGACGCCCCGCTGGCTTCGGCTGGCGGGGCGTTCTCAGTTGACGGACACCGTCGCCGGTGCGGCCGGATAGCGGTCGCTCATCGAGATTCGTTTCGGACGGGCTATGTGAGACGCGAACGCCGTCATGTGCGTGCCGCGGGAGGCCGTCTCCGCTGAGGGACCCTCAGCTGACCCTCAAGGAACGTGCACGGTCACGCACAGAGTAGTGACGTGTCGGGCGTCATGTCTCGGTACAGACGCCGATGGCCGGCCACCTGCTGTTGCAGGGTGGCCGGCCATCGGGCCGTACATGGCCAGGGGGTCAGCGCTGTCTTGTGCTGAGCCGTCCGAGGACGTATCGAGTGACGGCGCCTACGACAAGAGCGGCGCCGACAAGCAGTACGTACTGCAGCCAGATCGGATCGATCGCGGGCCGGCCGGCCAGTTGCAGCGAGCACACCACGACAACGATCCCGCAGGTGAGCAGGGTTTTGCCGTCAATGCCTGTGCTCTCCTCGGTTCCGCGTTCGTCGAGTCCGTGGACGATCAAGAAGCCAATCATCGCGGAGGCTACGGGCAATGCGCCGATGGATAGCCAGTGGAGAAATTCCGACACGTCAGTACTTCGCCGTCGCGAGTGACCAGCAAGATCCGAGGCCGATGATATTCAAGAGTGTTTTCCCACCTTCATGGAAGAGGCCTGATACAGCCTCGACCTGCTCTTCCGAGAGGCTGTGTCGGTTTTGGACGTACTTCTTGAGCAGGCCGACCACCTTCTTCATCGAGCCTCCCAACTTGTTGTACCAGTAGATGGCTTTCCTGATCCCCCTGAGGATCTTTTCGGCCTTCACGAAGGTCTCGAGCACCTTGGCGCCGGCGAAAGCGAGGCTTGAGATTTCCGCAGCACAGCCGACGGCGCTACCGATGACCGACCAGAGGCTCGGGTCCGCGACGACCGGGAACTGCACGCCGGGCGCGCTGGTGTCGATCTGTTGCGTGACGACATTACCGGAGACTACGAACTTGGTTGGCACGTCGGCGCCGTTCGCGTCCACGGCCCAGGGCGCATCGACGAAGCCGACCGGCATGCCGCTCGCATCCTCGATCTGCACTGCACCGTTGTCTTCTACGCTCACGGAGCCACCCTTGGGGAGTTCCAGCGGGTAGGCGAACGACGTCGGCGATGACGGCCCGGTCAGGACCGTGTTGATCGCGAGGCTGCCATCGGCGTGTGAGACCGGCACGGTGTAGGAGCCGTTTCCGTTGTCGAAGCTGACGATGCCGTTCGCTTCGGACCGTGCTGTGCTCGCCGTCGCGGCGAACGGCAATCCGGCAGACAGGTTGGACGTCGCACCAGTCTCAGTGTCCGTCGAGGTCACGGTCACGTCGTCGTCGGCGTTGCTCGGAACACTCGACGTCTGTTCACCGCTGGTCTGCAGCGCGTATCGGGCTGTGACGTCGGGCGCCGTTGGCGAGAGGCCGAGGAAGACCTCCGGGTTGGCGGCCTCGATTGCGCGGACCGTCGCGCTCGGGGCGCCATCGTTCAGTCCGAACGCGATGCTCTCTGTGAAGCTGCTTCCGTCGGACTGCATGACAATCGCGTCCACAGTGTGCCAGCCGGCAGCGGCGGTAACCGGCGTCGCGACGGTGGTCTTGCCCGAGGGGCTCAGCGGGTACTCCTGGCTGCTGTCGCCATCGACGAGAGTGAACAAAGTTGCGTCCGAGGACAGCGCCGCGGGTGCGGACACGGTGCAGCTCACCGGGGATGCCGGGAGGGAGTCGACCCAGGAGCCGTTGGCGTACTGAGCGGGGCAGGAGATCGTCGGCGCCTGCGGGTTCGCGTACCACCCTTGGACATCGACAACGTAGTCAGTCGCCTTCGCCGAGTTATGGAGCGAGATCTTCCCGTTCGCGCCCAGCGGGACGGTGATGGTGTTGGTCTCGATGTCGTTGGTTTGGAAGTTGATCGCAGTGGTGTTTGGCTTGATGGTGCCGTCTGCCCAGACGTCAGCGTTGCCGTTGCTGCCACCGTGCACGGCGATCAGCGTGAGCACGACCGCCGTGATTCCGGAGCCCATAACGGGAACGCCTGCGGTGCCAGCGATCTGGATCGATCGAGTCTCGTTCTCCGCCAGCGCCGTGTTACCCGTGGCACGCGAGTCATACGCTCGCCCGTAGGACGGTGTGAATACCGCACCACCCTTCCCGGCGGCGGTGAAGTAGCCCTGCAAGTCGACGATGAGGTTGGTCGTCGTCGTGGAGTTCGCGATTGTGATCTTGCCGTCCGCGGACAAGGGAATCTGAGCTTGGATCGAGGTTGTCGCCGACGGTGCGTAGTGCAGCGAGTTCACCGGCTTGGTCCCACCGGTCGCGTACGGAGTAAGGTACCCATCCGCGTCAGTCGCGTTGACTGCGACCACGTTCACCACCGCACCGGATGCTCCCGCGGGGATCCCATTGGCGCCGGTGATCTGCACGTCGATGCTCTTGCCCGGCGCGATTGCGACTTTGGCTGCACCCATGCCGGAACGGGTATCGACGATGCGCTTAGCGACCGGAACGAACCCGCCAGCAGCGGTCCCGTCCGTGTTCGCCGTGTAGTAGCCCTGCACGTCCAGGATCAGCCGTGCTGAGCTCTCCGTCATGACCTGGATCGTGCCGTCAGCACCGACCGCAACAGTGGCCGTATTCGAGGTGTACTCCCCCGAAACGCCGTTGTAGATCAGCATCGTAGTGCGACCAGAGTCCGCGTCCGGGCGGCCGAAGAGGGTGCCATTCCCAGCTGACGCGCCAACCGTTGCGTTCAGCGAGACCGCGCCGACAGAGCCATCATCCGGCAGGCCAGCGAGACCAGCGACCTTGATAGTGCGGTACTTACCCGCCTCCATCGGCGTGCTGAAACCTCCAGTGCCCTTCGCCGTGTCGAGGACACGGCCACTTGTCGGCATGAACACCCCACCAGTGCCGGTGTCATTCAACGCGTTAGCCGGTGTCGCCACCAGCAGAGAACCAAACAACGCCAGCGCACCGAGCATCGCAGCAGCCAGGCTGCGCTTCCTCGTTCGCGGATCGTGCAGCATCGAGCGCACGGAACCCCCTCAGTCATGCAGACAGCACGAGCTGCCGTCAGCCTGCGCAGCATAAGAGGAAGCTGAAAGTCGCTGCTTGGCACCCATCTGGGGGTGGAAGACAAAAGACCTGATGAGAAACGATCGTACCGGACCGGGCTTAATGGTTCCTCATGCAACTTGGGCAGCGACCGTTCGAAGTTCGTCCCCTCATGACTCTGAATCAGGGACGCGCTCCCCGGAGCCCAAGGGCTACTCAAGGACACCGGGCGCGACATCGACTGCTCGCGATCGTCAAGTACATCGACTGCGCAATCGATCAGCTGCCGAACGGTCGTCCGGTGCGGGATCCGCCTGCGTTCGGTTCGAACGGGACGCCGTCGTTGTGCTCGTCGGCGATTCGATCGACTTCTCGCTCGCGCGCCTCCTCAGCCACGAGCACCGCCCGTTGAAGGATCGGTTAGCGGTCACTTCCGCCGAGATATCGAGGGCTGGCGCCCTCTCTAGGCGGATAGCCTTCGAGACATGCCGCCCGAACAGCGTCCGTCGAAACACGTAGTTATCCCCGCGACAGCGCACGCTTTGTTCGCCGGTGCCCCTAGCTTCGTTGACCCGGCAGCTGTACGGCGACAACCCTGCGTCGTCCCGTCGGAGAGTATCGTGCCGCCTCTGGGAGACGGGGAGCGCGACGTCTGGCTCATCGAGTGGCAGGTCGCGGAGGACGCTTTCAACGTCGCCGTCGGCGAGCAAGTTAGGTGGGACGTCGTCGACGCGGACCCGATTCGTCTCGGCCACTTCGGAGGCCGACGCACGGTGACCGAGGAACGCAACACCTATGCGAAGCAGCTTGGTGCCGGGCCAGAGTGCCCAATCGACGGCATTATCACTCGGATCGACCAGGTGTCGGTACGGTACGGGTCGTCCGCGAACGGCTCGGGGCAGGAACCGATCCCAGGCTCTGAGATGCAGCACGCGGCGCGAACCTTAGCCCCGCGAATCCCGCACGAGGGGACGATCGTCGGCTGGGTCGTCCGCATCCGGCTCGACTGAAGTCGACTGGGGTCGCGCCCGGTAGGGCCCGAGTCAGCCGCCTCGAGTTCTCGTGGTCTGAGGACTCTGGACCTTTCCGTCGCAGGTGCTTCGTGACCACTGAGCCATCGGCCAACGGGCGCTCAGGTCCGAACGCGTCTCCCTTGTGGGTCCCAGAATTCGCGAGCGATCGGGAGCGGCCGTGAATCGGGCCAGCACCATCGGCTCATTGTGCCCTCATGGGTCCGGCCTCGGTCATCGACGATGCTGGTGACGACGGTGAACCACCAGGTGGGGCGGTCGAGGGCGCTTCGTGGTTGCAGCCATACCTCTCGCGTCCAACTCGGTTCGCGGGGCAAGTAGTGCAGCGTGAGCGTCCCACCGCTGGTCCAGTGCTGTGGCAGGTGTAGCCGGTTTGTGATGCGGATGCGCGCCTCCGCGGCGTAGGCGCCGGCTGCGCTGAGGACTCCGAGGCCGCCGGCAGTCTGCACGAGCGAGAAAGAAAGCTTGCGGTAGGGCCCCTGTTCGTGGAGCAGCACACCAGGCAGCCAGGCGCCCCTGTATCGGTTGTTGCCGCTGCAGAACGAACTCGCGACACCTCGTGCGACATCACGGAGCTGCCGATGGGTGCTCATTCTCGCTCCGTTCCGATTGAGGGTTTCGGTCCCCACCATGGTCCCGCCCCGCTCGTGTTCCTCACGTACCCCGTCCGGAGCGAGCCAAGCGCCCGGTCGAGCATCGGCCAATGAGACGTTAGCCGGCCACCCGATGCACGCCGCCGGCAGCCTGACCGGACAGCTCAATTCGGCTGTGCTGCAAAATGGACGACGGTCGCAGCGAGGGCAAAGAGGGCGACGATGGTGAGGATCGCCCCTGCTCCAGACATCCACGCGCGACGACGGGCACGCCGACGGCGTTCAGCAACCGACACCCAAACCACTGTGCTGACGACGGCCGCGATCGGGAAGCCAATGTAGGCGACCGATCCGGCGGCGTAGTTGCACCCCCCCAGCGCTGCACGCGTCGAAGGCGAACATCGAGAGCACGACGCCGAACCAACCGACAACGAGCATCGGCAGGCACAGACCGAACAACGTCAGCGTGACTGCTAGATCCTGCCAGCCTGCTGGAGCCTGGATCGAGTGCCTGCGGCGGTCAGGAGCCCCGAGCGGGAAGAGCTCCTCATCGATGTCGTCCTGCCTCATGGCCTCAAGTGTGCCGTGGAGCACCGCTACGCTGCCTGCCACTTTCGATCAAAGGGCCAGGCAGTCCCGAGTTGGTCGAGCTGACGCGGGCGTTGTGTGTCGAGTACCCCAGTGTCTCGCTGGATATCTTGCAGACCTACAGACGCCAACCCACTGGCCCGTCTTCGCCGGCGCTCGCATCAAGGCGTCTCGAAAGTCAATCGTCGTGCGAGACAATGTGTCCGCCGTTACGTTGAACTGGTGAAGCCGCCGAAGTATCCGCGCCCCGTTTGCGTGGTTCATGGTGATCGCAGCCAGTCTTCTGCTCGCGCTCGGACTGCTGAACCTCATCGTCAACACCACCCGACCGGGGTCGTGGCTTCTGGTGATCGTGCTCATGCCGTGGCCGCTTTCCGCGGGCTTGAAACGCTTGCGTCTGTCGCCTACGAGCACGTGGAGTAGCCCGCCTTGATCATCATGAAGTCCAACGGGTCAGTCAGCAGTGTGCTGAACGACACGTTTCGCCCGCTCCCGGACCAGGTGCGACGCAGCCTCGGCCTCCTCGACAACGACGACCACTTCGCGTGGCTCGTCTTCTCCGCGCCGATCGACGACCAGACCTGGCGCGCCGGCCCGCAGTCGGTCATCGACGAGCACGGCAACTCCTACCTGCAGGCCGGTGGCACCGCCGAGAAGATGAGCGTCGAGCTGCGCCGCCGCGAGGACGACGGGGAGTACCGCTTCTACATCGTCGGCCGTGACCACGACCTCACCGAACCGCTCACGGAGACCATCGACGTGCAGGCCGCGCACGAGCCGCGGCATCCTGCCGAGCTGTTCACGGCCGACCAGGCTGCGCCGGTGTTCGTGCACTACGTCGAACACCAGACGGTCCCCGACGGCTACACGCTCCGTCTCGTCGCCGACATGTAGAAGGTGGCGACGCCACCGTCGCGTGTCCGCGACCGTGTGCCGGACAGGAGGCGCGGTGCCAGCTGGCACCGCGCCTCCTGTCCGTTGCTGCTCACGTGACCGCGTGCAGTCACGCAGCCAACCGCGTCCGGCCAGCCCTGGGCTGGGGCTGGTGCTGGGGCCGGATCACCCGAGGGCGCCGCCCCAGAAGTTGCCACCGCCGAACACGACCTTCACCGGCACGGCCTGCGCTCGGTCGGTCACGTACCGGTACGTGCCGCCCGGACGTCCGAGCCACAGCACCTGCGCGTTCGTTGTGGTCGTCGCGACGGTCCGGAGCTCCACCACGTACTGCCCGGTGGGGATCTGGAACTGCGCCGTCTGCTCGCTGTCGAGCAGCGTCGAGAACCGGGTCGAGAACGACGCACCGGTCGTCGCGTTCGTCACCGTGACGGTCGCACCGCTCAGTTGTGCCGACGGGCTGCGGGACGCCGAGGTCGCGTAGACGACCAGGTCGTAGTCGCTGTGTGCGTAGTGCCGTGACAAGGTGACTCGGGAAGCCGGGAGCGTTCCTCGCTGCTGGTACACCCGGGTCTTCCAGACGGCGGGCGACGCCGTTCCGCTGGCGTAGGCCTCGATGCGGTACTTCCCGGTGCTCAACCCCACGAACCGGTACTGGCCCGTGCTGTCCGAGGTCGTCCGGAACACCTGCGAGGTGTCCTCGTTCCAGGCGTACATCAGGCGCCCGGCGGCGGGTCCCGTGGGGCCGACCACACCGCCCTGCACGGTGGCGCCGATCACGAGCGGCACGGTGACCGCGACTGTCGAACCGCCGCGGACGGCGATGCCCGAGCGGAGTCCTGGGGCGTAGGTCTCCGTTCCGTGCGGCGGGAGCTGCCGCGTCGTCACCGTGACGGTGTCCGGTGCGGGGATGCCGGTGAACGTCGCGGCGCCGTCATCGTCGGTGGTGGCGTTCCCGACGACGACGTCGGTGCCGATCGCTGCGAGTTCGACGTCCGCCAGCCGGATCGCGGTGCCGTCCGGCGTTGCGAGCTGCACGGTGATCGTTCCGGATCCGGCCGCAGTCGCTGGTGGCGCGAGGCCGATCAGCGCACCTGCTGCCAGCGCAACGGCCAGTGTCGTCCCTGTGATCAGTCGCATCGTGTTCCCCGATCGTTGGCCAGCCGTGCGTTGCCAGGGACTGTACGCGGGCGGGCGGCCGGTGGGGCAGGCACATCGCAGCAGCGGTCACGCAGAAGCGTCTCGGCTTCGACAGGCGTCACGAGGTCCGGGTCGCACCGATCGCCCAGACGCGGGGCGGTTCGGCACCGTTCACCGCGTGGTCACCGATGATCCGCGCCTTGAAGACCCACGGGTTGTGGCTGCCCGCGGTGCGAGCGTTCCGCCAGTGCCGGTCGAGGTTCTTCGTCGTGCTCACCCCGGACGCCGCGAGCGCGTCGAACAGGTGCGAGGTCGCCGTCGTCGCCAGCGTGGTCAGCGCCACCTGCGCCTGCGCGGTCGCGAGTTCGGCGCGGTCGTTGCGGCGCTCGTCCTCGGCTGTGTCGAGCCCGGCTCCCTCGTACGCACCCTGCAGGGCTGCGGCGGCCCGGTCGACGATGGCGGTGGCGGCGAACCCGGCCGCCGACACCTCGCCGACGACCTGCAGGATCTGGGGGTCTGCCGCGAACGTGTCGGCGTTGCCGTGGGAGAAGACGCGGGTGCGGTTGCGGACCTCGCGCGCGATCTCCCGCTCGGCTGCGAGTACGGACCCGGCGAGGACGCTCAACAGCACGCCCTGGTAGAACGCCGTCTGGTACTTGAACCGCTCGTCGAAGGGGATCACCCCATCGGCCTGCACGACGGCGTCGTCGAAGGTGCTGGTACCGGAGCCGGTGGTGCGCTGCCCGAACCCGTCCCAGTCGTCGGTGTGGGTGACCCCGGGCTGGTGCGCGTCGACGATCGCGATGACCCGCTCGCCGGTGTCCGTGCGTTCGGCGTAGGTGTCGATCCAGTCGGCGAAGATGCTGCCCGTCGAGTAGTACTTCTGCCCGGTGATCCGGAACGTCCCGTCCGGCTGCGGGGTCACCTTCGTGATCACGTCGCCGACCTGCACCGACCCGACCTCGGTCCACGAGTTGCCGGCGATCTCACCGCGGCCGAAGCGGTCCAGCCACACCTCACGTTCCCCGGACCGGGCGACCAGCCGATCCTCCACCAGTGCGAAGTGGCCGCGGAGCGCCTGGGGGATGTTGCTGTCAGCGGCGGCGAGTTCCGTCAGCAGGCGGAACAGCTGGGGCAGGGTCGCCCCGGCTCCGCCGTGGGCGACGGGGACGCGGAGGGCGCCGAATCCTGCGGCGGCGAGTTCGCGGATCTCCTCGAACGGGAGGCGGTGGTCGCGTTCGCGCTCGGAGGCGCCGGCAGCGATGCGGTCGAAGATCGGACGGAAGCGGGCGAGGAGCTCGTCGTCGGCGCCCTCGTCGATCGTGCGGTCGGCGGTCTGGTTGCTGATGGTCACGAGGACTCCTTCGTGCTCTGGGTTGCTACCTGTCGCGTGGTGTGGCGCCGGGTGGTGTCGATTCGTCCGGTGTGGGCGGACAGCTCGACCAGATGTGCGCCATGGCGAGACTGTGACATCGCCGAACGCCCGCGAGAAGGGTTGTGTCGATGTGTGTCGGAGGGTGACTTCCCATGACACGTGACCGCGCAGTGACGAGGTGGGGTTCGCAGCAGCGCCTTCGCGGTGCTGCGCGTGTGCGATGGCCGCGGAGCCCGTCGGACGGAGACGGGCATGCTCTTCCGAGAAACCCGCGTAGGCCACGCTCAGAGCAGCGCGCATCAACGACGGAGCACGCACCAGCCAGAGGACCGGCCACTGCCTGGCTGGGTGTGGGCGAAAGCCGTGGTCTCGGCGTCGTTCACTCCGGTGACGTTCAGGCCGGCGGGGTCGTCCCTGCGCCTTCGGTGTCGTCGGCACCCGCAAGACCTGTCCCAGCCTGATCGAGGTTCTCGTGGGGGTCGCCCATGTCTCCGGTCGCAGCGCCGGTGCGGGACAGCCCGAAGTGTTTGCGGACGGCGTTCGCCTCGGCGGGGGACAGGGTACGTCCGGCTCCGAGGGACGGCGCGTCCTTGATCGCGTCCTTCGTGTACCCGACGTGCACGTCCGTGCCGTCGAACGTGGCATCGTCGGCGGGGACGAGCGCCTGGTGTCGCCCGAGCAGTCCCGTCGCGACACAGACGTAGGCCGCACTGCCGTCCTCGTCGGAGGGGAACACCTGCACGACCTTGCCGACTGATACGCCGTTGCGATCCCGGACAGTCGCACTCTCGACCTGGTGGATGACGCCCTTGGTGATCATGAACGTAGTCAACGCCCTCGAGTCTGACGCTTCGCAGACGCCGTCCTGCAGGCTGGCGCTGTGGACCTGATCCTCGGAGTCTGGGGCCGCGTTGCCACGCCACTCGATCGGCCGATCGCCCTCTGCGCGTCAACGACACGCCCGGAACATCTCTGAAGTTGCAGATGTGATGTATCACTGAGTTGACTGCTCGTTGTCGGCAACGCCGCCGACGCGAGAGTCGGCTTTGATGCCGGGGAACGAGGGGAATTTCCATGAAGCAGTCGTCCTACGGACGCGTCGTCTCGATCGGCGCAGCCTGCGCCGTCGTCGCCGGTTCCGTCATCGTCGCCGTTCCGGCAAACGCCACGGTCACGCCGCCCGCCGGCAGCAACGCTGTTGGACCGCGAACGCCGTCCGAGGTGTTGTCGGCTGTCCGCGCTGACCTCGTCGCTTCCGGAGCCCCGTCCGACATCACGGCCTTCGACCGCCTCAGCGCTGATCAGCGCCATGAGCTCGCTTCGTACTTCTTGGATCCGAGCATTGCGTCCGCGGCCACCGCAGCCGCCGATGAGAGGGTGCTCGGGCCGGAGACTGTTCGGACGAACGGGGACTTTGAATGGGGAGAAACGCAACCGTCGGGCGCTGGACAGGCAGGAAACGGCGTCGGGGTGGGGACCAGGGCCGCATCCCGGTCGTCCTGGGGGAAGCAATGGTTCGCCTTCGCTGGAATCCGTCTCACCGAGACGAAGGTGTCGATGTCGTACCAGTACAGCGGTACTACAGCGAGGAAGATGCTCGGTTACTCGTGCACCGTCGTCAGGAACGTCCAGCCGTTCACTGAAGTGAGGACCTCCAAGAGCAGCGGTTACATCAGCGGCGGACAGGCCACTGCGAAGTGCAAGGTCGTCGTGAAGCGCGGTGTGCCGACTCCATGGGGCACGGTTGCGTGGAGCACCTACTCCTCGATCCAGCGCCTCAGCGCCAAGGGCAACGGCGCGATCACATACAACCGCTGGGAGTGAGCGGAATGGCGTCTTGGCAGGAGGAGCAGATGATGAATCCAATTGTTCCAACAGCGCTCGACGGCGTGCTGATGGCCGTATCCCTCTTCGCGCTGTTCCTCGTACTCGCAGCGTTCATCTCGCTGATCCGATCTCGGTCGACCTTTGGCCGTCGTTTGCTCGGATGGACTCTCGTCGTCCTGTTCGCTCCGATCATCGGGCCGGCAACGTGGTTCGTCGCTCGGCACCGCGAACGGTCGATCGAGCCCAGAAGTGACGACGTTGGCCAGCGGTGAGGGGAACTTTCGGTCGGATCACCACCCTGTCCGCAGCATGAATCCGCGTGCCTTGTTCGCAGCCGTCGCTGCTGCGTTCCCCGTCGTGGTCGAGGTCGCGGTCACCAGCGTCTGGTGGGATCGGTTGCCCGACCGGATCGCGACGACGTTCGGCCCGGATGGCAGCCCGAGCGGGTACGGAACTCCGTTGGGAACCGCGATCCTGCTCGCGGCGGTACAGGCGCTGTTCCTCGTGGGGGCGGTCGGCTCCGCTTTTGCTCAAGACCGGCGCAGAGGTCGCATCTCGTGTGCGGTCACCGCAGGGTTCGTTGCGGCTCTCGCGATGAGCTGGCTGATCATTGTGGGATTGGCGTCTTCGACGTTGAGTCCGACGGCTTGGTGGCTTCTCGCGGCGGCGCCCGTGTGGGCGTTTGTCCCGTACTGGTTGCTTTCCCCCGCGAGGGGCGGTGGAAGGTGACGCCACTGCCGGCGTGACCTGCCAGCCGGAGCGCAGCCGCGCCTCCAGGCCGGACCGAAAGCCGCGCACGCGGCGGACGCAACACGAACGGCGGCTCTCCTCCTTCCGGAAGAGAGCCGCCGTGGTGTCTCGCGGTGATCAGTGGGCCGACGGGACCGCCGTGCCGACGAGCTCGGCCCGCACGATGTCCGCACCAGCCGACAGCGCGCCGAGCTTGTCCAGCGCCGCACCTCGTGCCAGGGGCGCCATCCCGCAGTTGGAGCTGGGGATGAGCTTGTCCGCATCGACGAACTCGAGCGCCCGACGCAGCACCTCCGCGACCTCCTCCGGGGTCTCCACGGTCTCGGTCGCGACGTCGATCGCCCCGAGCATGACCTTCTTGCCGCGGATGAGCTCGACGAGCTCGAGGGGAACGTGGGAGTGGATGCACTCGAGCGAGACGATGTCGATCGGCGACTGCTGCAGCAGCGGGAAGGACTGCTCGTACTGCCGCCACTCCGCGCCGAGGGTCTCCTTCCACTTGTTGTTCGCTTCGATGCCGTAGCCGTAACAGATGTGCACGGCGGTCTCAGCGTGCAGGCCCTCGGCTGCGCGCTCGAGCGCGGCCACGCCCCAGTCCTGCACCTCGTCGTGGAAGACCGTGAAGGCAGGCTCGTCGAACTGGATGATGTCGACGCCGGCGTCCTGCAGTTCGCGCGCCTCTTGGTTGAGGATCGTGGCGAACTCCCACGCCAGCTTCTCGCGGCTCTTGTAGTGCTGGTCGGAGAGGGTGTCGATCATCGTCATCGGGCCGGGGAGCGCCCACTTGATCGGCCGGTCCGTCTGGGCGCGCAGGAAGCGGGCGTCGTCCACGAACACGGGCGCACGACGGCTGACGGCACCGACGACGGTCGGGACGGCCGCGTCGTACCGGTCGCGGATGCGGACGGTCTCCTTGCGCTCCAGGTCGACGCCGTCCAGGTGCTCGATGAACGTCGTGACGAAGTGCTGGCGGGTCTGCTCGCCGTCGCTGACGATGTCGATGCCGCGGCGCTCCTGCTCGTGCACGGCGGAGCGCAGGGCGTCCTGCTTGCCCTCGGTCAGTGCTGCTCCCTGCAGCTCCCAGGGGGACCAGAGCCGTTCGGGCTCGGCGAGCCAGGACGGTTTCGGCAGGCTGCCGACGATCGAGGTGGGGAGGAGAGAACGCATGGGGGTGATGGTCCAGTCAGTCGAAGGGCAGAGGAAGTCAGCTCGCGAGGGCGGGGTCAGCCCACCGGGCGAGGAGTGCGTGGTGCGGCCGCACCAGGTGCTCCTCGGTCCACCGGCCCTGCGTGATCCCGAGGCGGCCGCGCTCCTCGCGGTCGTACGTCACCGGGGTGGGCGTGAAGTCGGCGTGGTCGAGGGTGGGGCGGTAGGTGCTCTCTGCCGGGGTGTTCGCGGCGTAGACCTCCGGGCGGTAGATCTTCTGGAAGGTCTCCATGGTGGCGATCGTGCCGATGAGCTGGAGGTCCGTGTAGTCGCCGGTCAGGTCGCCGCGCGTGTAGAACGCGAGCGGGGCAGCCGCCCCGGCGGGCTGGAAGTACCGGACCCGCATGCCCATCCGGCCGAAGTAGTCGTCGGTGAGCGAGGAGTGCTCGTGCTCGTACTCGGCGCCGAGCACCGGGTGGACGTACCCGTTCCGGCGGTAGGTCTGGCTCGTCGAGACGCTGATGCAGACGACGGGCTCGGCAGTGAACTGCGATCCGAACACGTCTGACTCCAGGAAGCGCTGGAAGAGCGCCCCGTGCAGCTGGCCGAAGTCGGACGGCAGCGACGGCGACGACGGCAGCAGCACCGAGAAGTCGTAGTCGCGCAGGTACGACGAGAAGTTGTTGCCGAGGATCCCCTGGTGGCGCTCGCCGGTGTGCTGGTCGAGGATCGTGACGTCGAGCATCTCGAGCAGCGGGAACTCCGCGTCCGACCCGCTGTCTGAGAGCTCGAGCGCCACCGAGACGATGTCGAGCTGCAGACGGTAGCGGTCGTGCGCCGCGGCCAGCTCGTTCGCGCGCCCGTCGATCATCGCCAGCGCAGCGCGGAGGTTCTGCTGACGGTGCTCGCCGCGCGCCAGGTTGGCGAAGTTCGTGGTCAGCCGGGAGCTGTCGGCGGGGGAGTAGTCCTCGTCGAACCGGGTCCGGGTGATGCTGAAGGTGAGGTCGTTCGCCATGGTCGGCAATCTGTTCGTCGAGCGCCCGCGGGCGCTGGGGAAGGGGTGCCTCGATCATGACGGGAAAGGCGAGCCATCAGGTAATACCGAGACGCTATGCACCGGTATAGCCTCGGCCTATGGCCCGTGTCTCGAACGACATCACCCTGCAGCAGCTCCGGTACTTCATCGAGGTCGCGACGGAGGGCTCGATCAGCGCAGCGGCCGACCTGCTCTACGTGTCGCAGCCGACGATGTCCGCGGCGATGAAGGACCTGGAGACGCGGATCGGGCGCCCGCTGTTCACCCGCTCGGCCAGAGGAGTCGTGCCCACCGTCGACGGCGTCGAGTTCCTCGGGTACGCCCGGCAGGTCGTCGAGCAGGTCTCCCTGCTCGAGCAGCGGTACGTCGGCGGCCAGCGGTCGCGTCGGCTGCTCGGGGTGTCCGCCCAGCACTACTCGTTCGCGGTGGAGGCCTTCGTCCGTATGGTCGAAGCGGCTGCTGCGGAAGAGTACGAGTTCTCGCTGCGCGAGACGCGCACCTGGGACATCATCGAAGACGTCCGCACGCTGCGCAGCGAGGTGGGCATCCTCTACCGCAACGACTTCAACAAGCAGGTGCTCGGCAAGCTGCTGCGGGACGCCGGCGTCGTGTTCACGCCGCTGTTCGTCGCGCAGCCGCACATCTTCGTGGCCAAGCGGAACCCGCTCGCGTCACGGGAGCGTGCGACCCTCGAGGACCTCGCCGACCTGCCTCGGCTGACCTTCGACCAGGGCGCGAACAACTCCTTCTACCTGGCCGAGGAGATCCTGTCGACGATGTCGAGCAAGCGGGAGATCCGGGTGTCGGACCGGGCGACGATCTTCAACCTCATGATCGGTCTGGGCGGGTACACGATCTCGACCGGGCTGATCAGCGACGACCTCGACCCCGAGATCGTCGCCATCCCACTCGACGTCGACGAGCGCATCGAGATCGGCTGGATCGCGCACGCCTCGGTTCCCCTCACCGTGCAGGCGCAGGCATACCTGGACGAGTTGCGTGCGGTGGTCACCAGCTACGGCGTCGAGCCGCTCGGGTAGGCAGGCGGCGGGTCCGGCGGGTCCGGCGGGTCCAGCGATCGGCCTGGAGGCCCGACATGCGTCCGTCAGGAGGCTGCGGTCTCGAGCATCGCCGTCACGTGCGGTGCGCTCCACCGCAGGAGCGCGTCAGATGGCGGGTCCTCGAGGTCCTCACCCCAGATCGCGACGGCCGCGCCCGACATCGGAGCCGCGAGCAGCGAACCGGAGTCGCCGTCCCACGTCCGGAGTGACCAGTTCTCGCGGAGATCGGCGACGGTGTACTCGCTGTCGGCCGGGTTGAGGTCGGTCGGCACCTCGTACAGGTAGTACGAGTTGTAGTTGAGCAGGTCGATCCCGGCCTGCTGCAGGTCGACCGCACTCGCCCGTCGCGCTCGCCGTTCGCGCCGCTCGGCTGCGTCCTCGGTGTCGCCGTCGAAGCTCCAGTAGGTGACGTGGATGCGCGGATCGAGTCGCCCGATCGCGACCCGATCGATCCCGTCGTTCCAGGCCCAGACCTCGCGGTTGCCGACCGTGGCCGCCATCGCGTTCATCCAGGCGACGCGCTGGCCGGCGGTGACGTCGTCGCCCCATTCGTCGCCGCCGATGTGCACGGTTCGGCTGGCAGGGAAGGTCCGCTGCACCTCTGCGTACAGCTTCTTCGCCAGGGCGAGACTCTCGGGCGCCGACGTGTCGAGCTCGTTCTCGCCCGAACGGATGCGGTCGACCCACTTCGTGCCGTGCTGCGCCTCGAGCAGGGCGAAGGCGGCGGCCATGTGTCCGGGAGTGTCGATCTCCGGCACGATCGCGACGCCCCGCTTCGCCCCGTAGGCGGCGATCGAGCGTGCCTGCGCGGCGCTCAGGAACGGGCGATGGGTCACGCGGCTCGTGTACACGCCGTCGTCGAGATCAGCGTTGGCGAGGGTCTGGCCGAGCACCGTGCTCTCGATCCCGACGTTCTGGTCATCGGTGAGGTGCAGGTGCAGGAAGCGGCCGCCGTCGTCGGCGAGGAGGTCGATGTACCGCTTGAGCAACGCCACGGGGTAGTAGGCGCGAGCGACGTCGAGCATCACGCCCGTCTCCGGACGCGCGCGGGTCGTCGGCTTGGTGGTGACGGTCGCGGTCGACGTGCGGCACTGCTTCGCCGAGTACGCACCGGCGCAGGCGAGGATGGAGTAGTTGCCGGCCGCGGTCCGGGAAGGGGTCCCGCGCACTGCGGTGGCCGAGGTGCTCGACCCAGCGGGGAGCGCCTTCACCGCGACCCGGCCGAGCGTGTACTTCTTGGCGCCGGCGGACAGGTACAGCCAAGCGGAGGAAGCCGGCTTCCGCACGGCGGCAGTGTTCTTGACCTTGAGGGTGGTGCGCACGGCACTGCCGGTCGAGGTGACGGTGGTGGTCGCGGTGACCTTCGTGACCGTCACGGTCGAGGTGTTCGACCCGGCAGCCGACCCGGCGATCGCATCGATGCCGATCAGGGCTGCCGCACACACCGCGATCGTCAGACCGGCTGCGACGGTTCGTCTGACGTGGTGTGGCGCAGGCGCTGTGAACGATCGGGACGAGGTCCTGTTCTGACGTACCACGACGCTCTCCCTCGGCAATGGGCGTCGTTCACCTGCGCGACGGCGTCACCTTTCTACCGCAGGTGGATCACGTGGCTCGGGTTCGTGTCCGAACCCCGACGAAGGTGCACCGTGGCACACCGGCCTCGCGTCAGCGGTTCGCGGACAGCAGTTCGAGGCAGTGCGCCATTACGGCTTGCTGAACCGGCAGCAGGGCCGCCTTGAAGGCGTGGCCGACGAAGGCAGGGTGCTCGAGCGCGTCGGCGCTGACCTCCCGGCCGCGCAGGAAGGGCGGGCAGGGATCGAGCACCACCCCTTTCGGTGCGAGATCGAGGAGGGCCGCGGTGATCTGGAACGGTTCGAGCGCCCGGGCGTGCTGGCCGGGGCCGTCGGTGAGGATCACGTCCGCTGATCGGACGGCGGTCTCCAGGTCGTCCGTCCACACTGCACCCGGGGAAGCCAGCTCGGCGGGGCAGCACTGGACCACATCGAGCTGCAGGACCCGAGCCGCTTCCTGCCACGCCCGAGCGATGTTGCCGTCAGCACCCACGAACAGGTATCGGAGCGACGAGATGTCGCCTCGCTGCCGCAGCGCGTACAGGTCCGCGAGCACCTCGCAGGGATGGTTCTCGTCGGTCATCGCGTTCACCACGGGCAGTGCCGCTGCTGCGGTCAGGCCCTCGACGACGGCGAGGTCGTGATGGCGCACGACGAGGATGTCCGCCCACGCCGCCAGGTACTGCGCCACGTCCGTCAACGCTTCCGGCTTGTCCAGCGTGGTGTCGGGGAACACGATCGGCTGCAGGCCCATCAGGGACGCGCCCCGTTCGAACGTGACCCGGGTCCGCAGGCTCGTGGACGGGAAGAACATCACCGCGGAGCCCGCCGTCGCGGGCCCTCGGCCGTCGCGGTAGTCGTCGGCCAGGCTGAAGACGGCCTCGACGTCGGACCTGCTCCAGTCATCGAGCTTGGTGAGCGATCGCATCCCACCACCCTAGGGACGCGCCGGCGCGCTCCCGACGTGACCGGAAGGCGGCCTGGAGGCGCGTGGCTGCGCCGCCACGCGCCTCCAGACTGCCCTGTGGTCGGTCCGACAACGCACCAGCGCCGTCGGCACCGCTTGGGTGGTTCCCTTTCCACTCCCTCATGGGAAGGCGCGAGCAGGCGTCCTACTGTCGTCTCAACCCGAGGTGCCCGAACGCCGACTGGGACGTCGGCGGCGGCTGCGGGGCTCGGCGGAGGTGAGGAGGACGGCGATGCCCCTGCGCGTCTTCTTCCCCCTCGTGTCCCTGACGTACGGGATCGGGAACTGGTTCACCTACCTGGCGCTGATCGTCTACGTGCAGACCCAGGCCGGATCGACCGCGAGTGCGGGGCTGTTCGTGGCACAGACGGTCCCGGCATTGCTCGTCGCCGGTCACATCGCTCGAGCTGTTCCGATCGAGAGCGTCCGCACGGCGTGGATCGGCTGCCAGGTCACCCTGGCCGTGATGACGGTCGGCGCGGCGTTCTTCGTCGAGCACCTGTGGGTGGTCTACGTGTACGCGGGGTCGAGCATGATCGTCCGTGCGGTTGCGAATCCGCTCCTGCTGTCGCTCGTGAGCTCGTCGGTCAGTGCCACTGAGCGTCCGGTGGTGCTTCGCTCGGTGAGCGCGACGTCGGCAGTCACCCTCGCCGTCGCGCCGGCCGTGGGGGGTTCACTGCTCCCGGTGATCGGGCCGACGTGGTTGCTGCTCCTCAATGCGCTGATGTTCGTCGGCGTCGGAGCAGCCATGTGGGCTCACGGCGGTGTCGGACGTGCGTTGCGAGCGGCTCGTGATCATGGCGGGAGGACGGCGACCGAGCTGCGCACGGGGAGCTGGTTCCGCTTGCCGGGGTTCGCCGCCCTCGTTCGCGTGGAAGGGTCCGATCTGTGGGCCTGGCGACAGCCCTACACACGGCTGTGGATGCTCCTCCTCATCGCAGGCGCGATCCTCAACATCATCGAGACACCCCTCGTGTTCGAGGTCGTGAAGCTCGGCGAAGCCGCGTACGGATGGATGCTCGCCGCCTACGGATGCGGCGGCCTCGTCGTGCTGCTCAGCAACCTGCGCCGTGGTCGCGCCCGGGACCTGGCGCACGGGAACGATCGTCTCCACACTTCGATCTCAGGAGTGGCGCTGGCCGCAGGCTTCCTCGCGGTTTCAGTTGTTGCGTTGGTGGGGCCGTCGGAACTCGCCACGGTGGTGACAGCGGTCGGCGCCTTCTTCCTCCTCGGGTACGGAGCGAGCTGGCTCTCGGGGACGTCGCGGGCGTGGCTGAACTCGTCGTTCCACGATCAGGGTGACTCCGTCACGAAAGCGATGTGGACCTGGGCTTCGCAGGTCACGCTCGCGATCAACCTCGTCGTCTACCTCGCGTTCTTCGTCATCTACGCGCTGGTCCCGACCGGAGCGTGGATGCTGGTGCCTGCGCTGGTCGCCTACGGCACGCTCCTGGTGGCCCTTGCACGGACCCGATCTCCACGAACGCTCCTCGTGGGCTGAGTCGAGGGCCTGTACCTCAGCCCGTCGCGTCCGACGCAGACCCCTGTGTGGTCAGCCCGTGCTCCGTCTTCTCCCAGTAGTGCGGCCGGGTCAGGAGCTGCCAGAGCGCCTTGTAGGCGGCGATGGAGTGCAGCGTCCAGTACACGGGGTTCAGGAGCGACCAGAGGATCAGGTGGAAGGTCCCGCGCTTGAACGGGCCCATCATCGACAGGTAGATCATGATCGCGTTGCCGACCAGGAAGTTGAACAGGCACAGCCACAGCACCCACACCGGGAACAGTGCGTCGACGGTCTCCCGCGGCAGGAAGAACGTGACGGCGGTGAGCGCGTAGAACGGCAACACGCAGAGGAACGTCGCCGGGGTGCCCGCGATGAGCAGGACGAACGCCGCGAACCGGACGATTCCGATCTCACGGACGAGTGCGAGCGGCCGACGGGCGTGGACCAAGCTGGTCTGCATGTAGCCCTTGATCCAGCGGGACCGCTGCCGGATGAAGTTCGGCACCGAGGTGTTGGCCTCCTCCATGGTGGTGGAGTTGATGACGCCCACGCGGTACCCGACGGCGCTCGCCCGGATGCCGAGGTCGGCGTCCTCGGTCACGTTGTAGGGGTCCCAGCCGCCGAGCTCGATGAGCGATGCCGTGCGGAAGTGGTTCGACGTGCCGCCCAGGGGGATCGGCAGGGACGCGTGGTCCAGACCGGCCAGCATGTAGTCGAACCAGTAGGAGTACTCCAGCGTGAACATGCGGGTGAGGACGTTCTCGCGAGCGTTGAAGTAGTTCAGTGCCGCCTGCACGCACACCGTGGCCTCGCCACCGCGCTCGAACGCGATCAGTGCCTTCTTCAGCTGGTCGGGGTCTGGTGTGTCCTCGGCGTCGTAGATCACGAGGTACTCGCCGGTCGCGACGTAGAGTCCGACGTTGCACGCACGTGGCTTTGTCTGCGGGTGCCCCTTCGGCACGGTGATGACCCGGAAGTGCGGTGGTGGGTTCGCCGCGGCGATCGCGTCCCGTGTCTCCTGGTCCTCTTCCTCGGTCAGGATGATGACCTCGAGCTTGTGCACGGGGTAGTCCAGGCCGCCGAGGTTGTCGATCAGCTGGGCGACGATGTTCGCTTCGCGGAACACGGGCACGAGGACGGTGTAGCCGGGGAGGTCGGCGTCGTCCAGGGCAGAGACCTCGGTGTCGGTGATCCGTTCGACGACGTCGTAGCGGGCTCCCTGCGTGGCGACGACGAACTTGAAGCCCGTCCCGGCGAGGAACACGAGGCTGGCTGCGATCAGCGCTGCGATCGCGGTCTGGACGGGCCAGATGATCCCGCACGCCACGGCGATCACGGCGAGGACGATGCCCGAGGCCTTCTGTGACCGCGAGAAGACGACGCGGGCGGAGAGCGTCGGGTTCCGGTCATGGAGTTGGTTCGCAGCGGCATCGGCCACGGCCCCGTGGAACTGGCTCAGCACGGCACGGCGGAGGGTCCAGCTGTCGACCGAGACGAACGTGACCGGAGCCCCGAGCTCCTCGGACAACGCATCCCCGAGTGCGGCGTCGTCGGCCCGGCCGGAGGTGAGGACGAGGATGCTGCCGTCCTGCAGCACGCGGACCGGCATCCAGTCCTCGGCGAGGTACCGCTGCCCGGATCCGGGGCGCTGCAACGCCGGGTCGATCCCGGAGGCCTCGAGCTCGGTGAGTTCATCGGGGCGGGACGTGGCTGTGTGCCGGCCGGGCCCGGAGAGGTGCGGGGTGGTCACTCGTCACCACCACCCGAGGGAGTCACCGATGGCGGCCATCCACTCCAGCGTGATCGGCCGGTTGAACGCAGCCGCCCACGCGATCACGATCTGCGCCGCGCCCACGGCGGCGATCAGGCCGCTCACCCGGGTGGTCCGGGCGGCCGGGACCACGGCGATGCCCATCATCGTCATGATGAGGAACACGTTGCCCGCGGAGTTCACCGGGATGAGGCCACCCACGTAGCCGATGATCAGTGCCCCGAAGACGAACACCGAGATCAGGACCGAACCGGGCCGACGACTCAGCAATGCCAGGGCGCAACCGCTCGCGACCGGGGCGAGGATGAGCAGCCCGTTGAGCGTCGTGACGAGCTCCGGGACCAGCCCCCAGAGCGCAGGGTCGTAGTGGACGGCGTTCTGGAACACCAGCAACGGGTTCCGTCCGAACAGTGCCTCGAGGAACATCACCGCACCGAAGACCGCGATGGTCGGGAACAGCACGATGAGCACGTTCGACCATCTCGCGCCCGACTCGCTCCGCCGTGCGACGGAGAGCAGCGGGGCCGTGATCGCCGCCGCGACCACGAGGACGAGCCCCGAAGCGTCCGCCAACGCCGCGAGCATGAAGAGGATCCCCGACTCGAAGCCGGCCTTGGTGTTCCGGCTGGAGACGAAGCGGACCATGTTGATCGCGCCGATCCCGAACAGCGCGATGCCGAGGAGCGCCTCGAAGTTGCCCGTGGCGGTGTACGCGAAGAGCGGGTTCGCGCCGATCGCGACGAGGAAGACCGTGCTCTTCCACCACGGGAAGCGCCGTTGGACCATGGCCTCGAGCAGCTGCTGCAGCAGGATCCCGGCGACGAGTGCCCCGGCGACCGCGAGTCCGGCGGCGCCGCCGGGGATGAGCCGCACGAGGATCGTGCCCAGCGGTGGGTACAGCTCGCTGAGCCACGAGACGTCTGCGCGGTCCCAGCTCAGTGTCGCGACATGGTCCACGACGGAGCGGTTGACGGTGACGTCGGCCACTGTGGGGTCGGCGCTGACGGCTGCGAGCACCAGGAACGGGACGGCGAACGCGAGCCGGAGCAGCCATCGTGCGCCCGCGCGGCTCGGGAACGGTTCCAGCCGTGTGCGCGTGTGGCCGTCCGCACGCGCGGCTTCCAGCTCGCGACGCAGGGCGCCTGCACGTTCTGCTTCCAACAAGACCACGGGGGCCACCTCACAGCAAGGCCGACTCGGTCTTGGTTGACATCGATTTCCGGCCCGACAGTGATGCCGTGCGCCCCGCAGCAGTGCGGATGCGAACGCATCCTCTCACCCCCGGCCGTCTTCCGGGTGACGGCGACGATCCCCGCTGCTATGTTTGCGCGCACAACAAATCCCGGACGATGATGTCGGAGGACGCGCGATGACGCACGCAACAGAGCACCGCTTCGGCGAGACGACCCTGACGGTCGTCGATGCCGAAGGCAATCCCATCCCCGATGCCGTCATCACCGTCGAGCAGACCCGCCATGCCTTCGCCTTCGGCAACATCGGCTTCGACTTCATCGAACTGGCCAACGGCGAAGCGACCGGCGAACCGACCGGCGAACCGACCGGCGAAGCCAACGCCGAAGCCAACGCCGAAGCGCACGACGAAGCAGGCATCGAGCACCTCGGCGACCTCTACACCGACGTCTTCAACACCGCGACGCTCCCGTTCTACTGGGGCCGCTTCGAGCCCGAGCGCGGAGCCCCGGACACCGCCAGACTCCTGACGACGGCGCAGTGGTTCCGCGACCGCGGCATCGCCCTCAAGGGTCACCCGCTCGTCTGGCACACCGTGCAGCCCGACTGGCTGCTGGGGCTCCCGCTGGACGAGGTCGACCGGCTCCAGCGGGAGCGCATCCGCCGCGAGGTCTCCGCCTTCGCCGGCACGATCGACACCTGGGACGCCATCAACGAGGTCGTCATCATGCCGGTGTTCGACAACGGCGACAACGCGATCACCCCGCTCGCCCGGGCCAAGGGCCGCATCCCGATGATCCGGATGGCCTTCGAGGAGGCCCGCGCCGCCAATCCACACGCCACCCTGCTGCTCAACGACTTCGACCTGTCGAGTGCGTACGAGTGCCTGATCGAGGGCGTGCTCGAAGCCGGCGTGCAGATCGACGCCATCGGACTGCAGACCCACATGCACCAGGGCTACTGGGGCGAGGACACGATGCTCGCGATGGTCGACCGGTTCGCCCGCTACGGCCTGCCGCTGCACCTGACCGAGACCTCGCTCGTCTCCGGTGACCTCATGCCCGCGCACATCGTCGACCTCAACGACCACCAGGTCGCTTCGTGGCCGTCGACGCCCGAGGGTGAGGCGCGCCAGGCCGACGACATCGAACGGCACTACCGGAGCCTGGTCGGCCACCCTTCCGTCGAGGCGATCACCTACTGGGGCATCACCGACGCCGGCGCCTGGCTCGGCGCCCCGATCGGACTCGTCCGCGCCGACGGCAGCCCGAAGCCGTCCTACGACGCGCTCCGCCGCCTGGTCAAGGAGGAGTGGTGGCTCGGCCCGACGGTGCTCCGCACCGACGACCGCGGTCGGGTGCAGGTCCGCGGCTTCCGCGGCGACTACCGCGTCGATGTGCGCGGCACGTCCGCCCCGTTCACCGTCACCGACGTGCCCACGCAGGTGCAGATCGTCGCGTGACCACCTGACGGACTGGAGGCCCGGTGCGGCCCCGCCCCGCGCCTCCAGTCCGTCAGCGGCGGACCTGGCTGTGGGGGTGCTCATGGCTCTGATCGGGGTGGTGCGCTTTGCTGGGCGAGACCAGCGGACCGTCCGCGGCGCCGTGAGGGGTGGACTTGATGCGTATGAGCAGACCGCACGGACGGCTCCTGCTCGTGCAACGCTCGGTCCTCGTGACCGCCGTGCTGGCGTCGGGGCTCGCACTGGTGGCCGGGTGCAGTTCGCCCCGGTTGCCGCCGTCGTCCGCAACCGCCGTCGAGGTGACGAAGGTGTACCTGGCTGCGGCGAAGGCGCAGCGGTGTGACGTGACGAAGGCGTTGACGCTCGACAGCACGTGGGCGTGGTGCCGGAACCCGACGCTGCGGAAGTACACCGTCGCGGACAAGGCGGAATCGGTGCCGTTCAACCCTGGCCACAGGACGGAGTCGTGTGTCGACACGACGGTGACGAGTCGAGCGTCGGAGGAATCGGAGCCGATGAACGGGACGCGCACGTGGAGCTTCTGCTTCACGAAGACGGCGTCCGGATGGCGCCTCACGGACCAGGGACAGGGCTAGGGCGCGCGCCCCTCCTGAGGCGGCCGGAAGGGCCAGGCGTCAGCGTGGGTGTGCGGCACCGCGACGACCTGGAGGTACGGGCTGACCATCTCGAGCAGCTCGACGACGTCAGCGCTGAACCACGCCCGGGCCCCCGTGTCCGCCGTCACCTGGTCGCGCGTCCTGCGGCCACCACACCCCAGAAGGCTCCGCCGACGAGGATCGCGGCGCACGCGACGAACGCGGGGATGTCGTCGGCGCGTCCGAGTGCGATGTAGACCAGGCTCACTGACACGGTCGCGCCGCCGGCGATGCTCGTCGGGACGATCGCTGCTCGGTGGCCGATGATCCAGCTCTCGTCGCTGCGCATGGTCGCCCGGGTACGGATGCCGACGAGCCCGTTCCTGCCGATGGTGCCCCGCGCCGGCAGGACGACGAAGACGATGGTCAGGACGGCGGCTGCCATCTCGATCGCGATCACGTGATCTCCTTCTGGGTCGGTCATCACGCTCGCGTGTGGCTGAGATCGGAGCGCGTCAGACCAAACCTGCCGGTATCCGGTGAAATACGCAAGGGCAGCAGGGCCCGTCACCGCCGCACGTACCGGTGCTCCGGCCGCCCCGCAGCCCCGTACCGCAACTGCATCGCCACGGTCCCGTCCGCCGTGAGCTGCGCCAGGTACCGCTGCGCCGTCGCCCGCGAGACCCCGATCGCCGCAGCCACCTCGGCGGCAGATCGTTCCTCACCGGCGACGAGCTGCTCGAGCACCAGCGCCGCCGTGGCCGCCCGGGACGGCGACGCCCCACCGCTGTCGCCGGCGTGCAGGATCCGGAACGCCCGCTCGACGCCCTCTTGATCGAGGGTCGACCGCTCGTCGAGCACGTTCCGCGAGCGCGCGTACGCCTGCAGCCGCTCGGCCAGCACCCCGGCTGCGAAGGGCTTGATCAGGTAGGCGAGTGCCCCGCTCCGCATCGCCCGCCGCACGGTGCCCGAGTCCGAAGCAGCGCTCAGCACGAAGGCATCGGTGTCGATCGACCGCAGCAGGTCGAGCCCGCTGCCGTCGGGCAGGTACACGTCGACGAGCACCAGGTCCACGGTCCCGCTCGACAGCGCGGCGCGGGCGGCCGCGAGGGTCCCGACGGGTTCGAGCGCCCGGAACCCCGGCACGTCGTCGACCTGCCGCCGGTGCAGGTCGGCGACGTGGAAGTCGTCGTCGACCACCAGCACGGTGAAGACGGAACTCACGACACCACTCCTTCCAGCCGGGCGCAGAAGACCGCGCCGTGGTCGGCACCGCCGGGGGAGGCGAGCCACACGTCACCGCCGTGCCGCCGGGCGATCTCCCGCGACAACGGCAGCCCGATCCCGAGCCCGTGCACCTGCGAGACGTCCTCCGACGCGGGAGCCGCCGCCGGACCGCGCACGAACAGCGAGTCCGCGGCATCGTCCGGCACCCCCGGCCCGGAGTCCATCACCGACAGGTGCAGGGTCGCTCCGTCGTCGAGCACCTCGACCTCCACCCACGGGGATCCGCCGTCCCTCGACTGCTCGTCCCCGCCGGTGAGGGCCGCCGACACCGCGTTGTCGACCAGGTTGCCGAGCACGGTCGTCACGTCGCCCGGCTCGGTGATCGTCCCCTGCACGAGCGTCTCCGCCCCGATCCGCAGCAGCACCCCACGCTCGGCGGCCTCGACGCCCTTCGCCCCGAGGAACGCCTGCAGGTACGGCTCGGTCAACCGGTCGGCGTGCTGCACCGGGTAGCGCAGCGGCCCGCGCTCCTGCACGTCCGCCAGGTACGCGCGCGCCCGGGCGGTCTCGCCGATGTCGAGCAGCCCCGAGATCGCGTGCAGCCGGTTCGCGAACTCGTGGCGCTGCGCGCGGAGCGCCGTGCTCATCGCCCCGACAGCGTCGAGTCGCCGGGTCAGGGCCTCGACGTCGGTGCGGTCGCGCAGGACGGCGACCCGGCCCAGGTCGCGTCCGTCGCGGAACACCGTGCGGACGTCGACGAGCAGCACCCGGTGCCCGGCGACGATCGTGGCGCTCGCCGGGGCAGCGGAAGTCACATCGAGCATCGACCCGAGCGGCGCGGGCAGGTCGAGGGAGGCCACCGGACGGCCGACCGGGTCGGCCAGTCCGAGCAGTCGCACGGCTTCGGGGTTGCAGACGGTGACGACCCCCGACGGGCCGATCGCGATGACGCCTTCACCGACGCCGCCGAGCACGGCCTGCTGGTTCTGCACGAGCGTCACGAGCTCTTCCGGCTGCAGCCCGAGCGTCAGCCGCACCAGCCTGCGTCGGATCAGCACCGAGGCGATCACCGCGAGCAGGACCGCCGCCAGCCCGGCACCGATCACCGGCATGCTGTCCTCGACCAGGGTGTCGTAGACGCGTGCCCGGTTGAACCCGACGCTCACCTCGCCGACGACGGCGGACTGCCGGGAGGCCCGGCTCGTCTCCGCCCCGCCGGCCACGGGCGCGGAGACGGGCACCTTCGCCCGCGCCGACTCACCGAGCGTGCCGCGTGCCCAGGACACGGTCTCGCGGCCCGCGAGTGCGGCGTCGGGGGAGGTGCTCACCATCTCGCCGATCCGGTCGGTGTCGGGATGGGCCAGCCGGATGCCCCGGTCGTCGGTGACCACGACGAAGAGTGCCCCGGTCCGGCGCTGGGCCGCGAGTGCCGCTCGCTGGACGGGCCCGTCGGCTAGGGCCGCGGGGTCGAGGTCGGTGCCGTCGACGCTCAACCGGGCGACCGCAGCCCGGACGTCGGACTGCGCGGCGACGCTCTGTGCGATCGCGAGTGCGGTCCCCTCGGCAGCGCGCTCCAGCCGGGTGACCTCGATCCGGACGAACACGGCACTGGTCAGGGCGACGACGGCGACGACCACGGCGAGCTGCAGCACGAGCACCTCGGTGGCGAAGCGGAGCCTGGGGCGCCGTGAACGGTCGTCGGTCACGACCCCAGCGTACGGAGGGCGAGCCGACCTGCCTGCGCACAATGCGCAGAAAGCGGTCAACGCGCGATGGTGCGCCAATGTGCAGAAGCGCGCCGCGCCTCCAGGCCGGGTCGTAGCGTGCCCGGACTGCCAGACACGGACGAAGGAGTCCTGATGCTCGTCATCCTCGGGTACGCGATGGTCCTGACCTTCATGGTCCTGATCATGACCAAGCGCATGTCGCCCATGCTCGCGCTGATCATCGTGCCGACCGTGTTCGGACTGTTCGCGGGGGCGGGTCTGGGGCTCGGCGACATGGTGACCGAGGCGATCGGCACGCTGGCACCGACGGCCGCGCTCCTGATGTTCGCGATCATGTACTTCGGGCTGATGATCGACGTCGGCCTGTTCGACCCGCTCGTCCGGTTCATCCTGCGGGTGACCGGCAACGACCCGGCGAAGATCGTGCTCGGGACGGCTCTGCTGGCCGGTGCGGTTTCGCTCGACGGGGACGGCTCGACGACGTTCATCGTGGTCACGGCGGCGATGCTGCCGATCTACCTGAAGCTCGGCATGAGCCCGGTCGTGATGACGTGCGTGGCGGGTCTGACGAACGGGACGCTCAACATCGTGCCGTGGGGCGGTCCCACCGCCCGTGCCGCCGCCGCGCTGAAGATCGACCCGACGGACATCTTCGTGCCCCTCGTGCCGTCGCTCGTGGTGGGGCTGCTGCTGTGCTTCACGTTCGCGTGGACGATGGGCCTGCGGGAGCGCAAGCGCCTCGGGCTGATCGAGTTCACCGAGGCCTCACGGGGTGCGCGGGTGCCGGAACGGGCGAACGCCCGGGCCGGGTCGCGGGTGCTCGCGGCGGTGGGTGGGACCGGCGGCGGGATGTTCACGAGCCCCACGGTCGCGCTCGGACTGCGCGGCGGGAAGGCCGACGGTCGGCGTGCGGACGGCGATGGCGTGGACGGCGCGGGGTCGGGGGACGAGAGCACGGGGACCGGCACCATGGCCGAGACGATGCTCGACCCGAACCGCCCGACCCTGCGGCCGAAGCGGATCTGGTTCAACCTGGCGCTGACCGTCGCGGTGATGGTGGCGCTCGTGCTGGGGCTCCTGCCGCTGCACTTCGTGTTCATGATCGGCACGGCGATCGCCCTGCTCGTGAACTTCCCGCAGCTCAAGCAGCAGACCGCGCAGATCGTCGCGCACGCCCCGAGCATCGTCGGTGTCGTGTCGATGGTGTTCGCCGCCGGGGTGCTGATCGGGGTGCTCGACGGCACCGGGATGGTCGCGGCGATGGCCGACTGGCTCGTCGCGGTGATCCCCGACTCGATGGGCCCGTACCTGGCGGGCATCACCGGTGTGCTGAGCATGCCGCTGACGTTCTTCATGAGCAACGACGCGTTCTACTTCGGGATCCTGCCGGTGCTGTCCGAAAGCGCTTCGGCGTACGGGATCACGCCGGCCGAGATGGCGCGGGCCTCGGTCGTCGGGCAGCCGGTGCACATGCAGAGCCCGCTGGTCCCCGCGATCCTGCTGCTGGTGTCGCTGGCCAACGTGAACCTCGGCGACCACCACCGGAAGGTGCTGTGGCGTGCCGCCGTGGTCGCGATGGCGATGCTCGTGGTGGCGATCGTGGTGCGGGTCATCCCGTTCGGATGAACCGACCGCCGGTGCCGACCCGGCGCGCGCCCGACCGGTGCGCGCCGGACCGGACGGTGCCGGCTCAGGCGGCGTCGAGCTCCCGCGTCAGCGCCGCGACGAAGTCGTCGATGTCCTGCTCCGAGGTGTCGTACGCGCACATCCACCGCACCTCGTTGCGGCTGGCGTCCCAGTCGTAGAACCGGAAGTGCTTCCGCAGTCGGTCGGCCACCCCGGCGGGCAGGGTCGCGAAGACGCCGTTCGCCTGGGTCTGCTGGCTGAAGCCGACGCCCCGGATGCTGCCGTCGGCGATACCGGCCTCCAGTGCACCGCGCAGTCGGGCGGCCATGGCGTTGGCGTGCCCAGCGGAGCGCAGGTACAGGTCGTCGCTGAGCAGGGCGATGAGCTGGGCGGAGACGAACCGCATCTTCGACGAGAGCTGCATGTTCATCTTGCGCAGGTAGTGCAACCCCTCGGACGCCGAGGGGTTCAGCACGACGATCGCCTCGCCGTAGAGCATGCCGTTCTTCGTCCCGCCGAAGCTCAGCACGTCGACACCGGCGTCGGTGGTGAAGTCGCGCAGGGGCACCCCGAGGGACGCCGCGGCGTTCGAGATGCGGGCGCCGTCCATGTGCAGCTTCATGCCGAGCGAGTGGACGTGTTCGGCGATCGTCCGGACCTCGTCCACCGTGTACGCGGTGCCGAGCTCGGTGGTCTGGGTGATCGACACGACGAGCGGCTGGGCACGGTGCTCGTCGCCCCAGCCCCAGGCCTCGCGGTCGATGAGCTCGGGCGTCAGCTTGCCGTCGGGTGCCTCGACCGGCAGGAGCTTGATCCCGGCGACGCGCTCGGGCGCCCCGGCTTCGTCGGTGTGGATGTGCGCGGTCGCGGTGCACACGACCGCTCCCCACCGCGGCAGCATCGACTGCAGCCCGACGACGTTCGCGCCGGTGCCGTTGAACACCGGGAACGCCTCGGCCTGCGACCCGAAGTGCTCGCGGATCACCTCGTTGAGACGTGCCGTGTAGACGTCCTCGCCGTAGGCGATCTGGTGGCCGTCGTTGGCCGCTGCGATGGCGGCGAGGATCTCGGGGTGGACGCCGGCGTAGTTGTCCGAGGCGAAGCCCCGCAGGTCCAGGTTGTGCAGTCGGAGGGTCACGCGTTCATCCTAGGTTCGAGGGGTCAGGCGCCGTGAGCGGGATGCGGGCACCGTTGAGGTCGGCCGGTGGGGTGTCCCAGAGCCGGACGACCTCGGCGCCGAGCCGCTCCTCGAGGCCGGACAGTGCACCGACGACGAACACGGCGGCCGCGGCGGTCTCCGGTGCCTCCTTCCGGAACCCCTGCGCCACGGCCCGGACCCAGGCGTCGGACGCAGCCTTCGCCGCCGCGTAGTTCGCGGCACCGGCGGTGGGGGAGTCGACCGCGGTGGACGACACGAACGCGAGCCGTCCGGCCGGGGACGCCACCAGGTCGTCGTGGAAGACCCGGGTCGTGTTCCGCAGGGTCCGGAAGGCGCGGTCGAAGAAGTCCCAGTCCGCGTCGGACTGGCCGACGATGCTGCCACCGCCGCGCCACCCGCCGACCAGGTGGACCAGCCCGTCGACGCGGCCGGCGTCCGCGTGGACGTCGTCGGCCAACGCGGTGACCGCACCGAGGTCCGACAGGTCGCGCGTGCGCGTCGTGACGCCCGGGACGGACGCGCGCAGGGCCTCCAGGGCGTCGGGTCTGGTGCCGACCGCGACGACGGCCGCACCGGCGGCGGTGAGTGCGCGCGCGACGGCTGCGCCGCTGGCACTGGTCGCACCGGCGATCAGCACCAGGCGACCGGCCACCGAGGCGTCGGTCACGCGGCGGCCTCGGCGACGAGCTCGGCGTCCGTGGTGCCGGTGATGCCGGCCGTGGACGCGATGACGGTCGCCATCTTCTTGTCGAGGGCCTCGTAGAACATCGACAGCGGGAACTCGTCGTCGAGCACCGCGTCGGTGTAGCCGCGCGGCGGTCCGGCGAGCGTCTCGTCGGGCAGGCCACGCGCCCATTTCGACGCCGGGTGCGGCGTGAGTGTGCGGGTCAGCATCTCGTACGCGGCGAGCCAGTGCGCCGACTTCGGCCGGTCGATCGAGCGCCGGTAGAGCTCGTTGATCTCGTCGCTCAGGGCGATGATCACGTCCGGCACCTCGGGCCAGTCGATCGTCAGCTGCGTGTCCGTCCAGTGCAGGACGCCGTGCTGGTGCATCCAGGCGAACAGCAGCTGGCCGCCCAGTCCGTCGTAGTTGCGGATGCGGCTGCCGGTGATCGCGAATCGGAAGATGCGGTCGAAGACGACCGCGTACTGCACCAGGCGCGCGTGGTCACGGATGGCGCGCTGCGCGTCCTGGAGGCCCGTGTCGGGTCCGGCGGACAGCTCGCGTTCCAGACGCACGGACTCGCGGAACGCGGTCAGGTCGCAGCGGAGCTCCTCGAGCGAGTAGAGGAAGAACGGCATCCGCTGCTTGATCATGAACGGGTCGAAGGGCAGGTCCCCGCGCATGTGCGAGCGGTCGTGGATGATGTCCCACATCACGAAGACCCGCTCGGTCAGCTGCTGGTCGTCGAGCATCGCAGCGGCCTCGGCCGGCAGCTCGAGCTTGGTGACGTCGGCGGCGGCACGGACGACCCGGCGGTAGCGGGCGGCCTCGCGGTCCTGGAAGATCGCGCCCCACGTGAAGGCGGGGATCGAGCGCATCGCGACGGTCTCGGGGAACAGCACCGCCGAGTTCGTGTCGTAGCCCGGGGTGAAGTCGACGAACCGCAGTGCGACGAACAACGCGTTGCCGTGGTCGCCGGCCTCGAGCTCGGCGATGAACTCCGGCCAGATGACCTCGACCAGGACCGCCTCGACGAAGCGCGAGGTGCTGCCGTTCTGGGTGACCATCGGGAACACGACCAGGTGGCCGAGCCCGTCGACGCGGTGCTGCTGCGGCTGGAACGCGGTGAGGGAGTCGAGGAAGTCGGGGACCCCGAAGCCCTGCTCCTGCCAGCGTGCGAAGTCGAGCTGCAGCACCTGGAGGAACGCAGCGTCGTGCGGGAAGTGCGGTGCCAGCTCGGCGACGGCCGGCACGATCACCGCGACGTGACCGGCGGCAGCGGCGTGGTCGGACGGTTCGGGGACGGAGCCGTCCCGCGTCTGCAGGTCCTGCAGGGCGACGACTGCACGCTTGAGCCGGAGCCAGGCGGGGTGGGCGGCGATCTCGCGCACGGACAGGTGGTCCTCGACGACCTCGGGCTCTCCGACGATGGCGTCCTGCGAGATCTTCTGGGCGAACTGGGACATGTCGAACCTCCCGTCATCGGGGTCGGCCGCGGATCTGCGGACGAGTGGTGCGCGTTACCGGATCGTCTCGAGCCTAGGGAAGTTCGGGGGACGCAAAGTTGCCCATCTGCGGTGGAATCGTGCGTCGTCGTGGTGCTCGCGCGGGGATCTGACTGCTGCGCGCACGGTTCGTGCGGCCATGGCGCGGTTCGGTGTCGCGACCTCTTTGCGTCCACTGTCCGACATGCGCCGGAGGCGCCGGACGGACACGTACCCATGGACCTCCGGACGTATGGAGGGTCGGAACTGTCGTCGTGCGGTCGGACTACGCGAGTACCTGGTTGAGGACGAGCGCGGCGCCGATCACTGCGACGCAGACCAGGAACGCAACCGGTGCTGCCCTGCTCTTCGGGTGCACCATGCCAGCAAAGCCCGAGGCACTCAGGCCAGCTGCTCCCGTTGCGACCGAGAGCGGCCATCCATTGACGACGAGCACGACACAAGCGACGCCGAGCAAGACCGCGCACGCTGCGAGCACCCTGCTGAGCACGCGGCGGAGACGAGCCGGCGTTGCTCGCTCCGGAACGGTCAACGGTAGATCGCCATACACGTTCGGCCACGTACTTCGCCGTTGTTCCGGAAGTCGACGCACATGCTCCCCGGACGCAACGTGTGCTTCTTGACGCTGGGGATGTTGAAGACGGCTTGTCCGCAGCCTGAACGCACCGACGTCGTCTCCTGCGCGTACTGCCGCCCGTTGACGTCCTTGAAGCGGTAGACGCCGCTCCAGTTGCAGAACATCCCCGGGATGACCGCAGCGAGGCCGTAGCACTCGACCGCGGTCGTCGACCCCGTGACCCGCAGCCCCGAACCTCGAACGGACATGTTGAGGAAGCATCCCGCTGGTACGACGATCGTCACGCCTCGGTAGCTCCAGCGGAAGGACGCAACTGGTGACGTCGCGAACCCTCCGTTGACCGTGTTGCCCCCGCCGGCCTGATTCGAGTCGTAGGCGTGCGAAAGGTCAGCGAGTTTCCGTGCCTGTTCGTGCACGTCCACGTCGGCGACTGGCTCCGCGACGTTCTGTGCCGCCGTTGCTGGCGAGGCAAGAGCTGCCACGAAGAGCAAGCACGCTCCGAGCGCTACCGAAGATCGTCCAATGAAATTGCGGGACAACGTCATCTCCCCATGTCAGTCCCGGCCTGTGCCGAGGACCTCACGCTACTGATCTTCCAGCACGTAGAACAAGAAATTTGTATTTCGGCGGAACGAGGGCTGGGTCAGTAGAGTCGAGATGTGGAACATCAGCGGTGGACGGTTGGGCGCGTGGGGCAGAGCGGGGCCCGGGCGATCCTGTTCGCCATCATGGCGCTCGGGGCCTCGATGCTGAGCGCTCCGAACGAGGCGTCGTGGAATCCGGGGGCGTTCCTGCTCGTCGGTGGCGCCGTCTGCGCCCTGCCGCTCTTGCTGGGACGGCATCGGCGCAGAGGCACCGTGCGGGCCGGGATCTCCACGTCGGACTGGGTGGCGCTGTCGACCGGTCTCGGGGCAGGGCTGCTCGTCGGCCTCCTCTTCTTCGACGGCTCGGCTGCCTTCGGCGCGCTCTTCCCGGTCCCGTTCGTGGCGATCCACGCCGCCGTGAGTCGCGCGGACGGAAGCCTGCGAGCTCGGTCGATCTTGCTCGCGGTGACGGCGGCGTTGGTCGTTGCGATCCTCGTCACGGGTGACGATCTGCAGCGCGGCTTCGCCGACCTCGTCCAGGGGGCCGTGGTCGCCAGCGTCCTGTTGACGCTCGCGTCGGTCCTCTGGAGCGCTGTGCGGAGACAGCGGGCCTGAAGCTGCTGCGGTGCACTCCAGCGCTGCGGGCCGCGTGATCGGTACGGTGGTCGCCATGGCCCGATTCACGCCCCCAGCCGCTGACGCGATGCGCGCCCGGCTCCTGCTCGCCGCGCGGGACGAGTTCGCCGCGGTCGGACTGGCCGCCGGCAGGGTCGAACGGATCGGTGCCGCAGCGTCGAGCAACAAGGCGCAGGTCTTCCACTACTTCGGCAGCAAGGAGGGGCTGTTCGACGCGCTCGTCGCCGACACCGTGACCGAGACGTTCGCCGAGGCCCCGCTCGACACCGCCGACCTCGCCGCCTGGGCCGGCCGGGTGCACGACTCGTACGCCCGTCGCCCCTGGGCCCAGCGGCTCGCGACCTGGCACCGGCTCGAGCGCGCCGACGTCCCGCTCGAGTCCGTCGCGACCAGCTACGCAGACGCGGTGGCCGAGGTCGAGCACGCGCAGCGCGCCGGGGTCCTGCCGCGGGCGTTCCGTCCGGCGGTGCTGCTCGGGCTCGTGCTGCACACCGCGGCGTTCTGGAGCGCGACCGCTCCGGAGTACGAGCCGCTGGTGCAGGCCGTGACGCCGCCGCGGCGTCGCCAGGTCGTGGTGGACGCGGTCACGGCCCTGTTCGGCGGGAAGTCCTGACCGAGCGATCCACGGGCGCCAGCGTGAGCCCGCTCGGACTGCGCGTGCGGGGCGGAGCCGCACCGGGCCTCCTGGCCGTCCCTCAGTCGGCTGCGCCGGCGGCGACCCGCAGCGTCCGCTCCGCGTCGTCGAGGTAGTCGGCGAGCAGCGCCGAGGCGGCGTCCTGGTCGCCACCGCGCAACGCGGACACGATCGCGTCGTTGCGTTCGACGAAGTCGGCGTGGAACGAGGCCGGGTCCGCGGTGGTCAGGAAGGCGAGCCGCATCTCGGCGAGCAGGCCGTCCATCAGGGCGTGAATCCGCTCGCTCGGCACCGCGCGCACGAGCTCGGCGTGGAACCGGATGTCGGCCGTGCCGACCGCGCCCCAGTCGCCCGCGGACGCTGCTGCCCGGGCGTCGGCGACCGCTGCAGCGGCCTCGGCGAGTGCCGGTGCGTCGGGGGTGCAGGCGCGCACGGCTGCCTCTTCGAGCACCCGCCGAGCCGCGTAGAGATCGGTGACGTCGGCGGCGGAGAGCCGGCGGACGAACACCCCGCGGTTGAACACGTGCTCGACCAGACGGTCGCGGGCGAGGAGTCGGAAGGCCTCGCGCAGGGTGTTCCGCGAGACCCCGAGCTGGTCACTCAGCCGCTCCTCGGACAGCTGCGCCCCAGGGGAGAACCCACCCGACGCGATCATGGTGCGCAACCGCGTGGCCGTGGAGTCAGCGCCGCCGACGGTTCGGGTCATGGCACCGATCCTGGCACGGGTGGCGTTTGTGAAGGGCGTGTTACAGAGCAGAACCGGCTCTTGCGATTGTTGAACAATGCGGTCCAGACTGTCCCGCATGTTCGTCCTCATCGGCGTCGCCGTCGTCATCGTCGGCTTCGCATTGCGCATCAACGCGCTCCTCGTCGTCACGGTCGCGGGCATCGTGACCGCGGCCATCGGCGGGATCGGTCCCGTCGGCATCCTCGACGCGTTCGGCAACGGGTTCGCCTCGAGCCGGTCCGTCACGACCTTCGCGCTCGTCCTGCCCGTCATCGGCCTGATCGAGCGCTACGGCCTGCAGGACCAGGCGAAGCGCCTGATCGCGAAGCTCGACAAGCTGACGACGGGTCGTCTGCTCGCCGGCTACCTGGTGATCCGGCAGGTCACCGCTGCGGTCGGTCTGACCAGCATCGGTGGCCCGGCGCAGACCGTGCGCCCGCTGGTCTACCCAATGGCCGAGGGTGCGGCGACCAAGAAGTACGGGCGCATCGACGACCGCATGCGCGAGAAGATCAAGGGCTACTCGGCGTCGTCGGACACCGTCGGCGTGTTCTTCGGCGAGGACGTCTTCGTCGCCGTCGGCTCGATCCTGCTCATCACGACGTTCGTCGACTCGACCTACGGGCTGTCGCTCGAACCGATCGACCTGGCCCTGTGGGCGATCCCGACGGGCATCGCGGCACTCATCGTGCACGGCGGACGCCTGCTGCTGTTCGACCGCCGACTCGACAAGATGGCGGCGGACGCCCGTGCCGACGCCCCGACCCTGGGGGCAGCAGCGTGATCACCAGCGAATGGCTCTACTGGCTCATCGGCGCGTTCTTCATCGCCGTCGCCGTCCTGATCGTCACCGACACCGCGCACGCGAAGCGCCTGGGCAACGCGGCGTTCTGGGGCATCCTCGGCCTGTCGTTCTTCTACGGCACCTTCGTCGCCGCCGGCACCGTGCCGGCCTGGACGCTCGGGATCGCCGTCCTCGTGATGGTTGCGCTCGCGGGGCTCGGCTTCACCGGGACGACGAGCCGCACCCGGGTCGCGAGCATCCCCGGCGCGGGCACGGGTGCCGAGACCGGCCCCGCCGAACCCACCGGCGTGACGCAGAAGATCACGGACGCCGGCAGCGGCAGCACGAGTGTGCTCGCCACCACCAGTCCGGACGAGCGCGCCGCCTTCGCGACGAAGTACGGCAACCGGCTCTTCATCCCGGCCCTCGTGGTGCCGGTGGTCGCCGTGCTGGTCGCGACGCTCGGCCCCCTCGTCTCGTTCGGCGGCGAACCGCTCCTCGCCGAGGGCAGTGCGACACTGACCGGTCTGGGCATCGGTTCGGTGCTCGCCGTCGTCGTGGCCGTGTTCGTCCTGCGCCCGCCGAGGATCGCCACCCCGATCCGCGAGGGCGGTCGCCTGCTGCAGGCGATCGGCTGGGCGGCGCTGCTGCCGCAGATGCTCTCGACGCTCGGCATCGTCTTCACCCAGGCGGGGGTCGGTGACGCCGTCGGCACCATCATCAAGTCGGTCCTGCCCGACGGCTCGCTGCTCGCCGCCGTGGTCATCTACTGCCTCGGCATGGCCCTGTTCACGATCATCATGGGCAACGCGTTCGCCGCGTTCCCGATCATGACGGCCGCGATCGGCTGGCCCGTCCTGGTGCAGGGCTTCGATGGCAACCCCGCCGCGATCTTCGCGATCGGCATGCTCGCCGGCTTCTGCGGCACGCTCGTCACCCCGATGGCCGCGAACTTCAACCTGGTGCCGGCTGCCCTGCTCGAGATGCGGGACAAGTACGGCCCGATCAAGGCGCAGATCCCCACCGCCGCCATCCTGCTCGTCGTCAACATGGGAGTCATGTACCTTGTCGCATTCTGATGCCGCCCCGATCGACCTGACCCGGGCTGCCTGGGCCGACCGCTTCGCGGCCGTCGCCGCGGACAACACGACCCGCGAGTACCCGTACGCCGCGCACCACGCGACGTCCGGACCGGACGACCGGGCCCTGCCCGTCGAGCTCCACCCCGCCTTCGCCACGTCGTACGACTGGCACTCGTCCGTGCACATGCACTGGCTCGCGGCGCGCCTGGTCGCGCACGGCCTGCCCACCGACCTGGAGGCCCGGCTCACCTCGATCCTGCAGGCGCACCTCACGACGGATCACCTCGCAACCGAGGCCGCCTACCTGCGTGAGACACCGCACTACGAGCGCCCCTACGGCTGGGCCTGGCTCGCCCGGCTCGCCGCAGAGGTCTCGGCATCCGAGGCGCCCGCTGTCCGGGCACTGGCACCCGGGTTCGCACCCGTCGTCGACGTCCTCGAAGACCTGGTCGTCCGGTGGATCGACGGGGCCGCGCACCCCGTCCGGCACGGCGTGCACTCGAACTCGGCGTTCGGGCTGCTGCTCGTGCTCGAGGCAGCCCGGTCGCTCGACCGTCCGGCCCTGGCGGCTGCGGTCGAGGGGGCTGCGAAGGACTGGTTCGGCGCGGACGCCGGGTGGCCGTTCGCCTGGGAGCGGAGCGGGCACGACTTCCTGTCCGCGGGCCTGGCCGAAGCCGACCTGATGCGGGCGGTGCTGCCCGCCCCGGAGTTCGCGACGTGGGCCCGCGGCTTCTTCGCCGCGGTACAGCCGGGTGACGCGATCCTGCGGTCGACGGTGGTCCGGGACGAGAACGACCCGCAGCAGGTGCACCTGTTCGGGCTCGACCTGTCGCGGGCGGGATCGGCCCGGCGCATCGCGGACGCACTCCGCGCCGGCGGCCCGGACGACTCCGGCACCGGCATCGCCGACCTGCTCGACGACGCGGCCGACCGGCTGCTGGTCTCGGGTCTCGCGGCGAGCGTGGGCGAGGAGTACTACTCCACCCACTGGCTGGCGAGCTTCGCCTGGGACGCGATGGAGGCCCGGGAGCACGCCGCTCGCTGACCGTCGTCGGGAGCGCTGATCGTCTGCGGACACGTCGAGGATCCGGAGGTACCTTCGGGGCCATGAGCGATCCGAAGGACGACGAGACCCTCGACGACTTCCGCGAGGCGCAGGAGACCGACTACGAGCCGGAGCCGACCGTGCTCGACCCCGACGACCTGCCGGTGGTCGACGATGCGGACGACGAACTGCTCCCCGACGACGACCGACCGGTGCCGCTCGACACCGACGACGACGCGATCTGAGCGATCGCGCCGTCGTCGTGCCGCGGCACCGGCGTCGGCGTCGGCGTCAGCTTCGGTTTCGGCGTCTGCTCAGTCGAGCGGGAGGGTCCGCGCGAAGGTGCGGGTGACCGGCGTCGCGGCGAGGAACGGTGCCATCGCCGGAGCACCCTCCGGCGTCGCGCGCCAGGCCACGTACGTGTCGTGGTCCTCGGCGGTCGTCCACGACTCGACGACGACCATGCGCGCCGGGTCCTCGTCGTCGACCAGGACCTCGAGCGACTCTAGGCCGTGGAACGACGCGGTCTGTTCGAGCGTCTCGCGGATCGCACCCTGGAGTGCGTCTTCGGGGGCGTCGCTCTGGAACTGGACCTCGAGCAGGACGGTCATCGACATGGGGAACCTTTCGTCAGCGGTGTCCAAGCCAACCCCTGACCCCCTGCGCTTGTTCCGGGTCGGTCAGCCGAGGATGCGGAACCGGAGCGGATCGCCCGGACGGAGCTGCGCAGCGAGGTCGATCGACGACGGTGTCAGGACCGCGACGACCGGGTAGCCGCCGGTCACCGGGTGGTCGGCGAGGAACAGCACGGGGAAGCCCTCGGGTGGTACCTGCAGTGACCCGGTCTCGACGCCCTCGCTCGGCAGCTCGCGTGCCACGGAGCGGGCGAGCGGCGTCTCGGCCGTGGTGCGGACCCCCACACGGTCGCTGTCCGCACTGACGGAGAAGTCCTGACCCGTCAGGGTCGCACGCCACTCCGGGGTGAACCAGTCGTCGCGCGGTCCGGGCACCACGTCGAGCACGACCGGTTCGTCCGGCCACCGCGGCTCGGGCTGCGGCACCGCGTCGACGATCGGCCACGACACCCGTGCGTCACCGACGGGCAGGACGTCACCGGCCGACAGCGGCGGCGGACCGAGGCGCGCGAGGGAGTCCCACGAGCGGCTGCCGAGCACCGGGTCGACCGCGAAGCCCCCGAGGACCGCGACGTAGGCGCGCAGGCCCACGGTCGCGATGCCGATCCGGAGCGTGTCGCCCGGGGCCAGCAGCAGCACCTCGTGCGAGGCGGCACCGCGGACCGATCCGTCCGCCCGCTCGACCTCGACGGGGCAGGCCGCGCCGGTCGTGGCCGCGACCACGTACGCGTCGGCGCGGAGCGTGACGGAGCCGAGCAGGGCCTCCAGGACGGCCGCGTCGGGACGGTTGCCGACCAGCCGGTTGGCGAGCGCCGCGGAGCCGCGGTCGGCTGCTCCGGCCGCCCCGAGGCCCATGTCGCTGAAGCCCGGGCGCCCGAGGTCCTGCGTGGTTGCGCCGTAGCCGACCTGCACGACGGTCAGCGCGGTCATGCCGCACCCGCCACGACGAAGCGGACGAGCGTGCCGGCGGGCGCGAGCGCCGGAGGCGTGCGCTCGAGGGACCACATCGGCATTTCGGTGCGGCCGATGAGCTGCCAGCCGCCGGGCGATGTCCGCGGGTAGACGGCGCTGAACTCGCCGGCCAACGCCACGGCGCCGCTGGGGACGGCCGTGCGGGCGGTGCTGCGGCGGGGCAGGTCGAGCGGGCGATCGCTGGCGGTGAGGTAGCTGAAGCCGGGGGCGAAGCCGCAGAACGCGCTCGTCCAGAGCTGCCCGGTGTGCCACGCCACGAGCTCGTCGCGCCGCATGCCGGTCAGTTCGGTGACGGTGTCGAGGTCCTCGCCGTCGTAGGTGACGTGGATGACGAGCGGGTCGGCGTCGTGCGCTTCGAGCGCTGCGCTGACCGGGGCGACCTGCGCGAGCTCGGAGCGGAGCCGTCCGGGGTCCGTCGTCGTCGGGTCGAATCGGAGCAGCAGTGTCCGGGCGCCGGAGACGACCTCGGTCAGCCCCGGCAGGGTGGCCTGTGCGAGTCCGGCGCGGAAGGCGACGACGTCGGCGAGGGACCCGAACGTGGCGAGGAGTGCGGTGCCGCCAGCGGAGCGGACCTCCGGGCCAGTCACGGCGCGAACGGCGCGATCGTCACGCCGTGCTCGGTCAGGAGCGCTCGGATGGCACGGGCCATCGCGACCGCGTCCGGGGAGTCGCCGTGCACGCAGACCGAGTCGGCACGCACGGCGATCTCGGACCCGTCGACGGCGGTCGCGACCCCGTCGGTGACCATGCGGAGCACCCGGGCTGCGACCTCGTCCGGGTCGTGCAGCACCGACCCCGGCTGCTTCCGTGACACCAGCGAGCCGTCGGGTTCGTAGGCACGGTCGGCGAAGGACTCGCTCACCGCGCGGAGCCCGTGCCGCTCGGCTGCCAGCAGCAGTTCCGACCCGGGCAGCGCGAGCACGGCGAGCGACGGGTTGACGTCGGCCACGGCACGGACGACGGCCTCGGCCTGCACCGGGTCGGCGCAGGCGGTGTTGTACAGGGCGCCGTGCGGCTTGACGTAGGTGACGGCCGTGCCAGCGACGTGCGCGGTGGCGGCCATCGCACCGAGCTGGTGGACGACGTCGGCGTACAGCTCGTCGGGGGTGACGTGCACGGGTCGGCGGCCGAAGCCGATCAGGTCGCGGTAGGCCACGTGCGCGCCGATCGCCACACCACGCTCGGCGGCGGCGCGGGCGGTGGCGAGCATGATCGTCGGGTCACCGGCGTGGAACCCGCAGGCGACGTTCGCGCTCGAGACGACGTCGAGCATCGCGGCGTCGTCGCCCATGGCCCAGGCGCCGAAGCCCTCGCCCAGGTCGCTGTTCAGGTCGATCGTCGTCACGGGTGCTCCCTGTCGTCGCGGGTTGTTGAACAATCTACCGATCACCCCGGTCCCTGTCATCCGCTTCCCCCGGTCGGACGGCGGTTTCCGAGGTGCGCCACGTACTGTCCGAGTCCTCAGTACCACCGGCGGCAGTGCTGCCGGATCGATCTCTGCACTGGAGCAGCTCATGACCGACAGTGACAACACGCACGACGCCCCGAAGAACGACTCCGAGGGCACCGAGAAGCCGGGCGGCCTCGGCGACGACAACACCATCCCGAACAACCCCGACGGCCTGGCCGCGGGGCACACGGGCGACGACTCGCACTTCAACCCGGAAGAGGACGGCGAGCACTAGCGGCTCCTTTCCGGCCTGCGGGTCGACGCAGAACGACACCGTCGTTGTCCTCCGACAACGGCGGTGTCGTTCTGCGTCTGCACGCATCCGCGCGCGTCTGCACCCACTCGTCCGCCCCGACGAAACAAACAGCGCAAAACCTTCCGGCACGAGGTTTCCGGTGCTACAGTCCCGATCACCTAGCAGCACTAGGGATTCAGCGGGCGCCGAAGCCCCCTGTGACTCAAGGAGGAGTCATGTCGACACCGACGTCGAAGGAAGAACCCACGCGGGGCATCGCCGGGACCGCGTCCCCAGCGGTCACCGCAGCCGCCGGAGCCACCGCCACGGACGCCGCGGCGTCCCGAGCGTTCTCGGTCGAGGGCATCACGCAGTCCGTCAGCACCGTCCGGGTGGGCCGCGGCTACCTCTGGGGCCTGAGCTTCGCCCAGTTCGGCCTGTTCGTCGCCCTGCTCACGCCCGTCTTCGTGAGCATGTCGATCAAGGCGACGGAGCTGAACCCGACGAGCCCCGAGACCGTCGTCGGCTCGGTCCTGCCGTTCGGAGCGCTCGGCGCCCTGTTCGCCAACCCCCTGTTCGGCGCGCTCTCCGACCGCACCCGCACGCGGTGGGGCCGTCGTCGCCCCTGGATGGTCGGCGGTGTCGTCGTCTTCGTCGGTTCCCTCGCCTGGCTCGCGTTCTCGCCCGACGTACTGCAGCTCACCCTGGCCTGGGTGCTGGCGCAGGTCTCCGCCAACGCCGTCCTCTCCACGCTGACGGCGAGCTTCGCCGACAACGTGCCGGAGTTCCAGCGCGGCAAGGCCTCGAGCGTCATCGCCCTGGCACAGAACATCGCGATCCTGGCCGGGCTCTACCTGGCCGTGTACCTGGTCGGCAACCTGCCGGTCCTGTTCATCGCACCGGGCGTCCTGGCGATCATCGCGGTCCTCGTCTACTCGTTCGTCGCCCGTGACGACCTGCCGACGACGCCCGTCAAGCCCTTCAGCTGGGTCAACCTGATCAGCTCGTTCTGGACGAACCCGATCAAGCACCGCGACTTCGGGCTCGCCTGGTGGGGCCGTTTCCTCATCACCTTCGGCACGTTCATGTTCACGACGTACCGACTCCTCTACATGCAGGACCGCATCGGGCTCCCGCAGGGCGAAGCGGTCGGGGTCGTCGCGTTCGGCGTGCTGCTGTACACGATCGCCCTGCTCGTCAGTGCCGCCGTCTCCGGCTGGGTGTCCGACCGGATCCAGCGTCGCAAGGTCTTCGTCTGGGGTTCGACGGCCATGACCGCCGTCGGCCTGGTGATCCTGGCCCACGTCGACAGCGTCGGCGGGTTCTACTTCGCCGAGATCGTCCTCGGTTTCGCCTTCGGCATCTACGCCGCCATCGACACCGCCCTGGTCGTCGACGTGCTGCCCGACCCGGAGCGCCCCGGCAAGGACCTCGGCGTCATCAACATCGCGAACGCCCTGCCGCAGTCACTCGCCCCCGCCGTCGGTCTGTTCCTGCTCGGCATCGGTGGCGGCCAGAACTACACGCTCATGCTCTGGGGTGCCGGCGTCGCCGTCATCCTCGGTGCCCTCGTGATCCTGCCCATCAAGTCGGTCCGCTGACGGACGCGACCGCCTGGAGGCGCGACCTGCGTCCGCAACGCACGCCGCGCCTCCAGGCGGTCACCTCCACCCCACGTACCCGTCTGTTCAGGCACCGTGACGGGCAGGGGGCTGGGTCAGAGCTGCGGTGAGCGCCTGCCGAACAAGGCGTCGAGGAACCGCGAGAACCGCGACTCCGGCTCGTGGGGCGTCTCGATCGAGCGGGTCGGTGAGCGGAACGCCAGGTCGTGCAGCATGTTCCGCTTCGACCCGTCCCAGTTCGCGAACAGGTAAGTCCCGCCGATGAAGGACATGCTCCGGACCGGGGTGCGCTTCCATGAGTCCGCAGCCACGTAGTAGCCCGCGTGGCCGGCGCGGATGTGCTGGATCACGGTGTCCACGTCGATGACACCGGTCGGTGTCACGACGGCGGTGATGCCCGTGCGGTCGCGGGCGACGTACTCGATGAGGTGTTCGGTCACGATGGAACTCTTCGTCACGGTGGTGAGACGCCACGGCAGGGAGCGTGGCGAAGGGGATTCGGAACCGCCGTTGCTTCCGTTTCCAGAGTACGTCCGCCGCAGGCGTGCCGTCCCCGGATGTCCGCCGTTCGCAGCCGGATGAGCGTTCAGCGGATGGGGGTCCGGTCGGCCCAGTCCACGATGCGTTCGATCGTGTCGTCGAAGTCCCGCGTGCCGGGTCGGTTGAGGAACGCGTGACGGCTGTCCGGCAGGACGTGTCGTTCGACCTCGGTGCCCGCGGCCTCGAGCTCGTTCGCGAAGCGCTCGCCCGAGGCGCGCATCACGTCCCGCTCGGCGTCGATCAACAGGGTGCGGGGGAACCCGCCGAGGTCGTCGGACGCCGGGTAGACCGCAGTGGGGCGGCCGCCCGCGTACGCCCGGTTGCTCAGGTCGAGCAGCAGCGGCGCGTGCGTGAGACGCCGGTGCCCTCGGACGAGTCGCCGCACCGCCCGGTCATGGGGGAGTCGGGCGTGGAAGAACCCGTAGGTCAGCACGAGGCCGGCCAGCGGCGGGGCGGTCGCGACCGCGGATGCCGCCAAGCACGCACCGGCGCTCGCCCCGCCGAGCAGCAGGCCGGACGGCGCCTCGTCGTGCAGGTGGCGTAGGACGGCGACGATCTCGTCCCGCGCGTGGGGCGCCCGTCGCCGCCCACGTGGTCCACCCCGGCCGAGCCAGGGCAGTCCGGGCAGCGGTCCGAGGCGGTAGTCGACGGTCACGACCGGCAGGCCGCGCTCGGCGAGTGCCCGTGCGACGGCGTCGGACTCCGGCAGGTCGAGGTCGCCCCGGAAGAACCCGCCGCCGTGCACCCAGACCAGGGTCGGGGATCCCGTGGCGGCGCTCCGGTCCAGCGGTCGGTACCGCCGGACGGGGACCGGGCCGTGTGGGCCGTCGATCCGTTCATCGGCGACCTCGATCGTGTCCTGCTGCTTCCCCCGCATGGGAGCAGTGTCGCAGGACGCGGGCGGGAGCCGGGCTCGCGGCGCTTGAACAGGCATGCTTTCGGAGCGGCGGGCGGGACACGGCCCGGTAACGATGCGGGCGACCGCTCGGCGGGGCAGGCAGCGTGGAGGCATGCGCCTGACGAGAGCCGCCCTGATCCTGACCACTGCGACCCTGGCCGTGCTGCTGACGGGGTGTTCCGGCGCTGACGGAGCGGACGGCGGTGCGGCGACCCCGACCGTGACCGAGACCGTCACCGCCCCGCCCTCCGACGCCGCGAGCACGCCGACGCCGACCTCGACCTGCCGGAGTCCGGTCCCCGTCCGGCGGTACCGACCGCTGGACCGGAGCGCCGCCACGGGATCCCCGACCCTGGTCTGGGTGCACGGCGGCGGGTTCTTCCGGGG